>JADILZ010000084.1 GCA_017695065.1 Candidatus Cryptobacteroides excrementipullorum
ACTGGGGTTTAGACAGACAGGATTTCTGGAAGAAATCCTTAACGTCAGTGTGACGGATTCCGGTCATAAATGATAAAATATTGATTTTTAATATAATGCTGTTAAACATAAATTCGTCGAACTGACGTTAACTTAGTGATTTAGGAATATAAATGCCCTCTGTACAGGTGTCCTCGGTTCACTAAGAGACCGTGCAGCCGTTTCCGGTACCGCCACCATGCAAAGGGCAAATAAATGTCTATGACAGCCGGATTTTGTCCGGTTGCTTAGTGATTTAGGAACAGTAAAGGTATGCAATTATTTTACACCTGTTGCTCTTTTTCTTTCTTTTGTTTTCAAAAAATAGCATTATATTTGTACCGATTTAAGTACACCAAAAGGACAAATACAATGAAGACGGCAAACTTTACTGAGTTCAGACAGAACCTGCGTGCATACCTTGACAGGGTAATAAACGACACCGACACGGTGGTAATAAACCGTGGAAACGGCACCGCCGCCGTGCTTATCTCCATGGATGAATACAACGCCATGAAGGAAACGGAATACATCATGCAATCCCCTGCAACAATGGAAGCGATACAGCGTGCATCTGACGAGCTGGACAACGGAAAGTCCCTCAAACAAAAAGACGGGGAAACGGTAGAGGATTTCCTGGCTCGCATTTGACATGTACCGTCTGGTCTTTTCTATGCAAGCACGCACCGACTGGGAGTATTGGAAACAGTCGGGAAATACTGCCATAATCAAGAAAATAACGGCTTTACTGAAAGATATGACAGAACACCCGTATACTGGAACAGGAAAGCCAGAGCCGTTGAAATATGCCCTGTCCGGGTGCTGGTCAAGACGTATAAACCGGGAACACAGGATTGTTTACCGTGTAAAAGAAACTGATATTGAGGTTGAGATAATGACGATGCGCTATCACTACGACAGAGCCACAAAATGACCTAAAACCTCAAAATCCGGGTATTAAAAAGGGATTGCCCGTCACAGGTTCGCCCCCAAAGTGAAATCTTCGCCCGCACAAAGAGTCCCTGTTAATCGATTGATTAGCAGGGATTTAATTCTTGTTGAGATATAAAATGAAGTCCCGTGAAAAAAGGTGGGCGGCAGAGCTTTCCCGAAAGAGAATGTACCCCCATGAGCCCGCCGGACATTGATTGCATGCAAGAGATTTCCCAATCTCGGCTTTTATGTCTAACTTTGCTTCAGACAGCCAAACCTGATAAAATTATGGCCAAGAATAAAGGCAAGATACTGGTAGTGGACGACAATTCCGGGATACGCTCCGCCCTGCGGATTCTCCTGCCCATGCACTTCAGCGGAGTGGAGATCATCTCCTCCCCCACTGAACTCATGACAAGGGTGGAGGCATTCAGACCGGACGCAGTGCTTCTGGACATGAACTTCCACAGGGACATAAATACCGGGAATGAGGGACTGTACTGGCTTTCCGAGCTGAAAAGGCACCACCCGGATATACAGGTGGTCCTGTTCACGGCATACGCCGACATAGCCCTGGCAGTGGAGGGGATGAAGCGCGGTGCGTCGGACTTCGTCGTGAAACCGTGGGATAACGAGAAACTGATTAAGATACTCGAGGAGGCATGCGCCAGACACCGGAAAACGGACAGCGGCAAGAGCGCCAAGGCAGGAGAAACGTGCGGACCAGCGGCCATGTACTGGGGGACGGGGCCAGGCATGACAGAAATCCGCAAGACGGTCGGGAAGATTGCACCGACTGACGCATCCATACTCATAACAGGAGAGAACGGGACCGGGAAGGACGTGCTGGCCAGGGAGATACACAGGTTGTCAGAGCGAAGCGGCAAGCCCATGGTGGGCGTGGACCTGGGGGCCGTCCCCGAGACATTGTTCGAAAGCGAACTGTTCGGCCATGCAAAAGGTGCGTTTACGGACGCCAGGTCAGACTTCGCAGGGAAGTTCGAGCAGGCACAGGAAGGGACGCTTTTCCTGGACGAGATAGGCAACGTGCCGCTGCACCTGCAGCCCAAACTCCTGAGGGTCCTCCAGAGCAGGACGGTCACCAGAGTCGGGGACACGCGGAGTATCCCTGTGGACATCAGGCTGATATGCGCCACCAATATGGACCTCCCGAGGATGGTCCGTGAAGGGAAATTCAGGGAAGACCTGTTCTACAGGATAAACACTGTCCACATTCACCTCCCGCCCCTGAGGGAAAGGAAGGACGAAATCTTGCCGCTCGCCGTGATGTTCATGAAAAGGTTCGCCGCACAGTACAACCGCAAGGCGTCCGGCATCACGCCGGAAGCCTCGCAGTGGCTCGTGTCACATGCATGGAAGGGCAATATCCGGGAGCTGCAGAACTGCATGGAGAAGGCCGTGATAATGTCCGACAGCGAATCCCTGACCAGGGAGGATTTCATGAGCGCAGGCATAATGGCCGGATACGGACCGGAGGACGGGCCGGGGCCATTACAGGGGACCGGTATGCAGGACGACGGCTGGAAAGAAGAGCAGGGTGACACACTCGAGATGATAGAAGAGAAGGCTATCCGCTCAGCAATGAAGAAATACAGCGGGAACCTTACCCTTGTCGCAAAGGCGCTGGACATCAGCAGGCCTACGCTATATAACAAACTCAGGAAATACAACATCTGAAGTGGAAATCCAGTATATAGCCATATCAGCCGCCGCAGTGGTGGCCGCATTTGCCGCAGCGGCTGTATTATTCACACAGAGGACCCGCCGCAAGGTGGACTACATGCTCGACGCCCTGGAGGACAAGGAGACCAATTTCAGGTTCAGGGAAGAGCAGTGGTTCAGCAGGAAGTTCAACAAGACCCTCAACAGGCTCAGGACAATCTTCGAGAAAGAGAAATCAGAGATACGACAGCAGGAGCAATACTACGGGCAGATGCTCGACCATGTCCAGACCGGAATCGTGGTGATAGACGATGACGGAGAGAGGATAAACTACTGCAACGCCAAGGCTCTCCAGATCCTCGGCATAGCCACATTCAGCAACATAAGGCAGCTCAGGAGGATAAGCGAGTCGCTTGCGGACGCTTTCAGGAAAGTGGCGGAAGGAGTGGAAGAGAAGGCGAGCTACTTCAACGAGTCATCAAGAGTGACGATTTCTATCACGGCTTCGCCTGCAATGATAAATGAGAAGAATGTGAAGATAGTGGCCTTCAATGACATAAGCAGCGACATCGAAGAAAACGAGACAGCCTCATGGACCAGGCTCATCCGCGTCCTCACCCATGAGATAATGAATACGGTGACCCCTATCGCCTCTCTCAGCGATGCCCTCGCAAGGTACGTCACTTCAGAAAGCCCCTCGCACGGACCTGACGACCAGGGGAATTCTCCAGACATAAAGGCCGGTCTGGAAACGATTGCCTCGGCATCGAGGGGGCTGATAAAGTTCGTGGATTCATACAGGAACCTCACCCACATTGCCACCCCGGTCAAGAAGGCATTCTATCTCCGCGACCTGGTGGAGTCAGTGAGGAAACTCACCGTGGAACAGTTCACAAAGGCCGGGACAGAGTTCAGCTATGAGGAAAAGGACGAGGATATCCTGCTCTATGCGGACGAGGGGCAGATTTCCCAGATCATGGTCAACCTTCTCAAGAACGCGGTACAGGCAGGGGCAAGGCACGTGCATGTAAGAGCCGGCATCGACAGCCTGGAAAGCATCATAATAGACGTGTGCAACGACGGCCAGCCTATCAGCAAGGAAAGCCAGGAAGAAATCTTCGTTCCGTTCTTCACGACCAAGCCGACAGGCACCGGAATAGGACTGAGCATATCGCGGCAGATAATGAGGATGCACAACGGAAGCCTCAGGCTTTCAAGGAGTGACGGGTCTCAGACTGTGTTCACGCTCATTTTCAGATAGCGGGAGCACAGCTCTTCCGCCCGGGCCAGGGAATCCGCCTTGCCCACGTCAATGAGGTGCAGGTCCTCTGCCTGCACACCGTAGACAGGATAGCGGTCAGCCACCTTCAGATAGAAATCCATCACAGGGAACCTTTCCCCGAAACCTTCCCTGCCGAAAAGAGGGAAGACAGAACCGGATATGACATGTATGCCGGAAAATGCGAGCATGCGGCATGAGGACACGTCCAGGGACGGATACGGTGTCCGGACTTCGCCTGTGGACACGTTGGTCCATCCGACAAGCCTCATATCATCGTCAAAGAGAAGGTAACGACTTGTCTTCCGCTTACTTACGAGCAGAGTCGCCAGTGCCCCATCCCGTACCCCGGACACGAGCCATCCGATGTCCAGGTCGGAGAGGATGTCCACATTGTGCACAAGGAAGTACTCCCCTGCCGGATCCCCGGACCCTGATGGGGCCAGGAACCTCTCCGCATGGCGGATGCCTCCCCCTGTCTCCCTGAGCATGTCACGCTCATCGGAAACATGGACAGTCATCCCGAGACAGTCCACGGACTCCAGATAGTCCTCTATCATGCCGGCGAAATGATGGACGTTGACCACGACCTCATCTATCCCTGCCGCCTTCAGTTTCATCATAACATGCCACAGCAGGGGCTTCCCGCAGACAGGCACGAGAGCCTTTGGCATGCTGTCTGTGAGCGGCCTGAGTCTCGTACCGAGCCCGGCCGCGAATATCATAGCTTTCATATGCAAGGGTATGTCCTGACAATGCCACGTTCCCTGTGGACAAGTTCCACACTCACTCCAGGTGTCCCTGCAAGATGCCTTGCAAGGCTCTCGGCGCAATACACGGAACGGTGCTGGCCTCCGGTACAGCCGAAACACACGGTCAGACTGGTGAACCCGCGCTCGAGAAACCGCTTCACATGTGCGTCCACCAGCCGGTACACACTGTCCATGAACACGGACACTTCCCCGTCATCCTCGAGAAACTTCACCACCGGGGCATCCATCCCGGTAAGCGTCTTGTAACGGTCGTATTTGCCCGGATTGTGTATGGACCTGCAGTCGAACACGTATCCTCCCCCGTTGCCAGAGCGGTCCTCAGGGATACCTTTCCTGTATGAGAAGCTGTAAACGGAGACTGTCAGCACTGGCTTTCCGGTGGAGGGTGCCGGCGTGCAGACGGCTTTCTGCGTGCTTTCAGGCACAGCCGTCCCGCCGTCTTCGGCCATATACCTTATTTCCCCGCGGGCGAAGGCACCGGAAAGGAGTCTAAGCACCTTGTCCAGATACGGATATGCCTCAAACGGAGCCGACAGGAGCTCGTCCAGGTTACGGAAAGCGGCAGGGATGCTCTTGAGGAAATGCTCCTTCCCCTCGTAGTATCCCCTGAATCCGTATGCTCCGAGCACCTGGAGCGTCCTCAACAGGACGAAAAGCCTGAGTTTCTCATGGAAATCCACAGGGTCCGGTCTGAGATGTCCTGGCACGGCCTCAAGATAGGCATTTATCAGTTCCATCTTCAGCGGAGCGGGATAGCCGGCCCTCGCCTGCCACACGAACGAGGCCACATCATAATGCGCCGGCCCTGTCATGCCGCCCTGAAAATCAATATAATACGGTAAGCCATCCTTCACCATCACGTTCCTGGACTGGAAGTCCCTGTACATGAAAGTGCAGGCCGGGACCGAGGAGATGTCCTCACAGAGGCTCTCGAAATCAGACTGGAGCCTGTATTCGTCGAACACTGTCCCGACCGGTTTCAGGAAACAGTATTTGAAATAGTTGAGGTCGAACATCACCATCCTCCCGTCGAAGCGCCCGGGACGGCAGCATGCCTCCGGGAGGTCCGTTTCCCCGTACTGCAGGGCCGGAAGACCGGCTACAGCCTTGAGCAGCATGTCCTTTTCATCCCCTTCATAGACGCCCTTCCTGCGGCCTTCCTCCACATAGTCGAAAAGAGAGACGCTGCCAAGGTCCTCCTGCAGATAGCTCATCCCGTCTTCGCTGACAGCGTATATCTCGGGGACATTGATCCCCTTGTCCCTGAAGTGGCGGGCCATAGTGCAGAAAGCGTTGTTCTCCTGGAGGTCGGTGCCGGAGACCCCTATCGCCGAAAAGCCGTTGCCGGAAAGCCTGAAGTACTTCCTGTGGCCGCCCGAGAGAGGCAGCATCGTGACCTTTTCCGGCATTGTCCCGGTAAAGGAACGGAACAGGCCCGACAATACAGTATTGTCCATTATTGTACGGATTGAATGGTTATACTTCCAAATAAGCAGGCACAAAAATACAAATTATGACATTGTCTCGCAAAAAAGTATATCTTTGCATGGATTAACCGTCTCCGTTCCGGAGACATGCAGAATGTGACCTGACAATGCTCAACAACGCCTATTGCTCGGACAAGTACCAGTACACGATGGGAAAGTCATTCTATGACTGCGGCATGAAAGACAAGACCGCTATCTTCAACCTTTTCTACCGCAAGGCTCCGGAAAACAACAACTGGGCCGTGGCAAGCGGCATAGACGAGGTGCTGGAGATGGTGGAGAACCTCGGCTCCATGCCCCCGGAGTTCTTCAGCCGGTTCCTGCCGGGGCCGGAGTATGCGGAATTCAGGGAGTACCTCTCCGGGATGAAGTTCACAGGCAACATCTATGCGGTGCGCGAGGGGGAGATAGTCTTCCCGTCCCAGCCGGTGGTAATCGTGGAAGGCCCGCTCATCGAGGCGCAGGTGCTGGAGACCCCGATGCTGTGCATCATGAACCACCAGATGGCCGTGGCCACGAAGGCCTCGAGGGTATGCAGGGCGACGAACAAGCCTGTGAGCGAGTTCGGGTCAAGACGCGCTCACGGCCCGTGGGCGGCCACATACGGAGCCAAGGCGGCCATCATCGCCGGATGCAGCAACACATCCAATATCCTCACAGGGGTCATGTTCGACTGCGGGTCCACCGGCACCATGGCCCACAGCTACGTCACATCATTCGGGTGTTCCGTGGAAGGCGAGCACAAGGCCTTCGACTCATATATAAAGACCCACAGGGACGAGCCGCTCATTCTCCTGATAGACACGTACGATTCGCTCAAATGCGGGATACTCAACGCCATGCGCGCCTACAGGGAGAACGGCATAGATGACAGCTACCCATACGGATACGGCATCAGGCTGGACAGCGGCGACCTCGCGTACCTCTCATGCGAATGCAGGAGGATACTGGACGAGAACGGGTTCCGGAAATGCAGGATATTCGCGACAAACTCGCTGGACGAATACATCATCTCCGACCTTGAGAGGCAGGGAGCATGCATAGACTCGTACGGGGTGGGCGACGCCATCGCCACCAGCAAGGCAAGCCCTTGCTTCGGCAACGTCTATAAACTCGTCCAGATCGACGGGCAGCCGGTGCTGAAACGCTCGGAGGACAAGGCGAAGCTGATAAACCCGGGATTCCAGATCACCTACAGGATCACAAAGCATGACCCGGAGAAAGGTGACATATACAAAGCGGACGTGACCTGCCTCAGAGGGGACACCCTCACAAGGAAAATCGGGAACGGGGAGACATTCACCATCTGCGATGAAAACGACAGGTACAAGTTCAAGACCTTCGAAGAAGGCAGCTACTCGGCAAAACCGCTGCAGGAGAAGGTGATGGAAGGGGGAAAACGCTGTGTCCCGGTACATTCCCTGTCTGAGAAGAAAGCATATTATGAAGATACACTGCACCATTTCAGCCCGAGCGAAAGACGACTGATCAACCCCCATTATTACAAGGTAGACATCTCGGACCAGCTTTACGACCTGAAGATGGGCATCATAAACAGACTTGTAAGCGAAATAAACAACTTCAGCCTCTGATCCAGACATGACAGATTCAGCTCTTGTAATAGTGGACATGCTATATGACTTCATAGACGGGTCACTTGCATGCCTGAACTCAAAGAATGCGGTCAAAGAGACCGTCGCTTTCATAGACAAGGTCACAGCGGGCCAGGAAGGGGATGACAGCGAGATACTGGACACATACCCTATCCTCTTCGTGTGCGACCACCATCCTGCGGACCACTGCTCTTTCGTCTCCGAGGGGGGCACATGGCCGTCACACTGTGTCACAGGCACGCACGGAGGTGCCGTACATGAGATGCTCCATCCGTACATGAACGAGGAGCTCACATTTTACAAGGGATGCAGGAAGGACGAGGAACAGTACTCCGGGTTCGACGGTGTCAACAAGGCCGGACAGTCACTCGGGGAAGTCCTGGAGCTGCTGGACATCAAGGAAGTGAATGTCTGCGGCATCGCCACGGAATACTGCGTGAAGGCCACATGCACCGACCTCCTGAAGGCCGGGTTCAAGGTACGCCTCCTTTCAAAAGCCCTCGGATACGTGGATGAAGCCGGACATCTTGCAGCTTTGGATGAGCTGGGGAAGGCCGGGGTCTCCATCCTGTGAAAGGCCCGCGCGAGGGTTAGAGAGGGGCAGCCATGAGGGGCAACCTGAGGGGGCAGCGGACAATCATTTTTTGCAAAAATAAATAATTTACATACCTTTGCAGGTTCGTATGAAGGACCTGCTATCTAAAATATGGATTCCTGCCCTGCTGATAGGGATTGCTGCCGTACAGTCTTTCGGGATAGACACAGCCCGGTCAAGACGCATTGCAACGTTGGCGGATTCCCTCGGGAAGCATAGCGGAAACGACAGTTCCATCATAATGGAATCCATTGATTCTGAAGCCATAACGACTTCAGACAGTATTCTTTTCATACATTCAAACCCGGGACTGGCCTCAGTAGTGAGGGACCTTTCTTCCCGCATAGACTCGATAAACGCCCTCACGGCACGGGACACCATCATTCCTCCGGACTCGCTCAGATACACCGACTCACTGAGGTTCAGATTCTATGTCGAGCTGCATGATGCTCCGACACGCGCCTCCACGAGAGACTCACTGATGGCGGCAGGAGACACCCTTCAGCTGCACCTTCTGGACTCACTGTTCAGGAAGGATTCCACGGAGACGGCTGTCCGGGACTCCCTCATCTGGTTCAATTCCCTTTCAAGGAAGGAGCAGAAGAAGGTCATCAGTGCGCAGAATCTCCCGATACTCATGGCCAGGATGGACAGCATACTGAACAGGAGGGACAGCATCATAGCGGCACGCGACAGCATCATAGCCGCCACACCAAGGATACTGGAGACGTATGCAGTGCCTGACTCCATGCAGTACAAGAGGCTGATAACATGGACACATGACAGGTATTTCAACAACGTGGAACTGCACAGCCAGGACACCACCTACAACTACCATTTCTACGACTACTCGTTCTACAAGGAGGACACGGAGGTCTCGTATCTCGGAGTGATAGGTTCCCCTGTCCAGACATATAACTTCTTCAAACGTGAAGAAGAGGAGAATGTGGTGTTCTACACCCCGTACAGGATATACAACTACTCCCCTGAAAGCCTCCCGATGTACAACACGAAGACTCCTTACACGGAACTGGCATACTGGGGGACACTTTTCGCCAACCAGGAGAAGGAGGAGACCAACATCAAGGTGCTCACCACCCAGAACATACTCCCGGAGCTGAACGTGACGCTTGAGTACCACAGGTACGGAGGCAACGGTATGCTCAGGAGGGAGGATGTGGACAACAGGACCTTCGTCGCGGCGACCAACTATCTCGGGAAGAGATACCTGATGCATGCAGGGTACATCTACAACAGGGTAGAGAAAAGCGAGAACGGCGGCATCGTGGACAATACCTGGATAAGAGACACCACGGTGGATGCGAGGGAGATTGAGGTCCATCTCCAGAACGCCTCCAACAAGATAAAGAAGAACACTGTCTTCCTTGACCAGTCATACAGAATACCTTTCTCTTTCATAGACAACCTGGGGCACAGGAAAGAAAGAAGGGCTGAAAAGGCCCGCCGCGACAGCATCATGGCCTCAGGCGACACTACGGCCATCAACGCCCTTCTGGCGATGGACAAGGAGAAGGAAGCCCTGGAAGCGGAGGCATCGGACTCTCTGGAAAGGGACATAACCACGGCCTTCATCGGGCACAGCTCCGAATACTCGGTATTCACCAAGCTCTATACCGATGAAATTGCATCCGGAGAAGACGGACAGTACGGAAGGCAGCTGTATAACGACAGGTTCTACCTCAACCCGACAACATCCGCGGACTCACAGCGTGTGATGAAGTTCGAGAACAGGCTGTACATCAGGCTCCAGCCATGGTCGGAAGACGGGATAGTATCCAAGCTTGACGTTGGAATCGGGGACAAGCTGCTGAACTACTACGATTTCAGCAGCACACAGAATTATCTTTCAAAGGGCAGGAACGTGGTCAGGAACTCGGTTTACATGTATGCCGGAGCCCAGGGACAGTTCAAGAAGTTCCTTAGATGGGACGCTGTCGGAAGATATACGTTCCTCGGTGCCGAGGCCAATGACTTCGGGGTGGACGCGAACCTGAATTTCAACATTTTCCCGTTCAGGAAGAACAGGACAAGCCCGATAAGTTTCAATGCCAGCTTCTCAACCTCCCTTAAAGAGCCTGACTGGTATCAGCAGCACTACCTGTCGAACCATTACAAGTGGGACAACAGCTTCGGGAAGATCTCTGAGACAAAGGTAGAGGCAAGCGCGGCAATACCGCTGTGGAAACTGAAAGCTTCATTCGGATATGCACTTTTAAGCAACAACATATATTACGACACTGACGGCATAGTCCGCCAGAACAGCACCCCGATGAGTGTAATGACAGCATCGCTGGTCAAGAATTTCAGACTGTGGAAATTCCATTTTGACCACCAGGCGCTTTTCCAGCTGTCTTCCAACACCGATGTGCTCCCGCTGCCGACACTCGCACTGAACTTCCGCTATTACCTTCAGTTCGATGTGAAGAAGAATGTCATGCAGATGCAGCTCGGAGCGAATGCATGGTACACTACCAGATGGTATGCACCGGCGTACAGCCCTGCTCTCGGACTGTTCCACAACCAGACTGAAGAGCAGTACGGCAATAGCCCGTATATCGATGCATTCGTGAACATCCAGTGGAAGAGGGCATGTATTTTCGTCAAGGTGGTCAATGTAGGGATGGGATGGCCTGAAAATCCTGTGGACTATTTTTCGGCGCATCATTACATCCGCCCTCAGAGGGCCATCAAGTTCGGGATATTCTGGCCGTTCTATGTACAGTCAGGCAAAAAGTCCGCAGTTGAAGGACCGGCCGCCGGGACTGGCGGCAAGGGCGCTTCCAAATCCGCGTCGAGGTGACAGGATGTCATGAAAAAGACATGCATACCTGTACGGCACGGATACTGCAGGACCGGTATTAGAGACAATTATTATGGTTAGTAAAAGGACAAGACGGTATCTCATCGCCACAGTCCTGACATTCATTGCCGTGACGGCAAGTGACAGGGCCCGTGTGATGGAATCGTCAGAATCAACGGAAAGTTTTGATTCGGAAAAGATCAGGTGTGCAATCGTCCTTGGGGACGACATGTACAGCAGCGAAGGCCTGAATACAGGCTTCAACTATGAACTTCTTGGACAGTTTGCGAAAACTGCCGGGAAAGACATCTCGATAGCAGTCGCCCACAAGGGTGAAAACTATCTCGACTCACTGATGGACGGGAAGATAGACATAGCGGTAATACCTCCCTCCATGGCTGAAGGCCAGAACGGCATGGTGATTTCAATGAAGACAGGTGAAAACTCGGTCTGGGCTGTCAGGAAGGATAACCCGGATGACATCATGGCCGTCAATTCATGGATCAGCTATTACGAAAAGACCGAAGGATACAGCGACGCAAAGGAGCGGTTCTTCAACTCATTCGATTCTGTGGCAGGACACAAGGCATCGCACTTAAGCCCATACGACAGTCTGATAAAAGAATATGCGGACACGCTGGGATGGGACTGGAGGATGCTTGCCGCCGTCATTTATCAGGAATCCAGGTTCTCCATCAATTCATACTCGGGAAGAGGAGCGTCCGGTCTGATGCAGGTGATGCCGTCAACTGCAGAGCATTACGGGATTCATGACCTCAATGACCCCGAGGAGAACATCAAGGCCGGCACAATGCACCTTGCAAGGCTGCAGAAGATGTTCAGCGGCAGCAGGATGGACAGCAGGGAGAAGGTGCTCTTCACCCTCGCCTCATACAACGCAGGAGAAGGCAGGATAGCGGACTGCCGTAACCTTGCGGCAAAGCGGGGTCTGGACAGCGACAGGTGGGAAGACGTGGTCCGGATTATCCCTCAGATGAGGCTCGACTCCATTCTCGACGAGGAATGTGTCAAGCTTGGGAAATTCCAGGGATACGAGACCATCAGTTATGTGGACAGCATCCTTGAGATTTACGATTCCTTCTGCGCCGTATGCCCGGCATGACACGGCATTTACATGGCAGAAATCCAAGATTCATGCGACCCTGACCGTTTTGGCAGGGTCGATTTTCGTTATGAACATCGACGGGAGCAGCAGAAGGACCATTATCACTGCGTATGAAGCCGCATCGGCAGCAAGGATCATGGCAATATCCACATGGACAGGGACATAACTGAGGAAATAGTTGGCCGGGTCAAGGCCTATGACATGGGTTGTCCCCTGCACCAGACAGAAGAGCAGGGCGAGAAGATTCCCCGCGAACATGCCTTTCAGCACCACTGAAGACGCGCTTGCAAGGAATATCCTGGCGATTCCCCTGTTGTCCATGCCCAGTGACTTCAGAAGTCCTATCGTCGGGATATTCTCAAACAGCATGATAAGCAGTCCGGAAATCATATTGAACCCTGCGACCACCGTCATCAGGACAAGTATGAAGAAAACATTGAAATCTATGAGGTTGAGCCAGTCGAATATCTGTGGATAACGTGACACCGCAGACCTGGCCACAACGGAAGTCTCTTCATCCGGCGAGTACAGGAGCACGAGACTTCCGATCTCCTGCTGCATCCTCTCCATTCCGTCCATGGTCCGGAAACGCGGCTCGAGAATCACCTCCATTGCAGATACCTGGTCCCCGGACCAGCCGTTGAGACGCTGGAGATCGGCCATGGGAACGAAGACTACGGCATTGTCCCCGCTTCCGTCCAAGACACCGTCATAAACAGAATGGACCGTGAACTTCCTTACACGGACTTTCTCCCCGATGAAGTAAGACGGCAGCTCGTCCCCGGGAGCAAGCCTGAGCCTGGCGGCCAGGGATGAAGGGACGGAGACCCCCATGGAAGGAAGCGAGTCCGTGGTACCATGACAGCCCATGGATGCATCCACACCCTTGAAAAGGACACCGTTGATATCCTCACCGCTCTTGACAATACCCGCACGGTACACAGCTGGACGGACAGCCTCCACACCTGCAAGGGCCTCCACATGCGTGAGATATGACGGATACCTCTCCACCGGAGCAGCCTCATCGAGATAGTTCAGGTTTACAGGAGTGAGCTGTATATCCCCGGACAATAAAGAAATCCCGTCCCGGATCCCGTTCCGGAAACCGGACGAAATCGAGACGGAGATTATCATCACAAGGAAACTGACTGCAATGGAAACCATTGCTATCCTGCCCTTGAACCTGAGTCTTCTGGCTATAAACAGTGTTACATCCATCGGAATGTCAGGGAGTTGATTACCAGATTACCACCCTTTCGCTTTCAGGACGGTACATCTTGTCGCCTGACTTGATCCCGAATGCATCGAAGAATGACTGGAGATTCCTCAGCGTGACATTCACCCTGTTCTCCCCGAGAGAGTGCACATCGAGTTTTGTAAGCCTTGCCTTCTCCTCGTCGGTAATGTTCTGTGCCCAGATATTGCCGTACGAAAGGTAGAATCTCTGCTCTGCGGTGAAGCCGTCCACCGGTGCAGGATGGCTGTCCCCGAATGAATTCTGGAGAGCGGTGTAAGCTATCCTCAGCCCGCCCTGGTCGGCAATATTCTCACCGAGGCAAAGGGCACCGTTGGCCATCACACCTGGAAGTATCTCCACCTGGTTGAACTGCTCTACGAGCTTCTGCGCCCTTTCATTGAATGCGGCGGCATCAGCATCGGTCCACCAGTTGACCATGTTGCCGTCCTTGTCGAACATGCGGCCCTGGTCATCGAACCCGTGCGTCATTTCATGACTGATAACCACCCCGATAGCACCATAATTCACGGCATCGTCAGCTTCAGGGTTGTAGAAAGGAGGCTGGAGGATGGCTGCAGGGAAGCAGATCTCGTTGGTGGTAGGATTGTAGTATGCATTCACTGTCTGAGGACTCATGAGCCACTCGGTCTTGTCCGTCGGCTTGCCCATACGGGACATGTTGTCAGCCACATACCATTTGGAAGCATTCCTGATGTTCTCATAGTAGCTGAGTGACGGATTGATTATCAATGTGGAATAGTCTTTCCATTTGTCAGGGTAACCTATCTTGACGGTAAAGGCGTTGAGCTTCTCGTGTGCCTTCAGCTTGGTGGAGTCGCTCATCCAGTCAAGAGAGTCCACATGCTCTCCAAGGGCGAACCTCAGGTTCTCCACTATGTGTTTAACCCTCTCCTTTTCCTCTGCAGGGAAGTATTTTGTCACATAGATCTCCCCCACTGCCTCTGAAAGTATGCTGTTAGGCACGGACATGGCCCTTTTCCAGCGTGGTTTCTGTTCCTTCACCCCGGCCATCTGCTTCTGGAAGAAGTCGAATGAAGCAACATAGAAGCTGTCGCTCAATGCTCCGCAGGCCCCCTGCAGAAGCTGTCCGGCCAGATAATTCTTCATCTGTTCAAGGTCAGCCGATTCCATCATGGCGTCGAGAGCGGCGAAATATGAAGGCTGTCCCACCACCAGCTTGTCCTGCGGCTGGATGCCTGCAAGCCTGAAATAAAGCCCGAAATCAAGGTTTGGATACTGTTTCTCAAGCTCTTCCGATGACATCGGGTTATAAGAGGCGGCCACATCCCTGAGTTTCACGCTTGACCATGACGCTTCTGCAAGCTTGTCCTCAACTGCAAGCGCATCTTCGGCAGCAGTCGCAGCATTCTCCATCCCTGCGAGTGTGAAAATCCGCTCGAGGAATGTCTTGTAACCAGCCTTGATAGCGGTATTGGCTGTATCGAGATAGTAGTCCCTGTCCGACATCCCGAGGCCAGACTGATACAGATACAGGATCTGGTTCCTGCTGTCAGCCAGGTCAGCGGCTACCTGAGGGGCGAAAAACGGATAGTCCGCAGCAGAATGAAGTTCTGTCACTGCTTCCATAAGCCCCCGCTTGTCCATGGCAGAGAAAATCCTGTCGAGAAGAGGCTTGACAGGAGTCACCCCTTCAGCGTTGAGCCTTGTGGAATCGAGCCCCATCTTGTAGAGGTCCGATATCTTCTGTTCCACACTGCCAGGCATTGCGGTAGTCTGCCCCATGGTCTTGAAAAGGTCATTGAGCCTTTTCTGGTTGTTCTCGTTTATGACGTCCATCACGCCATATCTGGAGTATTCCGGCTTGAGAGGGTTCTTCTTCTGCCATCCCCCCGTCGCATATCCGTAAAAATCATCTGCCGGGGATACTGACGTATCCATATTAGTAAGATCCAGAGCCGATTCCTCCGTCTCCGGGTTTCCGCAAGCCACGGTCAGGGCCGAAAGCATTGCAAACGTCAATTTTTTCATATTCCTCTTAATGTAATACATTTTGTCACAGCCTGCAAAGATAGTCAAATTTCCGTGTAACGCTTCCTGTAAACTGAAATTTAACATTTACGTCAGTTCTACGAATTAATGTTTGCTGCTCCGGTGCGGATTCACAGGGCCTTGAGCCTCGTCTCGGCGGCCAACTTTTCGGCTCCATCGGTACATTTCACAAGCATGGCCAGATACTTCTTTTCCAGCTTTGTGTTTTTCTGCTTGCGCGCTATCAGGACACTGTTCTTTATGGCCGTATAATCTTCCGGATTGATTTTAAGGACCTTCTTGTAGTATTTCAGCGCTGTGGCACTGTCATCTTCCGCAACAAGGTAGTATGACCCGACATTGTCCATGAAGACAGTCGCGTCAGGATAGTAGCCGAGCATCTTTTCAGACAGATCGAAAAAGGCCTTGTAGGATCCTTCGCTGCCGATATTGAAGAAAGTATAGCAATATTCCTGGATTGCATCCTGGAAGAAGGAAGGTGTCATCTCCGCCCCGGGATACTCCCACTTGCCTTCCACAAGGACATTCTCGTCCACGAGCTTACTGAGATATGCGAGGGCCATGTCCGGGCTCTCCTTCTCGTATGACACCAGGGCCGTCGCCTTCATGAACCTCAGGTCGAGCCTGTCTGAATCGGCCCTGACTGCCTTGTCGAGATACTTCATGGACAGGCTGTAGAGAGAGTCGTTATAGAAAACTTCCTGGAAATAGTTGACATCCGCCCCCGTAGAATCCTTCAGTGTCAGCACTGGCGCGGCCCCCATGAACTTCTTCTGTGCCTTGGGAACCACTTCCGTGCTCTGGGACTTGGCAAAATAATAGCTGAAACGGGCTGTCAGGAGACGTATGTCGTCCGGGGCAATCTCGGCCCAGTTGTCAAGCAAGGTCTCTATGCCAACACCGTCGGGCCCGAGCCTGGAGACCAGAAGATCATACCGCCGGGCATATTCTTCCACCTGAGGATTCTTGTCCGGAGTATCCTGCGCCATCATGCCAAAATGGAAGGACATAAACATGGCTGCTGCGGCTACCGCAGTCTTTAACAATTTAATATCCATATCTTTACAATTTTCATCATTTCTTTATTTCCATTCTGATCCTTCGGCTGCGGGGATAGAGGTTGTTGCACCTGGCGCCGAGGTTCTTCACGAAACCGAGAGGCAGGGAGCGGTGGCATACAACTGTATATCCCGCAGGCATGTCCCTGAGGACAATCTGGTTTCCCTGAAGGTACGAAAGTGCAGTATCAGTGTCGAGTTCCGCCGTACTGAAGGACTCCTTCCTGAATGCCAATGAAAGGGCCATGTCAGCATCCGGGACAAGCGTACCTCTCTTCATCTCTCCCGCAGAGCATCCTGACGAGACTACATGCAGCCTGTCTTCGATGAAAGGAAGGGAGGAGACAGCGCTCCTCGGCAGGACCTTGATGACCCCGTCCCTGGAAACTGGAATCATGTCGTCAGTGAAGAACGACGCCACCAGCTCCGCCTCACTTCCTTTCAGGAGTCCGTGCCTCCCTGAACCGGTCCTGCCCGGACGCTGCTGCGACTCGGGAGAGGTCTTCAACAGGGCGGCGCAGTACTGGCCTTCACCCCTTACAAGCCCGGGTACAAGGCAGAAGCCCATCCCGGTCCCCAGCACACCTTCGCCACTTTCACCGGCCAGGAAACCGGCATCACCGGTATCCGGGAAAAGCGGTCCGGCGCCGAGCGTATCCGAAATCCACCTGACGTTATCGTCGTTTTCATACCTGTTGAACGTGCATGTGGAATATATCATCACCCCGCCTTCCGCCAGAGCCGGCCACACATCTGCAACGATTCTCCGCTGTCTGCCCTGGCACAACTTCACCGTGTCCGCGGACCACTGCTCCCTGGCACCCGGATCCTTGCGGAACATCCCTTCCCCGGAACAGGGCACATCCGCCACCACAATGTCAAACCAACCTCTCATGGACGCGAACCTCGACGGGTCATCCGATGTCACCACGATGCAAGGGTCGCCCCATACGGCGGTGTTCGAGGCCAGGACAGACACCCTCTGGCTCATCACCTCGTTGGAAACCAGGATGAAGCGGCTTCCATAAGCCTCCCGGAGGGATGCTGCGATGTCAGTGGTCTTGCCCCCCGGTGCCGCGCACAGGTCAAGTACCCTTAGCGGCCTGTCATCCGGAACTTTCACCATGTCCAGGACAGCCCTGAACACATGGCCTACAAACATGGATGATGAATCCTGGACATAATACGCACCGGCATGAAAAGCCGGGTCAAGTGTGAATACAGGCCGGCTGTCAAGGAAAAAGCCGCTCCTGCACCATGGCACCCTTCCTGCCTCCCCGGCAGGGAGCGGGGACGGCTTCCGCGGATTCTTCCTCACGGAGACAGAAGCCGGTTCTTCCAAAGCAGAAAAAGCGACAGCGGCATTGTCCTGCCCTATCGCCTCTTCCAGATAATTCCTGAAAACCCGCGCCTGCGCTTCAGATAGCCACCCGGATGTCATGAGTTGAACCCGCTGAACTTGGACGGGTCGAAGCCGTCAGGGAACATGGACGGGTCTACACCCTCAGGCATCCTGCCTTCCGACATGGCTGCAAGAGCATCAACCATCTTGTCCAGGGCATCCTTCAGCTTGGAACCGAGCATCATCTTCATCATGAAGTTCAGCTCCGCCGACACCTCTATATGGAAATCGGTCTTGTAGGGGTCACTTCCTGCGGCATCGAAATGCATCGATATCGAGAACTTGAAAGGAGCCCCGTCATCCTCGAAGTCAATCCTCGAGTACGGGATGCGGTCCGATATCCTGATACCGACAGGGAAGCCCTGCACGGTCGCCTTTATCGAATCATAGTCGGCAGTCACATCCTTCTTCTTGTCTTCAGGGAGGAACTGCACGAAATTCCTCATGTCCACAAATGCCATGTAAAGCTGGTAAGGAGGCTTCGACACCGTGGCGTGCTTGCTTTTGATTTCAGTAGCCATCCCTTATTCGTTTTTCCCCCATGTGGAAGGAGAGTATCTCCACTCTTTCAGCATCTTAAGGTCCGACTCCCTGATATATCCGGTCTCGAGGGCGACATCGATGAGGGCGTCATAGTTGGTAAGGGTATTGAGCTCCACGTCCGCATTCTCGAATGCCCTTCTTGACTGGTTGAAATTATACGAGAATATGGCTACCATGCCCTTCACGTAAGCCCCGGCCTTGACAAGAGCGTCAACAGCAGAAAGACTGCTGGCACCGGTAGATATAAGATCCTCTACCACAACGACTTTGGCTCCCTCTTCCAGAATTCCCTCAATCTGCGATCCGGTACCGTGGTCCTTCGGCTTCGGACGCACGTATATGAAAGGCTTTCCGAGAAAATGGGCGATAAGCATCCCGTGCGCTATCGCTCCTGTGGCAACTCCTGCTATAACCTCGACATCCGGATACCTGGAGGTGATGTTTTCAGCCATCCACCTGCATACCTGCTCCCTCAGCTCCGGATACGAAAGTATCCTCCTGTTGTCACAATAAATCGGTGAAAACCAGCCTGATGCCCACTTGAACGGCTTGTCAGGGCTGAGCATTACTGCCTTGATGTCGAGCAGAGATTTTGCCACTGTTCTTTCGATTGATTCCATATTTGCCTGTTTTTGAATTTTCCGTATAATAAAACTATACCTATATTTGCAGAGATAATCCCTGCAAAGTTAAGAAATTTAACATAGAAATGCACAAAATATACTTTGAAAAGCGATGCATCATCATCTGTCCTCCTCAGGAACAGGCACTTACAGACCCCAACGCCATACAGTTCTCCCTCGGGGAGGCATCCAGGACACACGAACTCACGAACATGTTCGAACAGTCGGATTCCCTCATGAGGATATACATACCGTCCGGTGACGTGGAGGGGACATACAGGAAAATATGCTCGGAGTTCAAGGAGGTCAATGCAGGAGGCGGCCTGGTCTCCAACCGCAGGGGCGACTATCTGCTCATAAACAGGAACGGGTACTGGGACCTTCCAAAAGGCCACCAGGAAGCCGGAGAGGACATACGCACCACAGCACTCAGGGAAGTCATGGAAGAGACAGGTGTGAACAAGCTCGAGCTCAGGAAACTGATATGCATCACAGACCACTGCTACCGGAGGGACGGGATCTGGCACCTGAAGCACACCTGGTGGTATGACATGCTTTACACCGACCCGACAGACCTCACACCGCAGAGGGAGGAGGACATCACCAAGGCGGCATGGGTGGCCAAGTCGAGCCTGCCTCCTTTCCTCACCAAGACATATCCCTCTATCGCAGAAGTGTTCCGGGAGGCTAAAGTGTAGTTTTTCAACAATTTTCAGTCAAATATGAAACAATACGGCGAAATTTTCGTATAAAGAAATGCATGTATTTAGAAAAACTGCACCAAACAATTGATTATGAAACTTTCACAATTCCAGTTCAATCTGACAAAAGACAAGATTGCTTCAGAGCCGCCGAGATGGCGCGACGAATGTAAACTGATGGTACTCCACAAGGATTCAGGAGAAATCGAACACAAGCTCTTCAAGAACATCATCGACTATTTCGGCAAAGGGGACACATTCGTCCTCAATGACACGAAGGTATTTCCCGCAAGGCTGTACGGCAACAAGGAAAAGACCGGAGCCGACATAGAAGTGTTCCTCCTGAGGGAGCTGAACAAAGAGCAGAGGCTATGGGATGTGATAGTGGATCCCGCAAGGAAGATAAGGATAGGCAACAAGCTCTATTTCGGTGATGACGAAAGCCTCGTGGCGGAAGTCATCGACAACACCACCTCCAGGGGAAGGACCCTGAGGTTCCTTTATGACGGAAGCTATGAAGACTTCAAATCCACACTGTTCGGACTCGGGGAGACTCCTGTGCCGAAATGGGTCAAGGAAAAGGTCACGAAGGAGGATGCGGAGAACTTCCAGACAATATTCGCCGCACATGAGGGCGCGGTTTCAGCTCCGGCAGCCGGGCTGCATTTCAGCCGGGAACTCTTCAACAGAATGATCCTCAAGGATATAAATAAGGCATTCATAACTCTACACATGGGCATAGGGCACTTCCGCTCAGTGGATGTCGAAGACCTTTCCAAACACAAGATGGACTCCGAAAGGCTGATCATATCCGAAGAGACGGCAGACCTGATAAACAAGACCAAGAGAGACAAGCACAAGGTACTTGCTGTCGGGGTGACAGTCATACGCGGTCTTGAGACATACGTGACGACCAATGACGAGGTGCGTCCATATGACGGATGGACCAACAAGTTCATTTTCCCGCCATACAGGTTCGCAATACCTGACGCGATAGTGTCCAACTTCCATACCCCATGCTCCACCATGCTTATGTCCGTGGCGGCGTTCGGCGGATATGAGAATGTGATGAATGCCTACGGGACTGCCCTGAAGGAAGATTACAGGTTCGGCCCGTACGGAGATGCCCTCCTCATTATATAATAGGTATATCCGGGGACTAAGGGTATAAAAAACAGAAAAAACATAAAGAAAAAGAAAAAACGGCATGCAGGAGTTGATCCTGATGCCGTTTTTTGTATCCTGGCGGATATATTTGCAGCAAAAAAAAGATGGACATCCTACATGACGAATCCGTATGCTGCTGCGCGCTCAACAGGATTTTCGGCTTCAAGCCGAGAATAGCGCTGGCACTCATATCCAGCCTTGGAAGCGCCTCGGAGGTATTCAGGCTCGAAGGAACCGAACTTGACAGCATACTTGGGAAACAGTCTTCCGCCAGACAGGCGATAAACCTCAGGACACTGGAGAAAACCGCGCGCGAACTTGAACAGCTGCAGTCCATGGGCTGCACATTCATCCATATCGGCTCACCTCACTACCCTGCCCTCCTGAAAGAATGTGACGACCCTCCAGTATGGCTGTACATGAAAAGCGCATCATCCCCCGAAGAGATATTCAAGGGAGGGAATCATGTGGCCATAGTAGGCACCAGAGACATCTCACCCTACGGCAGGGAATGGTGCCAGAGGATAGCCGGAGCCATATCCCGGTCCTGCCCCACCCCTTCCGTGGTAAGCGGACTGGCATTGGGCACAGACATCACCGCACACATGACAGCCCTGGAATGCGGGGCACCGACCATCGCCGTAATGGCAACCGGGATAGATTCGGTTTATCCGGCAAGGCACAGGCACATAGCCGAAAGGATCGCCGGCACCCCAGGGTGCGCCCTCATCACGGACTATCCGCCGGGGACTGCCCCGCTGCAGATCAACTTCCTCAGGAGAAACCGAATAATCGCAGGACTCGGCAAAGCCACAGTGCTCATAGAATCCAGGGAAAAAGGCGGAGGCATGCTCACAGCACGGCTCGCATTCTCGTACTCAAGGGACGTATATGCCCTGCCAGGCCGGATTGACGATGCCAGATCCCGCGGATGCAACATCCTAATAAAGGAAAAGGCCGCCGAGCCGATAATATCGGAACAGCAACTTACAGAAAGCATTGGACTGAAATTCAAGGTTTCAGCAGAAAACGACCCTGTATCCTCAGTAATGTCCGCATACGAGGGTAGCTGCGGACAGGACAAGATGGAAAAACTCACGAAAATCGTCCTGGAAATAAAACGGCACAGAGGGGCAACGGTAGAAGAAATCGCCTCCAGGACCGGATGCGGATACAGGGAGACACTCGGTTACACGGCGATGCTGGAGAGCGACGGTATAATTTACACCGACCTGCTCCAAAGATGCTACATCCGACTGAAATAATGTTTACATTTGCACGGTTCAGAAAAACCGATGACTGATATGGTATTCACAGATACACACACCCACCTGTACGACGAGGCATTCAGCGGAGAGGAAGACCAGGCAATAGCACGGGCTGTGGAGGCCGGGGTTACAAGGCTCGTCTTTCCTGACATTGACAGCAAGTCGAGAGACAGCATGTTCGCCCTGGCCGACAGGCATCCAGGTACAGTCTTCCCCTGCATCGGCCTGCATCCTACATCTGTTGACTCCGGATGGAGGTCGGAAATCGAAAAGATGGAGCAGTACCTCGACAGGAATGCCGTGGCCATAGGAGAGACAGGCATGGACTGCTACTGGTCAAAGGAATACGTTGAAGAGCAGAAGGCTGCCCTTGAATACCAGATTGTGCTTGCACACAGGAAAGGGCTTCCGGTAATAATACATTCGAGAGAAGCGACAGGGCCTATATTCGATGTTCTGGACAGATGCAGGCATCTGGACATGAGGGGTGTATTCCATGCTTTCAGCGGCAGCATAGAGACTTTCCGCAGGCTTCAGAAATACGGGGACTGGTACGTCGGCATCGGCGGAGTGGCCACATACAAGAAAGCCTCCATAGCCGAGACCCTCAAGGAGATACCACTCGGGAGAATCCTGCTCGAGACAGACTCGCCGTACCTCACTCCGGTGCCTAAGCGCGGCACCAGAAACGAAAGCAGCTACATACCCTATATCGCAGAGAAGGTTGCCGGACTGAAAGGCACAGACATAGAGGAAGTCGCGGCAGTGACCACAGAAAACGCAAGACAACTGTTCAATATATGACACGGACACACACACGTGAAAAAGCCTCCCTCCTGCTGATATACACAGGAGGCACGATCGGCATGAAGCAGGATCCGGCCACACAGACGCTCCGGCCTTTCGACTTCAGCCAGATACTTGAAGAAGTGCCGGAACTCCGCAAGTTCGCATACAGGATCGATTCATACGCATTCGACCCCATAATTGACTCATCGGATGTGGAACCGGGGCTGTGGCAGTGCCTGGCAGAGCTGATATATGAACGTTACAGCAGCTATGACGGGTTCGTGATACTGCACGGCACCGACACGATGGCATATTCGGCATCAGCCCTCAGCTTCATGCTCGACAACCTCGCCAAACCTGTCATTTTCACCGGTAGCCAGCTGCCTATAGGGGTCCCGAGGACAGACGGGAGGGAAAACCTCATCTCCGCAGTGGAGATCGCCGCAGCCAAGGACACCGGGGGACACGCCCTTGTGCCCGAAGTCTGCATATATTTCGACAACATGCTCATGAGGGGGAACAGGACCAGCAAGGTGAGCTCAGACAACTTCACGGCATTCAGGTCCATGAATATGCCGCCCCTGGCAGAGGCAGGGATCAGCATAAAATACAACGCCTCTCTCATAATCAATCCGCAGGACTGGGATGCAGGGCTCCGCATCTCCACCAGCCTCGACACGAGGGTGTCGATCTTGAAGATACATCCGGGGATAACCCCTCAAGTAGTGAAGAACATCCTGTGCGGGGAAGAGACAAGGGCCGTAATAATGGAGACATACGGATGCGGGAACGCGCCGTGCAAAGAATGGTTCATGGACATAGTGAGACAGGCCACCGCATCAGGCAAGATAATCCTCAATGTGACACAGTGCCTTTCAGGTACAGTGGACATGACACTGTACTCCAACGGCAAGACCCTGCTCGACGCCGGGGTGGTCAGCGGATACGACAGCACGACAGAAAGCGCATTGGGGAAACTGTTCTATCTAATGGGACAGACACAAGACAATACTGCCGTGAAAGAAATGCTCAATCAAAATTTCAAAGGAGAAATATCAAAATAATTATTGTCATGTGAAAATTAATTGCTAAATTGCACCGGTTTTAAAGAGCGGGGGTGCCCTGAAGACCATTAACGAAAACTATAACAATTTAATACATTATTAATTAAACACACGAAAACAATTATGAAAAAAATTTTCATGTTTTTGGCAGTAATCGGCCTGATGGCCTTTTCTGCACAATACGCAACAGCTCAGGACGAGACAGCAACAGAACCTGCTGCAACTGAGCAGGTAACTGAAAGTGCAGCACCTCAGTCAATGGCAGAGCTCGTTGCCGCTACACAGGGCGAAGTTCCTCTTCACCAGCAGCTTAAGACCTATTTCATCCAGGGAGGTCCTGGCTTCATGACCACAATCATCCTCTGCCTTATCCTTGGTCTTGCGATCTGCATCGAGAGAATTCTTTACCTCAGCTTCGCAAAGGTCAACACCAAGAAACTCCTCACAAACATTGAGAAAGCTCTTAACGAAGGTGGCGTTGATGCTGCCAAGGAAGTATGCCGCAACACTCGCGGACCTGTAGCAAGCATCTTCTACCAGGGCTTCCTCCGCATGGATCAGGGAATCGAAGTCGTTGAGAAGACTGTCGTATCTTACGGTTCCGTGCAGATGAGCCTCATGGAGAACGGACTTACCTGGGTCGGACTGTTCATCTCCCTTGCAACATCTCTGGGATTCTTGGGAACAGTTGTCGGAATGGTGCAGGCATTCGATGCCATCCAGATTGCAGGTGATATCTCCCCTAACATCGTGGCAGGTGGTATGAAGGTCGCTTTGATTACAACCGTCGGCGGTTTGATTGTTGCCATCATCCTTCAGATTTTCTACAACTACATCCTTTCAAGGATTGACGCTATTTCCATCGAGATGGAAGACGCTTCAATATCACTTGTTGATATCCTGGTAAAATACGAGAAAAAATAATTTGACCACAATACCATGTTTAACAAAATCATAAAATACGTACTGCTTGCACTTGTCATTCTGGGCTTTGCCTTGGGTGTATGGGGGTATGCTGCAGGATTCAATGATGCCTCAGTGAATACTCTTCTGCGGTGGTCTTACGTCATGGTCATTGTCGGGATAGGACTCATCCTTCTCCTGGGACTGGTCATGGGAGCCATCAACAACCCTAAGAGTCTTATAAAGACCGGACTGGTAATTGTAGGCGCAGCCGTTGTAGTTGCATTTGCATTCCTGACGGCAAAAGGAAATCCGGCACAGGGCTTTGTAGGCGTACAGCCGGAATTTACAACACTTAGAAATACCGATGCAATACTTACTATCACATATCTGGTATTTGGCGCGTCAATCGTTGCCATCGTCCTGGGTCTGATAGTGAATGCAATCCGCAGCAAATAGCCACAAGATATGTCAAAGAAAGTACCAGAGTTAAATTCAGCCTCATCGGCCGACATCGCATTCCTGCTGTTGTCATATTTCCTTATGACAACGACCATGAATCAGGACTCAGGATTGCAGCGTCGTTTGCCTCCTATGCCGGCAAAGGACCAGGAGGTGCAGGATCAGAAAGTCAACCGCCGAAACATCATTATCGTAAGGATAAATGCGCAGGACAGACTTTTTGCTGGTAACGAGCCTATCGAAGTGAGCAGACTAAAAGACAAAATAAAAGAGTTCCTTGTAAACCCAAATGACGATCCCAAGCTCCCTGAGAAGGAGGTACAGGACATTGAAGGCTTCGGTCAGTACCCTGTTTCAAAGGGTGTGATCTCTCTCCAGAACGACCGTGGTACAAGCTACCAGGCATACATCGCGGTACAGAACGAGATAGTAAAGGCCATCAATGAAATCCGTGAAGACTTCTGCCGGGCCAACTACGGCAAGGCATACGAGAACCTTACTGAAGAACAGCAGGAGATCGTAAGGAAGGCGGTACCTCAGCTGATTTCAGAGGCAGAGCCTAAGGATGTGTCACAGAACTAACAGAAGGAGAACATAATTATGGCAAAATTCGGACGCGAAGGCAAAAAAGAGGTTCCAGCATTTACAACGGCCTCAATGTCAGATATCGTCTTCATGCTGTTGTTCTTCTTTATGGTGACAACAAACATGAGGGAAACTGAGTCGAAAGTCATGTATCAGCTTCCAGAGGCGAGTGAAGTTGCTAAACTGGAAAGGAAAGACCTGGCAGCTTACATAAGCGTAGGTCCTCCTGCAAAATACCTGCAGCAGCAGTATGGAACATCACCGAGAATCCAGCTCAATGATTCTTTCAGGACTACAGATGATATACGTGACTTCATCGCAGCTGAGAGAGAGTCCAAGAGCGAAGCGGACCGTCAGTTCATGACAGTGTCCATCAAGGCAGACAAGGATGTCAAGATGGGTATCATCACTGACATCAAACAGGAGCTCCGCAAATGCTCGGCACTGAAAATCATGTACGCTGCAAGAAAGGCACAATAGTTCCAGTTACACATTAAAAAGAAAAGGCTACCTCCAGGTGGCCTTTTCTTTTATATTATATTCCCATATTTAAAAGAAAAAGAGTAAATTTGCCGCGGCAAAAACATTACAAAGATGAAAACATTCAAATTCACTCTGAAAGTCTGGAGCAGTATCGCCTTCATACTGCTCGCATTGTCCTTCACGGCAGTTCCCGCAGAAGCTCGCAATGACGGGGGAAAGGCAAAATACATTTTCCTTTTCATCGGTGACGGAATGGGGGCATCCCATGTCGCAGCAGCTGAGTCGTACCTGTCCTACAAAGCAGGCAAACTGGGAGGAGAACAGCTCACATTCACCCAGTTCCCGGTGCTTGGCATGGCCACGACATATTCAGCTGACAGGAATATCACATGCTCTTCGGCAGCAGGGACAGCCATCTCATGCGGAGTGAAGACAAAGAACGGATACCTCGGAGTGGATTCGGAAGGTAACAAGCTTGAAAGTATCGCGTACAAGCTCAAGAAAGAAGGCTATAACATTGGTATAATGTCATCCGTCCCTATCAATCACGCAACTCCGGCCGCTTTCTACGCAAACAGCCTTGACAGGGACTCATACTACGACATTTCGCAGCAGATCCCGCAGAGCGGCTTCGACTTCTTTGCAGGTGACGGCTTCCTCGATTACTACGGGAAAAGCGGCAATGAAGAACCGATTTCAGAATTCCTCGAAGAGAACGGGGCCACACTGTGCTTTTCAGAAGAGGAATACAATGAAGAAAAAGACGGGGCAAAGCAGATGATACTCTGCCAGCCAAGTTCAAAAGAACATGACGCAGAAGCATATACTACAGATGGCGCCCAGGGAAGCGACTTCAGCCTTTCCGAAATGCTAACAACATGTATGGATTTCATCGGGGACAGCAAACCGTTTTTCATAATGTGTGAAGGAGGAGACATTGACTGGGCCGCACATGACAACAAGACAATGCCGATGATTGACAACATCATGAATTTCAACGGCGCGATAGATGTAGCCTACGAATTCTACAGGAAACACCCTGACCAGACCCTGATAGTAGTCACGGCTGACCACGAGACAGGAGGAGTCGCGCTCGGCGGCCCTGCCGGAAAATCGAAACGCGGAGACATGATTTTCTGGGATGTGTATGAGGAGTCTGCCGCATCCGGGGAAGAGCCTGATGCAAAAGAGAATACGGACTTGAATCTGAAAGCCAACATAGGATGGACAACCACCGGGCATACAGGAGCCCCAGTCCCTGTTTACTCCATCGGTAAGGGTGCAGAGAGGTTTGCAGGAAGGATGGACAACACCGAGATAAGCCGCAAGATAATGGATATGGAATGATTGCCATAAGACAAATTCCAATAACAAGAGAATAGAGAAGATATGGAAGCAGTTGCACGAAAGAAAGTAAAGGACCTGCTCAGGACAGAGCCGGGAGAAGACGTGCTGGCCAAAGGGTGGGTCAGGACAAAAAGAGGGAACAAGAATGTATCTTTCATAGCTCTGAACGACGGGTCAACGATAAACAACATACAGATTGTAGTGGATACAGCCTCATTTGACGAGGACCTGCTCAAGAGGATAACCACAGGAGCCTGCATCGGGGTCACCGGAAAGCTCGTGGCATCACAGGGAAGCGGACAGGCTGTTGAGATACAGGCCAAAGAAATCACACTGTACGGTGAGGCGGATCCCAACACATATCCTCTCCAGAAGAAAGGGCACTCGATGGAATTCCTGAGGAGCATTGCTCACCTGAGGCCGAGGACAAACACTTTCGGAGCAGTGCTGAGGATACGCCACGCTATGGCGTTCGCCATACATAAGTATTTCAATGACAAGGGATTCGTATATCTCCATACTCCTCTTATCACAGCGTCGGACTGTGAAGGTGCCGGAGAAATGTTCCAGGTAACTACCCTGGACCTGAACAATCCGCCGAGAAAGGAGGACGGAAGCATCGACTACAGCCAGGACTTCTTCGGTAAACAGACGAGCCTGACAGTAAGCGGGCAGCTTGAAGGGGAACTCGGGGCAATGGCCCTCGGGGAAATATATACTTTCGGACCGACATTCAGGGCGGAGAACTCCAACACACCGCGCCATCTGGCGGAATTCTGGATGATAGAGCCAGAAATGGCATTCTACGAGATAGAAGACAACATGGTACTGGCCGAAGACTTCATCAAGTCTCTGGTTCGCTATGCACTGGAGAACTGCATGGATGACCTGAAGTTCCTGAACGACATGTTCGACAAAGAACTCATAGAAAGGCTTGAGAGCGTAGTGAAGACCGAATTTGTGCGTCTGACCTATACGGAAGGCATCAGGATTCTTGAAGAGTCCGGGGAGAAATTCGAGTTCCCGGTAAGCTGGGGAGTAGATCTCCAGAGCGAGCACGAAAGGTATCTCGTGGAAAAGCATTTCAAGCGCCCTGTAATCATGACAGACTATCCGAAGGACATCAAGGCCTTCTACATGAAACAGAACGATGACGGAAAGACAGTGCGCGGCATGGACGTGCTCTTCCCGAAAATCGGTGAAATAATAGGAGGTTCGGAAAGGGAGGCTTCGCTGGAGAAGCTCGAGGCAAGGATCACAGAGCTCGGCATGAGCCACAGCACACTTGAGTGGTATCTTGACACAAGGAGGTTCGGGTCCGCACCTCACAGCGGGTTCGGCCTCGGATTCGAAAGGCTGCTGCTCTTTGTGACAGGCATGAGCAATATAAGGGATGTCATCCCATTCCCGAGGACTCCGAAGAACGCCGAATTCTAAAAACATCACCCATGCTGATTATTGGGATAGCCGGTGGATCCGGATCAGGAAAGACGACTGTGGTAAAGGCCATCACCGAAAAGCTGAAAGAGCAGGTGGTGGTCATACCGCAGGACTCGTATTACAAGGACTCGAGCCACCTTCCGATGGAAGAGAGACAGAAAGTCAATTTCGACCATCCGGACTCTATAGACTTCGACCTGCTGAACGAGCATCTGTCTATGCTCAGAAGCGGGAAAAGCATAGAACAGCCGGTATATTCATATCTTACCTGTTCCAGGTCCAAGACAGAGACAGTGACGGTACATCCCGCAGATGTCATTATCATCGAGGGAATACTGATTTTCACTTGTGCAAGGCTGCGGGACCAGATGGACATAAAGATTTTCGTGGATGCGGACGATGATGACAGACTCATGAGAGTGATGGCGAGAGACATTATAGAGAGAGGGAAAACAGTGGAATCCGTCATCGAAAGATATACGAAGACTGTCAAACCCATGTACCTGCAGTTCATAGAGCCGAGCAAACGGTATGCTGACATCATCATCCCTCAGGGAGGGCACAACAAGGTGGCTATAGACATCATCGCGGCCACTATCGAAAAATCCCTCGTCCAGTCAAAAGTCTGAACAGATAAAATGCAATGCTCAGAAGAATCAGGACATCCATACGCTGGAGGCTGACGCATCTTGGAAACGAGGACAAGGCCGGAATATACCTCACCGTGATAGCACATCTCGCGGTGATTATCATTCTTTTGGCTGTCCAGGTGCACACTGCTGTCCGGAGGGGTGATACATTCCTTCTTGATTTTTCAGGGCAGGAAGCCGAAGAGAACCGCCTTGTAGAAGAAAATTTCAAGGAAAGCATAAGCAGGAGGCTTGACGAGATGCTGGAAGGGATGCCTGCCGCAAGGATGCAGGAGCAGCACAGCGCAGATCCTGTCCGCAATATCGCGACAGATGCCTCCGGACATCTGAAAGATGACAGGAATACCGATGTATCCGAACTTTACGCCGATGCGGAAAGGCTGTCCAGGGAACTTAAAGCAGGACAGAGACATGCAATTGTGGAAGACGCACGCGACGAGGCGGTGGAGATAGGTAAAGAGAACGGAGCCGAAAGCAGTGAAGACAGCGGAAAAGAATATTCCGGTCCGTCAGTGCTATCATATACACTTGACGGGAGGAAGGCGAGTCATCTGAGGATTCCTGCATACAAATGCTACGGAGGCGGAGAAGTGACCGTAATAATTGTAGTGGATCCGTCAGGAAGGGTGCTCAATGCAAAGGTCATGGACGATATCTCATCCACGGACCAGTGTCTGAGGGACTTCGCCATACGGGCTGCACGCCTCTCCAGGTTCTCCGTATCGCGTACAGCCCCGGCGCGGCAGACAGGGGAAATCGTTTACCGTTTTATTGCACAGTGAAAAACGCCCGCCCACGCTACTGCCGCAGAGCAATCGCCACAGTCTCATCTATATCCAGATAAAACCTGTAGAAAGCCTCATCATCAAGCTTGGAATAGCGTCCTACAAGTGCCTTCAGCTGAGGCATCATGTAGGCCTCGGTTTCGGCCCACTCCCCAGGCCGCGGAACTATACCGTCCGTCTTTTCCGCAAAGTCGAGGAACTGGCGGTCCAGATGGAGACCATCAAGATAATCGGAAAGCTCCCGGAAATCCGAAATCCCGGACAGTCTTGACTTGTACCTGTCGAACATTTCGGACGCAAACCGCATCTGGGTGGCCTTCCTGTTGCATTTTATGAAGAAATCCGTCGCCCTTGTGGTATCCATAGGGACAAATATGTCAGGAATTATCCCGCCACCGCCATAAACCTTGCGGCCCTTTACAGTATAATAAACCTCGCTTGAATCCACCTGGATGCTGTCAGCATCGGTCATCTCGCCGTGGCGGTAGCGTTCATAAATGTCATAGGCATATCTGGTCCCGTCGGAATAAGGCTTCTGGATGCAACGTCCGGAAGGGGTATAGAACCTCGCCACGGTCAGCCTTATGCCCGAGCCGTCAGTGAAATTGATCGGCTCCTGGACAAGACCCTTGCCGAATGACCTGCGTCCGATGATCAGTCCCCTGTCATTATCCTGCATCGCCCCGGCGAATATCTCGCTGGAGGAAGCGGAAGACTCGTCTATGAGCACAGAAAGGCGGACTTCCTGCAAAGACCCCTTCCCGTCTGCATTGAAGTCCTGGCGCGGCCTGTGAAGACCCTGCATATACACGATGGAAGCATCCTTGGGCAGGAATTCATTGCTCAGAAGGAAAGACTGGTCGAAATATCCCCCGGTATTGCCTCTCAGGTCGAAAATGAGACGGGTCATACCCTGGTCAAGCAGTTTCTCGCTTGCCTGTGAAAATTCCTGATATGTAGTCCTTGTGAATTTCGAAAGCCTGACATATCCTGTAGTGTCATCAACCATGAAAGCAGCATCGATACACTTGACAGGAATCTTGCCCCTGGTAATCTCGAAGGGGATCTCTGTTCCGTCCCGGCCAACGGTTATCCTGACCTTGGACCCTGACGGCCCCTTCATCATGCGCACCATGCTGTCCTGCGGAGTCCTTGTCCCGGCAATCACCTCCTCTCCGACCCTGAGTATCCTGTCCCCCTGCTTCAGCCCGACCTTCTCGGAAGGACCTCCCGGAATCACACTCAGGACAATGGCCGTGTCATTAGGCACATTGAACTGTATGCCGATCCCGTCAAAATTCCCTGCAAGCTCAGTCTCGGACTCCTCCAGATCCACAGGAGGGAGATATACGGAATGCGGATCGAGCTCAGAGAGAGCAGCAACGACAGCCGCATCCGTCATCTTCTTCATGTCTATGGTATCCACATAATTTGTCTCTACCTGCTCCAATATGAGGTTCAGTTTGCGCCATCTGTTATAGTCCCCGTCAAATTTTCTGTTGGAGGAATAAAACCTGGTGACTGTGACTGACAGAAGCACGCCGATCACCACACCGAGCAGCGCGACCAATATGGCATTTAAATTCCTGTTCATAACATTCAGTCCACTTTTTCTACTTCTATCCCGGCTTTCCTGAGCAGGTCCACACCGTCAGTAAGCCTGTACTCATCCCTGTAAACGACCCTTTTTATACCGGCCTGGATAATCAGTTTCGCACATTCAAGGCACGGGGCCGCTGTCACATACAACGTCGCCCCGAGGCTGCTGTTCCCGGACTTGGCCACCTTGGTGATGGCATTGGCCTCAGCGTGGAGGACATAGGGCCTTGTGACGCCGTTCTCATCCTCGCAGTTGTTCTCGAAACCTGATGGGGTCCCGTTATATCCGTCTGATATAATCATGCGGTCTTTCACCAGCAGGGCCCCGACCTGCCGGCGCTTGCAATATGAGTTCCTAGCCCAGATTGCAGCCATCTGCAAATAACTGTGGTCAAATTTCTCCATTTGCCCGGTTAGCTCCTCTGATAAAGATATCTCTTTATACTGCGTTTCGGTGTACGTTCAAAATCCTCAGGCATGACCTCAAGCTTCTTTATTCTGGCATAATTCGGAAGCTCCTGGTTTGCAGACGCAAGCGAGTCATTGAGATGCCTCTCCAGAGCCTCATGCGAAAGCCCGTCAAGCTCGCCCTGGTGGAAGTCAGGATAGACCAGGGCAGTAAGTCCGCCGTTCTCCTCGATAACAAGGGAATCCACGACATAAGGCATGTTGTTGAGCACACATTCTATCTCCTCAGGATATATATTCTGTCCGGAAGGGCCCAGAATCATACACTTGGACCTGCCGCGTAGATACAGGTAGCCGTCCTTGTCCATAACTCCCATGTCCCCGGTACGGAACCAGCCGTCGCTTGTGAACGCGGCCTCAGTGGCCTCGGGGTTCTTGTAATAGCCCAGGAAGACATTCATCCCCCTCACGAGGACTTCGCCGGAGACATTCTCGGGGTCTTCCGAGTCTATGCGGATTTCCATATTAGGAGCCGCCTTGCCGCAGGAATACAGGCGGTTCGTCTTCCAGTCGTCATAGGATATGATAGGGGCGCACTCTGTCATCCCGTACCCTACCGTATAAGGGAAACCTATCTTCCTGAAAAAGGCCTCGACCTCCTTGTTGAATGCAGCTCCGCCTATGATGACCTCCTCGAACTTCCCGCCGAATGCATTGACAAGCTCCGTACGGATTTTCTTCATTATGACCTGGTCCAGGACAGGAAGTTTCATGAGGAACTTGATTCCGTTCTTCTCGAGGATCGGCTTGAGCTTGTTCTTGTACACCTTCTCTATTATGAGAGGCACGGCAATGACTATGCTTGGCTTGACCTCCGAGAGGGCCTGCATGATTATTTTCGGGCTCGGGACCCTTGTAAGGAAATGTACATGGGAACCTACCGTAAGCTCGAAAAGCACCTCGAACATCATACCGTACATATGCGCGGAAGGCAGCATTGCAACGACATTTGAAGTCTGGTCTATCATAGGGAGCACCTTCTTGGCGAAAAAGATGTTCGAGAACAGCGCCCGGTAAGGAATCATGACGCCTTTTGAGAATCCGGATGTGCCGGAAGTGTAGTTTATGAGAGCAAGTTCATCGGCAGAATCCTCGTAATAGTCAAGACTGTCCGGAGTGAAGTTCATAGGATACTTCTTCCCGAAAAGCTCGTTCAGATGCTGTCTGACTTCAGTAATTTCCTTCGTTCTGGCATACAGGAAAGCAAATGTGTTTATCTGTATGACAGCCTGCAGATTTGGCATCTCATTCTCAGACAGCCCCTCCCATACCACATCATCCACGAACAGGATCTTCGCCTCCGAATGGTTCACCAGATGATGGATGTTGCCCGGCTTGAATTCATGAAGAATCGGTACCGGCACAGCACCGTATGTAAGGGCAGAAATGAAGGACACTCCCCAGTTGGCCTGATTCCTGGAGCAGATGGCGACCTTGTCCCCTTTCACAAGCCCGCACTCCTCATACATGATATGCATCTTGGCGATACGCCTTGCCACGTCCCTGTAATGGAGAGTGACTCCCTGATAGTTGGACAGTGCCGGCCTGTCCCAGTTCTCTCTGAAGCTTTTTTCGTAAAGTTTATTTACCGATTGAAATTTTTCCATAAAAAATCATTTTTCCGTTCAAGAATCTTATTGTCTGGAGAGTCGCTGCAAAAAATCACTGCAACTTTACCGTATGTGTCTTGCCATCATAGCATACAACCTTAACGCTGGAGCCGTCTCCCGGTATTATACGGCTGTCACTCCGAATCATCCTGTCTCCTTCGAAAACAGTGAGAGGTTCCCCTCCGTAGAATCCGAAAATAAGGGTCTGGATTGAAGTACGGACGACCCAGTATGTCTTTCCTGCCACCTTCACTGCCTCAGGAAGTCCCTTGATAGTCTCGCCGGAAGTTATTGTCTTCCACTGCGCCGGCTTCCTGCCCTGAAGATTGTACATCTCTATCGTGTTGTCCTTATGCAGGATCATCACATTATATTTCCTGTTCCCGTTGAAATCATATATGCCCGGACCTATGAGGATATCCTTCCCCAGATCCACAGGGAACGGATTGACGTACCTGCCGAGCCTGTCTATGAGGTAAAGTTTGCTGCCGGAGGCGAACAGTATCTGCAGTTTCCCGTTGGCAAAATAATCTATGGTGCCGGCACAGCCGCATATAGGGGCAGAAAACGGCACGCCCCATATCCCCTTGCCGTCAAGTTCCTTCAGGCACAGGTACATGTTGTCCTGCTGGTCAAACAGGTTCATCCGACCGGTCCCCGAGTTCTTTACCTTGAAAGGCCCTTTCGGGATGACAACAGTAGTATCTCTTTCGAACACAGGGGCTTTGGTTTTCATGACACTTACCCTGAAAGCCTCCGCGACGGCACGTATCTCATCATCCCTGTCCTTGGTGACACTGAAAATCACAGGGACATAAGGGAATCCATCCGTCATCATCTCCAGGGACCTGGCATAGAAAGGCTTGAATGCCGAGGCCAGAGCACGGGCATCTTCCGATACGGACAGGTATGCAGAAAAATAGTCACGTCCTGATGAAGCAGGCTGCAAAGAAGCATCAGAAAGATAACCTGAAAGGGTATTCTCCAGAGCCCTGCCGGCCGCATACTCATCCACAGCCGCTTTCGACCCCGCAATCACCCAGTCCCCGACACACGTGAAGAACGACTCGTCGGAAGCGGAAAAGAAAGGCCCGAAAACTGATGCGGCAAAACCTGGATAAGCGTACTTGCGCACTTTGGGAGCGGCATCCTTCCCGGAAGAAACACCCGAATCACCGAACAACTGTCCTGCTTCCTTGCCTCCTGTCCGGAACAGGAGGACTTTTTCTACGGAGTCCCCGACTCTGAAATACGCTGCCGAGACCTCCTTTATCTTCAATGTAAGAGCCCACTGTACAGGCGATATCCCTGTAGCCTTCTGGAGCTCCTTCCTTACATTCGCGATCTTGCCGAGCTGACCTGACCCGTCAGCAAAGGCATCATTTGCCGAAATGAATGCGGAGACGTCATCCATCGGCATACTGCCGGAAAAAATAGTGTATGACGGGAGGACAGAAGCCGCCTCCGACCTGGACGGTTCATAGTTCCTGAATACATTGGCGAAGTCCTCAACCCCGTCACGGGAACAGAAAATCCCGTCAAGAAGGATATGTCCGGACGAATTGTCCGAAACGGAGAAAGAAGTCCATCCTGAAAATTTCCTGATGAAATCGGCATAGCCATATATGCTCCTGTCCGCTATACCAGTAAAGAACTTGCCTATCTCGCGGCATGAGACAAAAATGACAGTACCGCCCTGCCCTGATTTCTCCACGCATCTGGAAAATCCGTCCGAATCAAGGACAGAGACAGACTTGCCGATATGCCTCTCCGCAGACTTAGGCAGGACATCCGAGGTGGACAGCAGGATCACATTCCTCCTGCTGAGGTAGGCTTTGGAGTCAGCCACGGACGAGCAGTCCAGAAGAGAAGCGGAAAGCCCTGAGGCCTGAGCAGACGAGACAAACTCTGTCTCCTCGTGTCCGGCTTCCCCCGCACGCCCGGCGTCGACAGCAAGAAGCGGGACAAGGGAACCGTTGTAATGAAGAGAAAGCACAGCGCCGGCCGACTTCAGGGAACCGAGACCGGCTCCGGCAGCCTTGGCCAGAAAAGACTGGATGACACCGTCTTCACCGCATCCGGCAAAATAACGGAAACAGCCCGCAGAATCCGAAAGGAAACTGCAGGCGGTCTTCAAATCCTGGAATTCAACCACCATCACCGCATCCGAAGGCACTGCCGCAAGCAGACCGGTCTTGCCATCCGAGGCAATGGAAGACGCCCTGGTCTTCCCCGTCCCGGAATAGAGGAAGAACACAGCCGCCGCCACCACCAGAGCAAGGACAGCAAGGGCGACGATGCAGGCGATTATGGTTTTCCTGTTCATGCCTATCTGACAGCTATTGCCTCAATCTCGATTTTCACACCCATCGGAAGTGCAGCGACCTGGAAGCATGCCCTGGCAGGTTTGTCCTCTGTAAAGAACTCGGCATATACCGCATTTGCGGCAGCGAAATTCCTGATGTCATCGAGAAGGACAGTTGTCTTGACAACGTTGCCGTAAGACATTCCCGCCTCTTCGAGGATGGCTCCGATATTCTTGAGCGACTGCCTGGTCTGCTCCTCTATGCTTTCCGGCACTGAACCGTCAGCAGGAACCACAGGAATCTGTCCTGAGATATAAAGAGTTCCGTTCACTTCGATAGCCTGAGAATAAGGCCCGACCGCCTTTGGCGCATTTGATGTGGCAATTACTTTTTTCATTGTGTTTTGTTTTTTACCCAATCTACAAAGGTACTCATAATATGCATATTTACAAATAGAGTTTCACTCCGGAAGGCCCTGGAACAGACACTTTCCGGAACCCGTTCCATGCAAGCCCGGATAAAATCAAACAACCCCGTGAAAATCACGGGGTTGTGGTCAACGAAGTAGTCCCGAGCAGAATCGAACTGCTATCTAAAGTTTAGGAAACTTCCATTCTATCCGTTGAACTACGGGACCATTTCTGTCAATGGGAAGAAGCCGGAAACGTTACTCAGCGTTCTTCACGATAATCTGACGACCTCTGTAGTATCCGCACTCAGGGCAGACCCTGTGATACATTACAGTAGCACCGCAGTTTGAGCAGGTAGCCAAAGTAGGCACTACAGCCTTGTCGTGTGTTCTTCTCTTGTCTCTTCTTGCCTTGGAGACCTTGTGTTTCGGATGTGCCATTGTTTTATATTTTTATTATCATTTCAACTTATTGCCGCTCAACTCTTCAGCATGTCTTTCAGAGCCGCAAACGGATTTTCCTCTCCGACAAATTCTCCGGGAACATCTTCCCGTGTACCCAGGTGTGCGGTCACCTCCGGATCGCACTCTCCATCCGCATGGACCTTATGCAGAGGAATGGACAGGCATGCATAATCATATATGACCTGCTTCATGTCCAGCTCCGTGTCACCGACAGACAAAAGCACTGTCTCCCTGCCGTCCTCGTCAAAGGACTCCTCCCCGCCATTGGCATCACCGAACTTGACCCTCAACCTTTCAACTGAATCCAGCGGAATCATCAGATCTCCGAGACATCTGTCGCATGTCACTGTCAATCTGCCTGCAATGTGACAGTCAACATCAATCTGACTGCCGGACTTCTCCACCTCGACCTCAATTCTGAGATCCGCATCGAGTATATCCTGGTTTTCGAATTCATCAAAGAACTTCTTGCCTGAAGTCCAACGGTAAACCGTCTTTCCCGAAGCCAATCCATTCAGAGGTATCAAAAAATCATTTTTTTCCATATTCCCCAAATAGATTTGAGCGTGCAAAGGTAAACAAATTTTTTGATAAATCAATCCAAATCGTTACTTTTTCTTTTCCTTTCTATTTCATCAAGAATTATTTTCCTGATTCTCATAGACTTAGGAGTAACCTCCACAAGCTCATCTTCCTGGATATATTCAAGGGCCTCCTCCAGAGAGAACACTATAGGAGGCGGAAGCATCACTTTATCGTCACTTCCGGAAGCCCTCATGTTCGTGAGCTTCTTGGTCTTGCATATATTGATATTGAGGTCACGCTCCCTGGTGTGCTCTCCCACCACCTGGCCGGCATAGATCTCGTCGCCCGGGTTCACGAAGAAACGTCCCCTGTCCTGCAGCTTATCCATCGAGTAGGCCACAGCGACACCGGTTTCAAGGGATACGAGGGAGCCGTTGGTCCTGCGTTCAATGTCACCTTTATAAGGTTCATAGTCCTTGAATCTGTGGGCCACGACAGCTTCTCCCTGGGTGGCAGTGAGCAGATTGCTCCTGAGCCCCATGAGCCCTCTTGCAGGGATGTCGAAGTCGAGATGAGTCCGGTCCCCCTTGTTGTCCATCCTCAAAAGAGCTCCCTTGCGGCGGGTGGTTATCTCGATGGCCTTCCCCACAAACTCTTCAGGAACCTCGATCGTAAGGCTCTCGACAGGCTCGCAGCGGACGCCGTTTATGGTCTTGTCCAGCACCTTTGGCTGTCCGACCTGGAGCTCGAAGCCTTCCCTTCTCATGGTCTCGATAAGGACGGACAGATGGAGCACACCCCTTCCGTACACTATAAACGAGTCAGCATTCGGACCCGGTTTGACACGCAGGGCAAGATTCTTCTCCAGCTCCTTCTCCAGCCTTTCCTTCAGGTGGCGGGAAGTGACGAACTTCCCTTCCCGTCCGAAGAACGGGGAATTGTTGATGCAGAAAAGCATGCTCATGGTCGGCTCGTCCACAGAGATAGGCGGCAGGGCCTCCGGGTTCTCGAAGTCCGCTACGGTATCCCCTATCTCGAAGCCCTCAAGGCCGACCACGGCGCAGATGTCTCCGCACTGGACGGAATCGACCTTGGTCTTGCCCAGACCCTCATATACCATCAGTTCCTTTATCTTCTGCTTCTCTATGATGTCATAGCGCTTGCAAAGGCTTATGTTCATGCCTGCCTTCAGCTCGCCCCTTGTAACCCTTCCTATGGCGATACGGCCCACATAAGGAGAATACTCCAGGGATGAGATCAGCATCTGCGGAGTGCCGGGATTATGCGCCGGGGCCGGGATGACCTCGAGTATCGTGTCCAGCAGCGGGGTGATGTCATTCGTAGGCTTCCTCCAGTCCAGGGACATCCATCCCTGCTTCGCGCTTCCGTACACCGTCTTGAAATCCAGCTGGTCCTCCGTGGCGTTCAGGGAGAACATCAGGTCGAAGACCTCCTCCTGAACCTCGTCCGGACGGCAGTTCTGCTTGTCCACCTTGTTTATTACGACAATAGGCTTCTTGCCCATCTCAATGGCCTTCTGCAGGACGAAACGTGTCTGAGGCATACAGCCCTCGAACGCATCCACAAGCAGAAGGACTCCGTCGGCCATGTTCAGCACCCTTTCCACCTCTCCACCGAAATCACTATGACCCGGAGTGTCTATAATATTGATTTTTACGCCTTTGTAAGGAACGGACACATTTTTTGCAAGAATGGTGATACCGCGCTCCCTTTCCAGGTCGTTGTTGTCAAGGATCAGCTCTCCCAGCTTTTCCTGCTCCCTCGCCTTGGTGGCCTGGTAGATCATCCTGTCCACCAGAGTGGTCTTACCATGGTCCACGTGAGCGATAATGGCAATGTTTCTTATTTCCATATATAAACTTCTGATTTCCTTTTCCCGACCAGCCATCAGACCGTATAATGGACAGGCGGCCGGAACGGGCTGCAAAATTATATAAAAAATGTTATATTTAACCATGTAAAATCACATGTCTATAAAAAAATGTGTTCCATCCTGATCTGCACTGGCATTATGGCTGCCACGGTATGCTCTGCAACCGCATCATATTGGGGGAACTATACCGGCAAGCGGCGGAATCAAGAAAATGCGGGACTGGACTCGGTCCTGTGCAGTGTGCATAGAAGGGAGATCGGGAGAATCATAATATTGACTCCATGCTGGCAGAGTTGATCTTGCGATAAAATATTGATTATCCGAATAATATATCTTTAGACATTCTCCCGGTCCCATTATCAGAAAGCGGACCGGGAGAATTATCTCGCAAATAATCAATTGACAGTCAATAAAATGTATGTAATATGACTTTGCCGGTGACTGGAAGACTGGCGTATATCAAATAAATTTTGGCATTGTTGGCATTAATTGAAACAGTTTCTTATTTTTGCAGCAAAATTTTTCGGGACATGACAGAAAAAATCATTATCCTGGACTTCGGCTCCCAGGTCACTCAGCTTATAGGACGGAGGCTGAGGGAGTTGAACGTCTATTGCGAAATCTATCCTTTCAACAGGATTCCGGCATTTGACGACAGCGTCAAAGGTGTGATTCTCTCCGGAAGCCCGTTCTCGGTGAGAGACGAAAAAGCGCCTCAGGCTGACCTGACAGGCATAAAGGGCAGGCTGCCTCTGCTGGGAATATGCTACGGGGCCCAGTACCTCGCATACAGATACGGCGGGGATGTGAACGCCTCCATAGCACGTGAATACGGCCGTGCCATGCTCGATGTAGTGCAGCCGGATTCACCGCTCCTGAAAGGTGTCCAGGCACATTCGCAGGTATGGATGTCCCACGGGGACACCATCGCAAGACTGCCTGAAGGGGCTGAAGTGATAGCCTCCACGGCAGACGTGGAGAACGCCGCATACCACATAAAAGGAGAAGAAACATACGCGGTGCAGTTCCACCCGGAGGTATATCACACGGTGGAAGGCAGCAAGATACTGGCCAACTTCGCCCTTGGCATCTGCGGATGCAGAGGAGACTGGACACCGGCATCTTTCATTGACACGACAATCGCCGGACTTAAATCGAAACTCGGTGATGACAAGGTTATCCTGGGACTGAGTGGCGGAGTGGACTCCACGGTGGCCGCAGTGCTCCTTCACAGGACCATAGGACACAACCTCACCTGCATATTCGTGAACAACGGTCTGCTCCGCAAAAACGAATTCGAGGATGTGCTCGCTTCATACAAAGACATGGGCCTCAACGTGATAGGAGCCGATACTTCAGCCCTGTTCATTAAAGAGCTCGCAGGCGTCAAAGACCCCGAGCAGAAAAGGAAGATAATCGGAAGACTGTTCATCGAGACATTCGACCAGTATGCCCGCAAGATAGAAAACGCCCGCTGGCTCGCCCAGGGCACAATATATCCGGATGTCATAGAATCCGCATCCGTAAACGGACCTTCATCCACCATCAAGTCACACCACAATGTGGGAGGTCTCCCGGAAAAAATGAACCTGAAAATCGTCGAGCCGCTCAGGTCGCTCTTCAAGGACGAAGTGCGCCGTGTAGGCCGCGCCCTCGGTATCAAAGAGGAACTTATCGGGAGGCATCCGTTCCCGGGGCCTTCCCTCGGAATCAGGATACTGGGCGATGTGACAGAGGAGAAGCTCGCCATCCTGCGCGAAGCCGACGACATATTCATCCGCGGACTCAGGGAATACAGCCTGGACGGCAACAGGACTGCCGTAGAGGCGCTTGCAGGCCCCGGGGCTACAGAAGTCAGGTCGGCGTCCGACCCTACGATGACAGCACATACGCTGTACGATGCCATCTGGCAGGCAGGAGTGATACTCCTTCCTGTGCAGAGCGTAGGAGTGATGGGCGATGAAAGGACATACGAGAACACGGTGGCTCTCCGCGCAGTCATATCCACCGACGGCATGACAGCGGACTGGGTGCACCTCCCTTACGACTTTCTGGCAAAAGTAAGCAACGACATCATAAACAAGGTACGCGGGGTGAACCGCGTAGTGTATGACGTCAGCTCAAAACCGCCTGCAACTATAGAATGGGAGTAAGACAATGATACTGAAGACACTCAACGGAAAGACCCCCGAAATAGGGGAAAACACTTTCGTGGCCGACAACGCGGCCCTTCTCGGGGACGTGACCGTCGGTGACAACTGCAGCATCTGGTACGGTGCCGTGCTGCGCGGCGATGTCGGCGCGATACGCATCGGAAACAACAGCAATGTCCAGGACGGTGCCGTCCTCCACGGCACCCTCGGTGTCTCCGAGACCGTACTCGGCGAGAACGTATCTGTGGGACACAATGCCGTGGTGCATGGCGCCCGGATCGGGAACGATGTACTGATCGGCATGGGAGCCGTGGTGATGGACAACGCCATAGTGCCCGACGGGACCTTAATAGCTGCCGGAGCCGTGATCCTCGCGAATTCCGTGCTCGAACCTGGCATCTATGCCGGTGTCCCTGCCAAGAAGGTCAAGGACGCCTCGGAAAAGATACGGAAAATGGCGCACGACAACGCCCAGGGGTATCTCCAGTACAAGGAATGGTACAAATAGACGCCAGTACATCATACATAAAACATCCGTGATGAAAAGAATCTTTTCTGCTCTCATGTCAGCCGCACTCGCGGCCGGCGCAACAGCGGCTCAGGCCTCTGGAAATGTCAGCCACCCGGCACAGGCCGACAGCCATGTCGTGGAATATGACGAATACTTCACCACGGAGAGGCTGAGAGTGGATTTCATACTGGCAGGAGACAGGGACAGCCAGCAGGCGTTCCTTGCAGACCTGAAGAAAGAGTGTGAGTGGGCAGGGTCGCACGGCTCGCTCATAGACCCTTTCAGATACGGGGAATACATGTTCGAGGCATGGGACGGGGAGAGGCTGGTCTATTCGAAAGGTTTCTCCGCACTGTTTCTCGAATGGAGGACAACAGCCCAGGCGGAGGAGGTGTCAAAAGCCTTCACGCAGAGCGTATGGATGCCGTTTCCCAGGAAGCCCTTACGCATCACCCTCTCTGAAAGGGTGAAAGCCACGGGAGAGTTCAGGCAGATGTTCTCATGCATGGTCGATCCGGAAGACGCGCTTATAAAAAGGAATCCGGCCAGCGGGGCGGAGACCACCACTCTCCTGCGCTCCGGCGACATGGAGGACAAGGTGGACCTGCTTTTCGTCGCCGAAGGCTACACTGCGGACGAGATGGACAAGTTCCATGCAGACTGCCGCCGCCTGATGGACAGCCTTTTCACGATGGAACCGTACAAGTCCAGGAAAGATGACTTCAACATATCGGCCCTCGATGTGGTATCCGCCGGGAGCGGGACAGACATCCCCCACAAAGGTATCTGGAAAGACACCGCAATGGAGTCCCACTACTATACCTTCTACATAGACCGCTACCTCACACTCCCGGACCATACAGCCATAGCTGACAATGTGTCAGGAGCACCGTTCGACGCACTGTACGTGGTAGTGAACGACTCCGGATACGGAGGAGGCGGGATATACAACTCATACGGTATGGGCACATCCGACAACGCCCTGGCCGACAAGCTCTTCATCCATGAGTTCGGGCACAGTTTCGCAGGGCTCGGGGATGAATATTACGATGACAGCGTAGCCTATCAGGACATGTACAACCTCAAGACGGAGCCGTGGGAGCCGAACATCACCACCCTCGTTGATTTCGGGAGCAAGTGGAAAGACATGCTTGACTCCGGGGAATACGACGGCCTCATCGGCATTTACGAAGGAGGCGGATATACGGCAAAAGGGATATACAGACCCCGAGAGGACTGCAGGATGAGAACGAACGTCTCAGGGGATTTCTGCCCCGTATGCAGACGTGCAATCAACAGGATGATAGACTATTATACCAAATGACGGAAAATCCGTCATCTGTATTTCGGACAATCATGGAAAGGAAAGTATCAGGGAGAAACTTCATAGCAGACAGGGATGCGCCTCTGCTGGAATACATGTACGGGGCTCTGCAAGGACAGAGCCGCTCAGGCATAAAGGCCTACCTGACACGCGGGCAGGTGACTGTAAACGGCCAGATAACGACCGCACATGACTTTCCTCTGCACACAGGGGACAGGATAGGCATCGTGGACAGGGGGAATGTGGTCCGGAAACGCGGCGGAGAGGTGGAAGGCAGAGTTAAGATAGTGTATGAGGACCAGTGGCTTATAGTGGCTGACAAGCGCAGCGGTGTTCTGACCATGTCCACAGGAAAGGAAGGGGAAGTGACAGCATACTCCATCCTTTACGACTACATGAAAAGGATGCACGGGAGGAACTCGCGCATATTCATAGTGCACAGGATAGACAGGGAGACATCCGGGCTGGTGATATTCGCCAAGGACGAAACCACCAAGCTGCAACTCCAGGAGACATGGAACAAAAGTGTGCTGGAAAGGAAATACTGCGCCATCCTCGAGGGGCACCCGGCCAGTGAGAGAGGCACAGTCCACAGCTGGCTGAAGGAAAATCCGAAGAGCATGAAGGTGACATCCAGCCCCGAGGACAACGGAGGGAAGGAAGCCGTGACACACTACAGGGTGCTGTCATACGGGCGCCATTACTCACTGGTGGAGTTCGAGCTGGAGACCGGGAGAAAGCACCAGATAAGGGTGCATGCATCCATGACAGGATGCCCGGTGGCAGGAGACAGGAAGTACGGGGCGAAGGGGAACCCTGCAGGAAGGCTGGCGCTGCATGCAAGGAGCATCACATTCCGGCACCCGGTCACCGGCAAGGTGCTGTCCTTCGAGACCCCTCTCCCGAATGTGTTCAAAACCGTCATGAGAGAAGACATGCAGGAAGACAGACAACCAGGACATACTGAAAGATGACCCAGGACGACGAGAAATACATGAAAGAGGCCCTGCGCGAAGCAGAGGCCGCCGCCTTGGAGGACGAAGTCCCCGTAGGGGCCGTAGTCGTCTGCCGGGGACGCGTCATAGCCCGCGGGCACAACATGACAGAGCGCCTCAACGACCCTACTGCACACGCCGAGATGATCGCGATAACCGCAGCCACTGAAGCCATGGGCGGCAAATACCTGAATGACTGCACCCTTTATGTGACAGTAGAACCGTGCCCCATGTGCGCCGGAGCCCTTGCATGGTCGCAGATAGGCCGTGTGGTCTACGGGGCCAGGGACCCCAAAAGAGGATTCAGCCTTTTCTCCCCTTCCCTGCTCCACCCAAGGACAGAAGTCACAGCCGGAGTACTCGCGGATGCATGCGGACAGGCAGTATCATCATTCTTCAGGGACAAACGTTCATAGGCAACGTCAGTCTAAAAACCCTTATCGGATATGTTCGGACTCGAGAATCTTGGCCTCATAGGCCTGTTCATAGGCACATTCCTGGCCGCCACCATATTCCCTTTCAGCTCTGATGCCCTGTACCTTGCAATCCTCGCAGCCACAGGGAACACCGCAGGGTGCCTGATAGTGGGCACGCTCGGCAACTGGCTCGGGAGTGTCCTCACCTACTGGATAGGCTGGATCGGGAAATGGGAATGGATAGAGAAGTGGTTCAAGGTGAAACCCGAAACCCTCCAGAAACAGAAAAAGAAAATAGACAGATACGGGGTATGGCTAGCCCTGATATGCTGGATACCGGTCATAGGAGACATGGTGGCCATAGCACTTGGATTCTACAAGACACGCCCGTTCTGGACAATAGTGCTACTGCTGGTCGGGAAATTCGCCCGTTTCCTCGTATGGAACATGGTCTACGGGCTGTTTTAGGATGTTTCTGTTGAGATACCAAGATTCGAACTTGGACAGACAGAACCAAAATCTGTAGTGCTACCATTACACCATATCTCAATTCCGGTTGCAAATATATGACTTATTTTGCTTCCATGCAAATCAGCGCAGGGCTCCGGAAGACCCCGCAGTCTCAGTCTCTTCGGCCGCCCAGGGCGAGAGAGACATAATAGAGAAGGGTGGCGAGGGAACCCACAGCGGCAATCACGTATGTATAGGCCGCCCACTTGAGGGCATCCACAGCCATCGGAGTTGTCCCCGAGTCAGTGATCCCTGCACCGCTGAGCCATGCCACTGCCCGCTGGCTCGCATTTATTTCGACAGGCAATGTGATAATACTGAAAAGGGTGGTCATCGCAAACAGCGCTATCCCTATCCAGAGCAATGCAGGGAACGCATTCAGCATTATAATCCCCAGAAGGAGGATCCACTGCACGATATTGGAAGCGAAGCTGACTACTGGAACCAGCGCTGAACGCATCTTCAGAGGAGCATAGCCTACCGCATGCTGCACTGCATGCCCGCACTCGTGGGCAGCCACAGCGGCAGCGGCAACGGAACGGCTTGCATAGACACCTTCGCTGAGGGCTACAGTCTTGGTGGCAGGGTTGTAATGGTCTGTGAGCATACCGTTTGCCGGGATGACCTTAACGTCATATATCCCGTTGTCATTCAGCATTTTCATAGCGACTTCTGCACCTGTCATCCCGCTGCGCAGGGGAACTTCCGAATATTTGCTGAACCTGCTCTGAAGCGTATTCTGGACAATGAAACTGAGCACCATCACAGCGATAAAGATAATCCAAATCATTTTTCTTTTCAATTAAATGTCAAACTGTTGTCAAAATCACGCCGCGACATGCCAGCAAAAAGCACGCCGTCTTCCAAATGGCAGATAAAAGCGGGCTGACATGTCATGTTTTTCTGTCATATTAACATAACCCGCGGCGAGAGTACCCGATATTGAAGAGTCAGAAAGACACCGGAAAGGTCTATAAAAGAATTTTTGAGAAAAATTTAAACAGCTTCTCAGAATAAAATCTGTATTTTTGCAACTTTGTTCTAACTGAAAGTAGAGATGGGTAACGAAAACGATTTTTCAAGGTTGGAAATAAATCTGTCCGGATGCCTGGAAAACTACAGGTATTTCAGGTCCAGGCTCGAAAAGGACACCAGACTACTGGTGCTCGTAAAGGCCAATGCATACGGGCACGGGGCGGTGGAATTCGCTCATCTGATGGAAGATGCAGGTGCCGACTATCTTGCCGTGGCATACCCTGTAGAAGGCATCGAGCTCAGGGAAGCAGGCATCAGCCTGCCGATCCTTGTGCTCACGGCCGGCACAGACTTCTTCGATGAGATCATCAGATACGGGCTTGAACCGGGCATACCTAACCTCTGTACACTCAAGGCACTCTGCGACGAGTTGTCTTCCAGAGGGATAACCGGCTTCCCGATACATCTTAAACTCGATACAGGGATGCACCGGCTCGGATTCATGACCAGCGAGATAGACGAGCTTCTGGAATACATAAAGGACAACAGCAGCATAAGGGTGAAATCAATATACTCGCATCTTGCGGCAGCCGAAGACCCGGAAAGCGACAGCTTCACGCTCGGGCAGATAAGCATGTTCAGGGACAATGCCGACAGGATCTCCGCCTCCATAGGCTACAGGCCGCTTTACCACATTCTGAACTCGGCAGGAATCGAACGCTTCCCCCGATACCAGTTCGACATGGTAAGGCTCGGAATAGGGATATACGGCATCAGCGCACTCCCTGGAGTGAAACTTGCACCTGTTGCTTCATTCAAATGCAAGATACTGCAGATCAAGCACCTCAAGCCTGAGGACGGAACCATAGGATATGGCAGGTTCGGGAGGATTTCTCCGGAAGGGACAGTGATAGCCACCATCCCGGTAGGCTATGCAGACGGAATAGACAGGCATCTCGGACGGGGAAAATGCTCATTCTCGCTCAACGGCCGCAGGGTACCGACAATTGGGAACATCTGCATGGACATGTGCATGCTGGACGTGACAGGAGTAGATGCCTCAGTCGGAGACACAGTCACCATATTCGGGGAGGATCCGACAGCCACAGAGCTTGCGGACATACTCGGCACCATCCCATACGAGATATTCACCTCCGTGCCGAGGAGAATCGAGAGGATAGTGGTGAAGCAGTAGCATACCAGGGACCACTGTCCTGAACCATAGTGCAGACACAGAAGAATATATAGGAAAATGTCAGACAATTCATTGAACAGCAGCAACATGCACAGCATCTTATTCGTCTGCCTCGGGAATATCTGCCGTTCGCCGGCGGCTCAGGGCATCTTCCAGGCCATCGTGGACAGGAAAGGGACATCAGATATGTTCCGCATCGACTCGGCGGGACTGTATTCCGGACACCAGGGACAGCTTCCTGACAAGAGGATGCGGAGTGCCGCCCAAAGGAGGGGCTACAGTCTCGACCACATTGCAAGGCCGGCAGGACCTGCCGATTTCCTGGATTTCGACACAGTTGTGGCAATGGACGACAACAACTACGAGGACCTTATGCACATGGCACCGTCCGTAGAGGATTCCAGGAAGGTGGTGCGCATGGCAGACTACCTCACCACACATTCCATCTCCTACATACCTGACCCGTACTATATGGGCCATGACGGGTTTGAACTTGTCCTCGACCTGCTTGAGGAAGCGTGTGCCGGACTGTATGAAAAACTGGCAGGAAAATGACTGTCCGGACAACTTCCGCAATAAAAATTTGTTATTTTTGTCACTGTCATCATCGGGGATGATGACAGCAAAAGCAAAAATCCGATTTACGATGAAAGGTGTTTACATGTTTTTTGCCGACGGTTTCGAAGAGACTGAGGCACTTGCTACGGCCGATGTGATGCGCCGTGGAGGAATAGATGTCAAGAAAGTATCGATAACAGGCAGCCTCGGGGTATCAAGTTCCCATGGGGTGCACGTGCTGGCAGACATGACATTCGGGGAATTCAAGAACAGCGTCGTACTGGAAGGTACGACCCCGCAGGATGTCATGGTCTTCCCCGGAGGCCTTCCAGGCTCCGACAACCTCGCGGCATGCAAGGAACTCATGGACATGATGCTCAAGCACTATGAAGAAGGGGGATGCGTGGCAGCCATCTGCGCCGCCCCGAGCGTGGTCCTCGGCCTGCTCCCTGATCTCAAAGGGAAGAAGATGACCTGCTATGACGGGTTTGAGCCTGCCCTCATCGAAAAGGGTGTGGAGTACACCAAGGAAGGGGTAGTGACGGACGGCAACATAATCACAGGCCGCGGCGCAGGACATGCAGTCAGTTTCGGACTTGCCATCGTGGCATACCTGAAAGGACAGGAAGCCGCTGACCAGGTGGCACACAGCATAATGCTGTAGTCCGTAGTGGAAGTCCCGGAGGCCTGGACACCGGTATCCGGTCCTGAAAAATAGAAAGCCGACCCAAAAGAGGAATCTTTGAGGTCGGCTTTCTATTATGTCCGATTGCATTTCCTGCATCGGCAAAATACCGGGACAGACAGTCCGTAGGCGTCTGTGTCAAATCATCTTGAAGAAGTCGTTGCCCTTGTCATCCACAAGGATGAATGCAGGGAAGTCCTCCACGCGGATTTTCCAGATGGCCTCCATCCCGAGTTCAGGATATTCGACACATTCGATGGACTTGATGTTGTTCTGCGCGAGGATGGCTGCAGGGCCGCCTATTGAACCGAGGTAGAACCCTCCGTGCTTCTTGCAGGCGTCTGTCACCTGCTGGCTCCTGTTGCCCTTGGCAAGCATCACCATACTTCCGCCATGGCTCTGGAACAGGTCCACATACGGGTCCATACGTCCTGCTGTCGTAGGGCCCATAGAACCGCATGCCATCCCGGCAGGAGTCTTGGCAGGACCGGCATAGTATACAGGATGGTCCTTCAGGTACTGAGGCATCTCCTCTCCCCTGTCCAGACGCTCCTTGATCTTGGCGTGAGCGATGTCGCGGGCCACGATGATAGTCCCGTTGAGGCTCAGTCGTGTAGATACCGGATATTTAGTGAGTTCCTTGAGAATCTCGGACATCGGGCGGTCGAGGTCGATCTTCACGGCATTGCCTTCCCCTGCATTGCGGAGTTCCTCAGGGATCAGACGGCCAGGATTGTCGTCCATCTTCTCGATCCAGATACCGTCCTTATTTATCTTGCACTTGATGTTCCTGTCGGCGGAGCAGCTTACGCCCAGACCTACAGGGCAGCTTGCGCCGTGGCGCGGCAGCCTTACGATACGCACGTCATGGGCGTAGTATTTCCCTCCGAACTGCGCTCCGAGACCGATCTTGTGTGCAGCTTCAAGCACCTGCTTCTCCAGTTCCACATCACGGAAAGCGCGTCCTGTCTCGTCGCCTGTAGTCGGGAGAGAGTCGTAGTAATGGGTGGAGGCGAGCTTCACGGTGAGAAGGTTCTTTTCGGCCGATGTACCGCCTATGACGAACGCTATATGGTACGGAGGGCAGGCTGCAGTTCCGAGAGTCTTCATCTTGGAAACCAGGAACGGCACGAGAGTCTCCGGGTTCAGGATGGCCTTGGTCTCCTGGTAGAGATAAGTCTTGTTTGCGCTTCCGCCTCCCTTGGCCACGCAGAGGAAGCGGTATTCCATTCCTTCGGTAGCCTCGATGTCTATCTGGGCAGGGAGGTTGCACTTGGTGTTGACCTCCTCGTACATGGAAAGCGGCGCATTCTGGGAGTAGCGAAGATTCTCCTCAGTATAAGTCTTGTAAACGCCCAGCGAGAGAGCCTCCTCGTCACAGTATCCAGTCCATACCTGCTGGCCTTTCTCGCCATGGATGATGGCTGTACCGGTATCCTGGCAGAACGGGAGCTTGCCCTTGCAGGCCACCTCTGCATTGCGCAGGAACGTGAGAGCCACATACTTGTCGTTCTCGCTTGCCTCAGGGTCGTCCAGTATCCTGGCCACCTGCTCGTTGTGTGCGGGACGGAGCATGAAGGAGACATCGCGGAAAGCTGCGTTCGCCATAGCCGTGAGGCCCTCCTTTGCCACCTTGAGGACAGGTTTGCCTTCAAAATCCCCTACGGACACATAGTCCTTGGTGAGAAGATAGTATTCAGTCTGGTCTTCCCCAAGCTGAAACATAGGTGCGTATTTGAATTCCATATAATTAAAAAATTAATGATTGCCCATCAAATATACTTTCATGAACTCGTTGAGGTCGCCGTCGAGGACACCCTGGGTGTCGGAGGTTTCATATCCGGTGCGGAGGTCCTTGACCATCTTGTACGGATGGAGGACATAGCTTCGGATCTGCGAGCCCCACTCGATCTTCTTCTTCTGGCCTTCCAGCTCGGCCTGCTTGGCCTGCCGCTTCTTCAGCTCCAGGTCATAGAGGCGCGACTTGAGGATGCGCAGGGCGTTCTGCCTGTTGTCAAGCTGGGAGCGGGTCTCGGTGTTCTCGACAACGATACCGGTAGGGATATGCCGCACACGGACTCCGGTCTCCACCTTGTTCACATTCTGCCCGCCGGCACCGCTGGAGCGGTATGTGTCCCATTCCAGGTCGGCAGGATTTATTTCTATTTCAATGGTGTCGTCCACAAGCGGGTATACGAAGACCGACGAGAAGGTGGTCTGCCTTTTCCCCTGGGCGTTGAAAGGGGATATGCGCACAAGCCTGTGCACGCCGCTCTCAGCCTTGAGATAACCGAATGCATAGTCCCCTTCGAACTGTATGGTGGCGGACTTGATGCCTGCATCCTCCCCCTCGAGCACATCGGTGACAGTGACCTTGTAGCCGTTCCTCTCCCCCCAGCGCATATACATGCGCATGAGCATGGATGACCAGTCGTTCGCCTCAGTGCCGCCGGCCCCTGAATTAATGGTCAGGATTGCCCCGAGATTATCACCCTCCTCGCCCAGCATGTTCCTGAGCTCCAGGGCTTCTATATCTGACCGGGCAGCGGCGTATGCCTTCTGCAGCTCCTCTTCCTCCGGTGTGACGAGCTCCTCGGACGTACCTGAAAGACTCTCTTTCGCAAAGTCGTAAAGGACATCCAGGTCAGCTACTTCCGCAGCCACCCTGTCATATCCGGTCACCCAGAATTTCACGGCCGCAAGCTCCTTGAGGAATTTCTCGGCCTCTTTCGGGTCATCCCAGAAACCAGGCTCCAGAGTCCTGGCCTGCTTCTGTTCCACTTCCGCCCTTTTGGCATCTATTTCCAGACATCTCCTGAGAGTATCAGTCCTAGTCTGAAGATCTTTTATCTGTTCTGTAGTAATCATATCCTGCAAATATACGCAGAAGCAGAGCGCATAGCAAATTTATTTGCTATGCCGAGGCGTGAACAGTATATTTGGCCACTGCGTGTCCACATATACTAAGAAACCGAGAGCAGAGCAAATAAAATCTGCCCCGGGGAGCGGGAAGCCAGGGCACCTGGGCAGAGCCACGGTGGAGGGAGATGTGAGCACAACCGTGGTTTACCAGAATCCTGACTGGCCTATGACGGCAGGGGAATACTCCCTCACAAGCGGAGACTGACCATCATAAATCGAGGGTGAATCATCCTACAGTGAGACTTTCACAGCATAGGGGAAGATGCGTTCCGGATCACCGAACAGGGCACAGCTGGAGACCATGTTCCGGATATCCGCACGAAGTCTGCCCTCAAAGACAGTGGCACCGTTGACATTGACTGTCACTTTCTTTGAAGGATCTATCAGATAATCATTAAGATATACTATGAATTCGCCGGAAGCGGCAGGCGTGAGGAACTTTGAATACCGCATCTCGATACCATAGACAGGATCCCGCTCAGTGACAGTATATGAGACAAGGTCCACGCTGATATTGACAGTATTGTCCTCTATAGTCATCTCATATCTGGTCCGGAAGGAGAAATCCTGATTGGACCTTTCAAGTACCTGGAGATTGCAGAAGCCGTCACGGTAAAGGCCGTCCATCTCGAAGTCCTCCCAGCACACATACTCCGGATACGGGTCACGTACATGGCTGTAGAGCCACGGGGTGGTCCTGGTATAGTCTATATGGTGCCCCATGCCCGGGATGAGCTCTATTTCATGAGTATAGAACCCCGGACGGGCGGTCCGGAGACTGTCGAACACTTCTCCGGCATAGGCTGTAAGTTCGTTCCTGTAGAACCCCTTGTCCACTGCCCCTGTCCTGAAGGAGAACGCGATGGAGGCGCAGTTCTCAGGCGGGGCGTTCCTGAGCGGTTCACCTCCGGCCATCGGGCCCGCACCGGCCAGATAATCAGCATAGTAAGAGGCCAGCCTCTGGCTTCCGTACCCGCCTTCGGAAATCCCGAAGAAATAGATCCTGTCAGGGTCTATGTCCCCGCAGGCAAGAGCCAGGCGGAGGAGTTTCTCCCAGGCGTACTGCTTGGATTTCTGCCACCAGCGGTACCACTCCCCTTCGTTTGGTATCTGAGGGATGAAATAAACGGAAGGGGCGTCTTCGAAAGTGTTGCCGAAACGGAAGCCGTTGGACCATTCCCTGTCCTTCGGGCCAGAGCCATGCAGGTACAGGAACATCGGATATCCGTGGTCTGGCTTCTCCCCCTTGCTCCCCCAGTAGAAAGGCATCACGGCATCGGGCTCAAGGGAAGAAGGGAGGGTCCATTGTCCGGGCACGCTGTCACGCAGGGCCCTGAGCGGAGGCAGACCTTCATCATAGAACCGCTCCACGGCCTCCTTCCATATTTTCCACACCTGTTCGCGTGCCTGCACTGCCGCAGATGTCCCCAGACGGGATGACACGCCGTAAAGTGACTTGTCCCCGGAAAGGTATCCGTTGAAATATGAGGCAATTTCATGGCTGTCCTTCTCTGTGATAACCCTGTCCCCCGCAGCCTGTGAGAAAGGGAACTGGCAGATAGCCGCCAGGGCAATAAGCAGAAATCTCTTCATAATATCCGATGTTTTCATTGTTCTCCGGTCTGGCAATTCCACGGTCACAGGAGGAAAATGCCGTTTTCCATACACTTCCGGCGCATTTCCTCAGGCCATATCCCGCTCTGTATCTCTCCGATGTGCGCCTTGCGGAGGAGGAACATGCACAGACGGGACTGCCCAATCCCTCCTCCCACAGTATACGGGAGTTTCCCTGCAAGCAGCATCCTGTGGAAATACAGGTCAGACTTCCATTCCTCTCCCCTTATGGCGAGCTGCCTTGAGAGAGCTTCCGGGCCGACCCTGATACCCATGCTGGAAAGCTCGAACGAGGTGTCAAGCACAGGATTCCACACGAGGATATCACCGTTGAGTCCGCGGTACGGGGCATTTTCCGGGCCCTCCCCGTTAGGAGTGCTCCAGTCGTCATAGTCTGCTGCCCTGCCGTCATGCGGGACGCCGTCAGAAAGCGCGCCTCCGATACCGATGATGAAAACCGCCCTGTGCCTGCGGGTGATTTCCCTCTCCCTTTCCTTGGCCGTCATGCCTGGAAACATCTCCAGAAGTTCCTCGGAATGGATGAAGGTAATCTCGTCAGGAAGGATCGGCTCTATCTCAGGGAATTCCACATATATCTTGTTCTCAGTGACTTTCAGCGCCTCATATATGCGGCGTACCGTCTTGCGCAGGAAATCCGATGTCCGTTCTCCGGGCATGATGACGCGCTCCCAGTCCCATTGGTCGACATATATGGAATGTATGTTGTCCAGTTCCTCGTCCGGACGCAATGCATTCATGTCAGTATATATCCCCCTGCCGGGAGGAAGTCCCATCTCATGGAGTTTCAACCGTTTCCATTTCGCAAGGGAATGTACGACCTCGGCCCGGGCATCCCCGAGACCCTTTATGGGGAAAGACACCGGCCTTTCCACTCCGTTAAGGTCATCGTTCAGTCCTGTGCCGGAAAGCACGACCATCGGCGCAGTGACACGCAGAAGGGCCAGCTGGGCGGAAAGGTTCTCCTGAAACATGGTCTTGACATATTTTATGGCTTTTTCGGTATTCTCTGTACCGTGCAACACATCGGAATAATTCCCGGGGATGTAAAGAGGCATAATCTGAAGATAAAAAATCAAAAAAACAGGTCCTGAGGACACTGGCTTCCATATCCCTGCAAACATACAAAAAAGCCGGCAGATTCCATCATGGTCTGCCGGCAAAATGAATCATGACGCACAGTTGCGCCCTGTATCTTCCGCGTCTCAGCGTGACATGGCCTTCTTTACAGGCTTCAGCCACATGGCAGCGTGCATGTCCTGTCCCTGCCCTGAGAAGTGTACCCCGTCATGACGGTAACGGCACCTGTCGAGCCGGTCTGTGTCCGGCCCCGGAAAAATATCGTCATAGCTGTCCGCAAGACGCTTCTGTGCCGAGCGGACCGCAGAGTCATTCCCGTCACCATCTCCGATACAGGCTGGATGATAGCTCGCCGCGGCAACCACCATCGGAGCATCTATACCTCTGTCCCTAAACACCTTGCGGATAGACAGGAATCGGTTTACATAGCCATCTTCGGATGTATTGGCTATATTGTCCGATTCTCCCTGGTGCCACAGGATGATATCAGGCTTTATGCCGTCCTCCAGCATACCGTCCACGGTCTCCGTAAGTCTCTGGTAGAGATAGCCGCCCTCGGCCCAGTCCCCGACACATGTAGCGCCGACAGCAGGGCAGACAATCACCACGCTGTCCGCAAGACCTTCAGACACCATCATGTCTGCAAGTCTGGTCCACGGACTCCCGTCATTCCCTGTGGCCCCGATGAGCGGATCGGTGGCAGGATAGCACTCCCCCTTATAATAATTGACCACATGTCCGGAAGCCGAGTGACGCACCTGACCGTGATTGGCCGCGTTGGACTGGCCGAACGCGAATACCACCTTGACTCCGGGCCCTTCCGGCATGGTGACACGGTCGTGCTGCACCGCCCATTCCCTCAGCATATCTATGGCAGTGACAAGCACCCCGGCCTCTCCCCGGAATGTGCCGGAGCCCATAGGCTCCCCTGCCGGGGTGTACCACTCGTTGAACCCGCCGTTCTCGATCACGCGGGCCAGCATCGGCCTGAGCTCGTCGTATGCCTCCCGGATGAAACCGTTCTCAGCCAGGGCCCATATCATCCTTGCGCCGAACCATGTCCAGTCTCCTCCGTTCTGGTAACCGTAAGGATACATCCCGACTCCCTTGAAATATCCTGCAGGATAGGCAGGATACATGGTCAGTCCGATGGTACGTGCATGGGCTTTGCGGACATTCCCGAGCATCTTCGAGTTGGCATCCGCGATCTCGTCCCTTGTGAGCATGCCGGCAAGGGCTGCCACAGCTGTGCCGCCATGATAATATATGGTGTTCTCGTCAAATGATTCCGGGAAAGGTGAGCCATCAAGGTAAAGGTGCGGTATGAATTTACCTTTTTCACTATCCCACAGATACTTACGAACGTTTTCAACAATCTTTTCCCTCGCCTCGGTCCAGCGCTTCTTCCTGTCCTGGTCTCCGGTAAGGGAAACGAAGTCATCCAGAGCTATGGCAAGCATCGCATTGTCATAGATATCGACAGCGAAATGGGTGTTCTCGTCTATGGCCACACCCCAAGCATGCTCAGGCTGGACATCCCCCCAGTCTGCCGTTGTGGCTCCGTAGATAAGTCCGTACCTGTCACTGAACCTGCGGGAATATAAGTATTCCAGCGCCATCTCAAGTCTTTCCTCCACTGTCTTGCCGTCCACTGTCTCCTGAAGGTAAGCCCTGTTCCCGCTCTTCTCCACATACTGGAATACAGCCTGGATGAGGGAAGTCTCCTGGTCGGTCTCGACAGTATTCTTGTGCGCAGCAAAGTGCGGGGCGGAATCTGAAAGCCGGTATGCGTAGCCTCCGGTGTTGTCCAGGTCGGCCTTGTCCACAGGGATATAGCCATCGACGATATCGCCCTCAGGGCCCTGGAAACGGAAAAAAGTATTCAGGCAGTCACGTATCTTCCCGTCCGGCATGACGTCCATGGCTACAGTGATGAAAGTGTTGAAGTCCCGGATCCAGACCTCGCCGTACCCGTCCCCGGCATTGAGCCCTGTGGCAACTGTCTTACGGGCCATGTCAGAGACCTGGTCCATCATCCCGTCCTCCAGGATGGACTTCTGGAGAATCCGCGTCCCGATGCCGTCCTGCGCCGATGCAACAGCCGGCAACAACGCAACCATAAAAGATAAAGCAATATGTTTCATTTGTTCTGACATATATTGGATGTGCAAATATACGCAGTAGCCGAGAGCAATGCAAATGCGAAAGCATCAGACAGGTCCATGCCGCAGCGACAGGAGGCCGCAGGTCTCATGGAAGCAGCGGCTTGAACCTGTCTGAAAGGCCGTCAGGCCTGCATTGCCGAGGCGTGAACAGTATAAATGGCCGCAGGCCAAATATACGCAGAAGCCGGCCAGGCAAGGCGTGGCGTAATAAATGGCCGCAGGCCAAATATACGCAGAAGCCGGCCAGGCAAGGCGTGGCGTAATAAATGGCCGTAAGGCCAAATATACGTAGAAGCCGAGCCTGTCAAGGCGTGGCGTAATAAATGGCCGCCAGGCCAAATATCGTAGAAGCCGGCCAGGCAAGAGCCGGCACGCTGTCGGGAAAAACATGCCTTCGGACGGAGAAAAAGATACGTTTGCAGATATTGTTTTGAATATCAGCAGCAACACCCTACTTTTACTGAAAATCAATACACTATGTGATATGGAAAGTACAAGATTCCTGATGGCGCTCTGCGCATCGCTATGCATCATCCTTCCGGCCGAAGCCCAGCCGGACCAGGAAACGAGCACAGAAAAAAAGCGGAAATGAGAGCAGGTAAAATGAAAGAGACACTCGACTTGAGCGAAAAGCAGTACAACAAACTCTTCAAGCTCTTCAAGAAGACGGAAAAGTCCCTGCTGAAGGCCAGGCAGCAGAACACAGTGCCGCCAGGCGGTCCAGGCATGATGATGCCCCCGGGAGGAAGGCCGATGCCTGAAGGCGGATTCAACGGAGGTCCCGGAATGCCTCAAGGACAGTGGATGCCGCCACGTGGCAACAATGAGGACATGGCCGGGGACACAAAAGATCTGAAAGAAGGCGGAAAGATCCGTCCGGAGACCGGATACATGGAAAAAGGACCCGGCATGAGACCGGCACCAGAGGCCGGCAAGTTCCCTGGAATGCCAGCCGCCTCCGGGAAAGAGATGTCAGTCATCCGGAAAGAGAATGCAAAGATCAGGAAGATCCTCACGGAAGAACAGTTCGCAAAATGGGAGGAGGCTTCAAAGAAAGCGGAAATGGAGGGCAGACACCAAAGGCGCGGCCAGCACCATGGACCTGGAAAAGATGCACAGGAACAGGCAAGGCCGTCGGAGTCAGAATAGACGGACATTCCATGAAATGATGAGGGTGGGCCAGCAGGAATTGCGGCTCACCCCATACGTTTTCTCCGGCAGGTATTTCCCATTACTGTTTGAGGTCCGCACGCCGGGTGCAGCCTCTCCGGGACTATGCCTCAAGAACTAAATGACCCCCTGCTCGAGCATGGCCCTTGCGACTTTCATGAATCCGGCCACATTGGCGCCCTTGACATAGTTGATATAGCCGTCGGACTCCTTGCCGTGCTCAACACAGGCATGGTGGATGTTGGCCATGATCTCATGCAGTTTCCTGTCAACTTCCTCGGCGCTCCAGCTGATATGCATGGCATTCTGAGTCATTTCCAGACCTGAAGTTGCCACTCCGCCGGCATTGACCGCCTTGCCCGGGGCGAACATTATCTTCGCCTTCTGGAACGCAGCGATTGCCTCTGGAGTGCAGCCCATATTGGAGACCTCTGCGCAGCACCATGTACCGTTGCCAATAAGCTCCTCTGCATCAGCGCCTGTAAGCTCATTCTGGAAAGCACAAGGCATGGCGATGTCGCACTTGATGCTCCAGGCTTTCTTTCCAGGATAGAATGTGGCTGACGGGAACTTCTCCGCGAACGGAGCCACCACATCGTTGTTGGATGCACGGAGCTCGAGCATATAGGCGATCTTCTCGTCATTCATGCCTTCCGGATCATAGATGGCACCGTCAGGCCCGGAGATAGCTATCACCTTGGCCCCGAGCTGGGTAGCCTTGGTAGCCGCTCCCCATGCCACGTTTCCGAAGCCGGATATGGCCACAGTCTTGCCCTTGATGTCCTTCCCCTGAAGGTGGAGCATGTGCTGCACGAAATACACCGCACCGAAACCGGTTGCCTCAGGACGGATCAGAGAGCCTCCGTATGTCAGGCCCTTACCGGTCAGCACGCCGGTATGCTCACGTGCAAGCTTCTTGTACATCCCGAACAGGTATCCTATCTCACGGCCGCCCACACCGATATCCCCTGCAGGGACATCCGTATCAGGGCCTATGTTGCGCCAGAGCTCGAGCATGAAAGCCTGGCAGAAACGCATTATCTCCGCATCGGACTTTCCCTTAGGGTTGAAGTCGGAGCCACCCTTGCCACCACCCATAGGGAGAGTGGTGAGGGCATTCTTGAATGTCTGCTCGAATCCCAGGAACTTGAGGATGGACAAGTTCACGGAAGGATGGAAACGGAGGCCGCCCTTGTAAGGCCCGATGGCGTTGTTGAACTGGACACGGTATCCGGTATTCACCTGGATCGCACCCTCGTCGTCCACCCATGTGACCTTGAATGTGAAGATCCTGTCAGGTTCGACGATCCGCTCCACTATCCTGGCATCCTCGAACTCCGGATGCCTGTTATATTCTTCTTCCACTGTCTCCAATACTTCGCGCACGGCCTGAAGGTATTCCTTCTCATTGCCGTACTTGGCCTGGAGACGGGCCATTATCTCATTGGTATTCATAATATGATGTTATTAAGTGATTCCATTAACCTTCATTGTCGTCATTCCGACTTTTCTTCCCGGTAAAGGCAGGGCGGTGGCAAGATCAAGGCGTGCGCAGCCCAAGGACCGGAGCATACTAAAGTATGTGAGGACCGCAGGACTAGCACAACGCAGATATTGTCCGCCGCCCATGCCTTTAAACCTCCCATGTGGCGCCGCTGCGCAGAAGGTCATCCACACAGTGGATATGGGACTTTGCCGTCACCTGCTCCGCCTGCATCCTGATGCCGCCGTCATATGTCACATCCTGCACATCCCTTATGACTCCCAGGGCCACAGGGTATTCAGGGTACTTCATATCGGCAAGCATCATGTGGATACCGATATTGTCACTGTGCGCATCGTGGGTGAGGATATCATCCTCGGTGATGCCCTTCTCCCCGATAGTCACCACCTTGAGCCGCAGTCCGTCGAGGACGAGACCCTTGTCGCGGTTCTTGCCGAATATCATCTTCTCCCCGTGTCTGAGGACGATGGTGCGGTCGGCCCTGTATTCCTTCGCTGCAAAGACAGAATGGGTGCCGTCATTGAATATCACGCAGTTTGTGAGCATCTCCATGACGGACGTGCCGTTGTGCGTGGCAGCAGCCACCATGATCTCCTCGTTCAGCTTCAGCTCCGCATCAAGGCCGCGGGCGAAGAATGTCCCCTTCGCACCGAGGACGAGGCTGCCAGGATTGAAAGGATGCTCTACCGTCCCGTAAGGGGAAGTCTTGGTGATGGCCCCGAACTTGGATGTCGGGGAATACTGTCCCTTGGTCAGACCGTATATCTGGTTGTTGAACAGGATGATATTGATATCGACATTCCTCCTGATGGCATGGATGAAATGGTTTCCTCCGATCGCCAGGGCATCACCGTCCCCGCAGGCCTGCCATACGGTCAGACTCGGGTTGGCAACCTTTATGCCGGTGGAGATGGCGGTAGCGCGTCCGTGGATACTGTGGAAGCCGTATGTATTCATGTAATAGGGAAGCCTGGATGAACAGCCTATGCCGGACACCACCACATAACGCTCCTTGCTGTATCCGAGAATCTCCGCGACCTTGGGCATTGCACGCTGCAGTGCCGCCAGCACCGCATGATCCCCGCAGCCCGGACACCACCTGACTTCCTGGTCGCTCTTGAAATCCTGAAATGTATATTTTTCCATATGATACTTTTTTAAGGGCTACAATGCGAAATTGATTGCGGATACAAGTTCCTGCACAAGGAAAGGCTGACCCTGTACCTTGTTGTACTGCAAATATTTGAATTTAGGCAATCTGTTTCTCAGATAACCTGCGAACTGCCCGCTGTTGAGCTCGCACACGAGGATTTTCTCGAATCCCCTGAACACGTCCTTCGTATTGCGCGGCAGCGGATTTATGTAGTCGAAATGCGCATAGCTCACTTCCTTGCCGGAAGCACGCACCTGGGAGACAGCGGAAAGGATATGCCCGTAGGTCCCGCCCCATCCGATTACCAGGAGCTTGCCCGTGGAAGGGCCGTTGACCTTCAGCTCGGGGATGAAATCCGCCAGGCGGGCCACCTTCTCGGCACGCTCGCGGACCATCATGGCGTGGTTCACAGGATCTGACGAAAGGACACCCTGGTGGTTCTTCTCGAGTCCCCCGACCCTGTGTTCAAAGCCTTTCTGGCCCGGCACGGCCCATTTGCGGGCCATTGTCCTGGAATCACGCTCGAACGGGAAGAACGGCCCCGTGAGCTTCTCCGCATACGGAGGTCTGATTTCAGGATAATCCGACATGGACGGGATGAGCCACGGCTCGGACCCGTTCCCGAGAAATCCTTCGGAAAGCAGGATTACCGGCATCATGTGCTCCAGTGCAATCTTTGACGCCATGAATGCGGCATCAAAGCAGTGGGCAGGAGAATGTGCGGCCATAACGGCGACAGGACATTCACCGTTCCTGCCGTAAAGCGCCTGGTTCAGGTCGGTCTGCTCTGTCTTGGTAGGGATTCCCGTGGAAGGGCCGGCACGCTGCACGTCCACCACCACCAGTGGAAGCTCGGTCATCACAGCCAGACCGAGAGCCTCTGACTTGAGGGAAAGGCCAGGTCCGGATGTGGTCGTGACAGCAAGGTCCCCGGCATACGCGGCACCTATCGCCGTACAGATGCCTGCTATCTCGTCCTCCGCCTGGAGGGTCGTGGCATGGAGGCTCTTATGGATGGCAAGCTCCTCGAGGATGGCCGTCGCAGGCGTGATAGGATAGGATCCGCAGAAAAGCGGCCTGCCGGATTTCTCGGAAGCTGCGAGCAGCCCCCACGCGACAGCCTGGTTTCCGGTGATGTTCCTGTAGAGGCCTTTCTTCTTGTTGTGGCAAGGCTCTATGACATAGGTGTTCGGGATTGCCTGGATATTGGCGGCATAGTTATACCCGTCACTGACCACCTTTTCGTTGGGGGCGATCATCTCCGGGTGCTTTTTCCTGAATTTCTTTTCGAGATACTTGTGGATATATTCCACGGGACGGCTGTATATGAAGCAGGCCATGCCCAGCGTGAACATGTTCTTGCACTTGTGTATAGCCTTGATATCCAGACCACTGTCCTTGAGACTCTCCTCAGTGAGAGAAGTGATGGCGGCAGGGATGATGGTCCTGTCGCCGATGTTGAGTTCCTCGACAGGGTCTCCCTTGAACCCGGCCTTCCGGAGTCCGTCTTCATCAAAGGTATCGGTATCGATGATTACCATGGCCGTCCTTTTCAGCCATTTCGCATTCGCCTTCAGTGCGGCAGGGTTCATCGCCACCAGAAGGTCGCAGTAGTCTCCCGGAGTATTTACATCCTCGCTCCCGATGTGTACCTGGAAGCCGGAAACCCCGGAAATGGTCCCGTGCGGGGCTCTGATTTCAGCCGGGAAATCTGGGAATGTGGACAGCCCGTTCCCGTAAATCGCTGACATATCTGCAAAAAGAGATCCGGTGAGCTGCATTCCATCTCCCGAATCTCCTGCAAATCTTATAACAACATCCGTAGTATCTATTACTTTGTGTTGCATGTCGATTTATAATATATAATCAAATATTGGTTAAAAGCACACAAATGTAATAAATTTTCACAATGTTGTTTCAATTTTCCTTAAAAAAGACAATCCGTGAAAGTACACTTTGTTATCTCTCCCGGCAAAACATCATGAACATCAACAAGACCCTTCAGGGTCGCACCGGAACGTCAGCGAGGTTTCCGGTGGGAAACCGAAGCAGTGGAGGTGCCGGCGCAGCGAAGCGGAGCCGCATGCCCCACCGGGGCTGTCACCGTCAGGTGACGGGGGGTGGACAGACGAAGGTCGTCAGACCTTCAGGGCCGCACATCCGCCTCATGCCTGACGGCGGCGCAGGAGCCGCCGTATCCACATGTAGTAGCCGGTAAGAGGAAGAGAAGCACCCACAATGGCGGCCAGGAACGTGAGTATCCTGGTGACGATGCCTCCCCAGCTGCCGACATGGACAGAATATATCCATCCGCGGATCCTGGAGTTCCTGTCCGAATCCCGGTAAAGAGATGAACCTGTAATCTCACCGGTAACCCTGTCGAAAGTATATCTGTCTGAAGCCCTGCGGTTTCCGAGACTGCCTGAAGAGACAGTGGCGGTACCGTCAGATACAGTGATGCTCCTGTAGCCCGGATTCCTCCCGGCGAGCTCCATATAGACAGCCTGCCACGATGCAGTGGAAACACCTTCCCCGGCCTTTCCTGCGGACCCTCTCTGCCCTGTGCTCCCGGAAGAGCCGCCATGCCGTACATTCCCTGACCGTTCGCCGTGTGCGGTCTCCCTGCTGACGGAGGTCCCGGCCCCGAAAAGCTTGTAGAACCCCGTCCTGTACCACCCGAACGACCACGTCAGCCCGGTAAGAGCCATCGCCAGAAGGAAGATGCAGGCATAAGCCCCGCCTGCGATATGCAGACTGTACCAGAATGGGCGCCAGCCATTGGACACGCTGATTTTCAATCTGTTCTTCATCACCTTGAGGCTGTTCTTCCACCATATCGCAAGACCGGAAATCAGGACAATGACAAAGGCTATCGTGCTCACGCCTACCACAGTCTTGCCCCAGAACACAGTCTCCCCGGGCTTCATGCTGTCGAGAAGCCAGCGGTGCAGCCGGAACATGAAAGCGAAGAATGCAGGCCTCTCGCTCCTGCCCTTTATCTCGCCGGTGTACTGGTCCACACAGACAGAAGCCCTTCTGGGCCTGGAGATATTCACTTCCCAGGCCTTCTCCGGATCGTCATATACCGTAATCCCTGTAACAGCAACCCCTTCATCAAGAGAGGCTGCCACAGAACCGGCAAGCGTGCCGAGCGGCACCGTGGATACCCCGTCTCCGTCCGGCACGGATTCCGGAGGCTTTACACGGCAGATGTCCCTGTGCAGCATCGAGGTGATCTCGTCTTCGAACACAAGCATTGCGCCAGAGAAGCATATCAAAGTGATTATCAGCCCGAAAGGGACTGACAACCACAAATGTATCCAATGAAATACCTTTCTTGCCATAACGTCAGTTCGACGAATTTATGTTTAACAATATTATCCTAAAAATCAACATTTTACCGTTTATGATCGGAATCCGTCACACTGACGTTAATGATTAAACTTGCGTTTAATCATATAATCTAATCCCCA
>JADILZ010000085.1 GCA_017695065.1 Candidatus Cryptobacteroides excrementipullorum
CGCTTCCGTCATGAATATGCCTCGCAGCTGAACATGTATCTGAATTACTATAAATCCGAAGTCATGCAGCATGATGATAATCCACCTGTCGGGATTCTTCTTTGCACGGAGAAAGGTGATACGCTGGTAAAATACGCTACTGCCGGACTGGATCCTAATATTTTTGTTCAGAAATACATGATAGAGCTTCCGACAGAGGAGGAAATAAAGGATTTCATTTCAAAAGAGATAAACGGGTAGCATGGGCCAGAGAGAATACGATGACTTCAAGCTGCTGGTGAAGGAGTGGAAAGACAGCCATCCGGAGGAATACAGGGCGTTTGTGGAGGAGATAGGAACCAAGAGTTTCAGAGTGTATAACAAAATGATAGCTCTGGCTTCAAGGTATGTGTCCGGATTCCAGAAGGCGGTCAGGAAACAGATCCTTGACAGTTCTTGCGGAAGTGTGGATCTTTCTGAACTGGTGATGCAGTTCAGGCAGAAGGGGCTGGGAGAGGAATTGCTGCGGCAGTTCAACGGTCAGGACAGGAAATCCATCGTTCCTGCTATGCTGGCGTGGATGTATTTCGGGGACAGTTTTGAGACTATGGTGGCACATGGGGAAGATCTGCTGTCGCAATACAGGTATAATTTTCTGTACCGTGCCGGCATAGTTGCTCTGATAAAACATACCATAGATATCAGTATTAAGGAAGGATTCAGGACTCAGGCAGACTGGGATTCCTTCAGAAAGCGTCAGAAAGCTATAAAGTCAGGAGAGATAGTGGACTGGGCTGTGGATGAAGTCAAGATGGAGCCCCCTGAAGAAGATACCGTGGAGGCAGAAGATGAAGTGCCGCGCCGGACTCCAGGCAGAAAATCGGACCGTAGGACATTGCCGGAACTGCTGTTTGATGATCCGGAACGGTATATGGCGAAAATCGGACACAGACTGCGCACTTATTCCACCGAATCGGATCTGGCCCGTCTGTATATAGCGCTTGTCGAATACAGGATAATGCGTCAATGTCCTATCAAAACTTTCCGCAATGCCCTTCAGGCCCAGTACGAGGATATCCGTATCGTTAATGAAAGAGGAATACAGAGAGCATATCAGAATCTTACGACACCTCTCGGCCCTAATAGGAAACTTATGAAAGATACAGGAGATGACCGTGCTGCGATAGAAGAGCTGAAGGCATTTCTATCGGATTGAAGTTCGTTAAGTTCGTTTAAATGATTTACGAATTTAACTACTTGAAAACCAGCGAATTGCAATTAAAATTTCCATATATATTTGCGCCGCTGTCCTTATTTGGGCAGCGGCTTTTCTGTATATAATGCCGCCACAGCAGAGGAGTCAGACAATACGGCGGCGATGGAAATTTTATGACAGATATCCTATCTATTATCAACAGCGGAAACGGCAACATCCGCTTGGAAGTGACAGGCGAAGACCTGCTTCACTTTTCGAACCAGCTTATCAGAAAGACAAAGGAGGAAATGGCCACCGCTGCCAAAAGCTCCAGGACGGAAATCTATCTCACAAAAGAAGAGGTGAAACAGCTGTGCGGAGTATGCGACACCACTCTATGGCACTGGAACAAGCGAGACTATCTGAAGCCAGTCAAGATCGGTAGCAAACTCCGTTACCGTCTGTCGGACATTAAGAAACTGTTGGGAGAGCAGTCGCACTAATCCGATGAATATGGAAGAAAAGAAATTCATACGGGTCGGAACGACTCTTTACAAGATTGTCCGCCAGCCTAACATCCGGGGAGGCCATACGGTCAAGCGCATTGTATGGAACAATGAGACACTCCGTCAGGACTATGGGAAAGACTTTATTGCGACTGTCCCGAAATATGACGGTTTCTGTACTGTTCCGGACCATGTGAACTATCAGCCGGTGATAGACAACTTTCTGAATCTTTACGAACCGATAGGGCATAAGCCGGAGGAAGGTGATTTCCCGGGTATCACTTCTCTCATGCGCCATATTTTTGCGGAACAGTATGAACTTGGGATGGATTATCTCCAGTTGCTCTATCTGCGTCCTGTTCAGAAACTTCCCATTCTGCTGCTCGTATCGGAAGAAAGGAATACGGGTAAAAGTACTTTTCTGAATTTCCTGAAGGCTGTATTCAGGGATAATGTGACATTCAATACCAATGAGGACTTCCGGAGTCAGTTTAATTCCGATTGGGCCGGAAAGCTGATGATTCTCGTCGATGAGGTACTTCTTAATCGTAGGGAGGATTCCGAGAGACTGAAGAATCTGAGTACCACGCTTTCCTATAAGGTAGAAGCCAAAGGCAGGGACAGGGATGAGATAGCTTTCTTTGCCAAATTTGTGCTGTGCTCCAATAATGAGAATCTTCCGGTAATCATCGATCCCGGTGAGACAAGATATTGGGTGCGTAAGGTAGGGAGACTGGAGAATGACGATACGGAATTTCTCCCGAAACTGAAAGCCGAGATACCGGCACTGCTCTATCACTTACAGCACAGAAGAATGGCTACGGAACAGAGCAGCCGGATGTGGTTTGACCCGGGGCAGATTGCGACCCCTGCACTCAGAAAGATTATCCGCAGTAACCGCAATATCCTTGAGATAGAAATGTCGGAACTCATATTGGAGATAATGGATATAGAAAAGACTGACAGATTCTCTTTCTGTATCAATGATATGGCGGCATTACTCCAGTTGAATCAGACAAAAGCCGACAAACATTCGGTGCGGAAAGTTGTCTGCGATCAGTGGAAACTCTCACCGGCCCCCAACGGGCTGACTTATACAACCTGCCAGTTCGATACATCGATAGGGCAGTACTTCCCGGTCAAGCGTGTGGGCAGGTTTTATACAGTGACAAAGGAATTTCTGGAAAAGTTACAGTAATATGTTGAAATGTTGAGAAGATGGAGTAATGTCTTGGCACTCATGGAGTAAAAATATAGCCAAAGTCTCAACACGGATGATTTGCCGTTGAAAAAGAAAACGAGAGTTCTTTTCGGTTGAAGTTGTGTTGAGGGTACAAATATCTGACAGATATGAGATTAAAAGACCGACTCAACATTTCTACCGATTTTAAACTTTAAAATATTGCATTATGACAATCGAAGAAGTTAAACAGATAAAATTGCAGGACTATCTACATAGTCTGGGTTTCAGCCCGGTCAAACAGCAGGGCGATAATTTGTGGTACAAATCTCCGTTCAGGGATGAGTCCGAAGCATCATTCAAGGTAAATACGAAGTTCAACCAGTGGTATGACTTCGGTATCGGGCATGGTGGCAACATCATTGCCCTGGCATCATGCCTGTATTCCGCATCTGGAGTCTCCTATCTCTTGCACAGGATTGAGGAACAGACTCCGCACATCCGTCCGGTGTCTTTCTCTTTTCGTCAGCAGTTCTTTTCCGAACCGAGCTTTCAGAGTATGGAAATCAGGCCGCTGTTGTCACCGGCACTATTGGATTACTTGTGCGGAAGATGCATAGATATTCCGCTGGCGAAAAGAGAATGCGTTGAGGTGCATTTCACCAACAACGGCAGGCGGTATTTCGCCATCGGTTTCCCCAATGCTGCAGGAGGCTACGAGATACGCAACCGGTATTTCAAGGGCTGTGTCGCGCCGAAAGATATCACGCATATCCGTCATAAAGGGGATTCGGTGGATACCTGTTATCTGTTTGAGGGATTAATGGATTACTTGTCTTTCCTGACCCTGCGGCAAGAGAGTTATCCTGAGGCACCTCATTTTGACAAACAGGATTATATGATATTGAATTCGGTTGGGAATGTAGGCAAGGCACTGTATCCGCTCGGAGCCTATGAGCACATCCATTGTTTCCTTGACCAGGACCGGGCCGGCATGGAAGCCTATCGGAAACTGTACCGGGAGTTCGGAATCAAGGTCAGGGATTCGTCGGTTTTCTATTCCGGCCACGAGGATCTGAATGAGTACCTGTGCCATTGTCAAGGCAAGAAGATCCATAGGCAGAGTGCCATCCGGAAAGTCCCTTCCAAGAAGAACGGAAGAAGTATTTAAGATGAGCAGAAGAACAATGCCGATGGACGGGAACAGGGACAATCGGAGGGGAGCAAGGTTATGGAAATGTATACATTTCCGACCTTGCTTTGCCCGATGGCAAAGATAACCGCTCCCGTCGGTCGCAGTTAAAGCAGAAATAGGATTATGAAAAATACTATATCAGAAAAGCCGGCAGTCCGAAAAAGAATCAGGATTGTCAGTGCGAGGATTACGGATGTAGAGTATCAGGCATTACAGAAAAGGCGCAAGGATGCCGGAGTGTCAATGAGCCGTTATGTGAGGTCTGCGCTGCTGTCTGCGAAAGTGGTCCAGCGCATAAGCCGGACGGATGCCGAGGTGTTGAGGAAACTGGCTGGAGAAGCCAACAACATCAATCAGCTTGCACGGCGGGCCAATGCCGGGGGATTTGCGAAAGTGGCATCCGAACTGATGATGCTGAAACGCCAGGTCGTACAGATAATAAACAGCTTGTCCGATGATTGGAAAAATAACTAAAGGGTCTTCTTTCAGAGGTTGTGTCAGCTATGTCCTGGGCAAGCAGGATGCACGTTTGCTGGAGGCTGAAGGAGTACTGGCGGACGGAATCCCTGCTGTCGTAGCCGGGTTCCAGGCGCAGCGGATGATGAATCCTGATATCCGTCAACCGGTAGGCCACATATCATTGAGTTATGCTCCGGAAGATGCCCACAGGCTTACGGACGGGATGATGGTCCTGCTTGCCAGGGAGTATATGGAAAAGATGGGCATAAAGGATACCCAGTACATAATCGCCCGTCATCATGATCAGAAGCATCCTCATATCCATATAGTTTATAATCGGATAGACAATAATGGCAGGACTATAAGCGGCAGGAACGACCGTGTCAGGAATGTCGCGGTCTGCAAGGAAATGAAAGAGAAGTACGGACTGTATTTCGGGAAAGGCAAGGACAGAGTGCGTACGTACAGGCTCAAGGGAGAAGACAAGATCCGCTATGAGATATACCATGCTGTCAAGGATGTGCTGGCCAGAACTTGCACCTGGAGCCAGTTTGTTGACAAGTTGGCCGGACATGGGATTCAGACCATGTTCAAATATAAGGGCAAGAGCGATGTCGTACAAGGACTGTCCTTCTCCAAGGACGGACTTACTTTCAAGGCTTCGGAGATAGACCGGAGTTTCAGCTACTCGAAGCTGGATAAGCAGCTTGGTGAGGGCAGTGCTATCGGAAAAGATCAGGACCGAGACAATCGTATTGTGGATGTTCCCGGCATTGACAGACAAGACCTGTGGCAGCATGGCCATGATACCAGTGTCGTAGAAGGCATTGCAAGCACAGTCGGCGGCCTGTTCTCTCCTTTGCCGGAGGACAAAGATGAAGAGAACCGAAATTTCGCATGTCGTAAAAAGAAGAAAAAGAAAAGAGGAATGAGTTTGTAATAGATTAATAAAGAGATAAATATGAACGAGAAAACGCAAATAATCACCAATGACATCATCCAGAGTCTGGATGCATTGTATAACCTGTGCTCCGATATGAGCGAGCGTATCGGATCTGCACATAACCAGAATGTTGATACCGGCAGCGAGGATATGGCTCTGCTGTCGGACAACCTGGCCAGACTTCAGGGTGAAGTCTCGGCATTCAGGAAACAACTTGCCGACAGTTATCAGGACTGGGAGCATATAAAGTCCCAGCTTTTGAAGAGAACGGAAGATACGATGAAAGCATTTGTACAGATAAAGGTGGAAACCCATAAACTGCTGTCGCTTCAGGAACAATTCCAGCAGGAACTCCGCAGGCTCAAAAACTTGAAGGCAACTTACCGCCACATCTTTATCTGCCGCGCATCCCGGTCGATGCTGTATCAGGTCGGCGTAGTCGCAGTGATACTTTCTCTTTTGGCCCTCAATGCCTGGCAGTTCAAGCGCAACCGCAGCGTATCGGACAATGATCTGAAGTACCGCACAATTCTCATGATGGGCGGTGCGCAGACTCAGGATCTCGACACATTGGAAACTATTTTTGAATACGACCGGGACCCCAAGCGGATCAGGGCTTTGCGCCTGCAAGTCCAGGACTATGAATACCGCGTGAAGCTCCGCGCTCAGAAACTCGAGCAGATGCGACGCCTGGGCGAAGAAATAGAAGGGCTGGAGTGAAAATACTGTGAAAAACTCCTATGTGGCATTAATTTGCCTTTGTATATTATTAGTTTTGTATTTGATTAAAATAATAGGATATGAATAGATTGATACTTATAGGAAATGGCTTTGATAAAGCTCACGGACTCGCAACATCTTATCAGGAGTTCATTGAT
>JADILZ010000086.1 GCA_017695065.1 Candidatus Cryptobacteroides excrementipullorum
GGACAGTGGCAAGGAATGTCCTGGACACCCTGGCGGCTCCATCCGGCGTACTTTATTTTGACATCAGGGCATTGCCTTTCCCGTTCATCTGCCGAAAATGGATGAAAGGGGACTGGATGATTCCTTTCGGGATGAAAGGGAGAAAGAAGGTGAGCGACATTTTCACTGACTTGAAATACAACCTCATAGACAAGTCGGAATCAGTCATGCTGATTGACTGCAGGATTTCCGGCGTGGAGAATGGCGACGCATCGGGGCACCGTGTGGCTGCTGTGCTTGGCGTGAGGATCGATGACGCGAAGAAGGTCTGCAGGGATACAGAGACGGTGCTTGTAGTCAAGGTCAATGAATCAGAATGACATTAAAATCGATACCGATATGAATATTAGAAGAATTGTTTTGCCGGTGCTGTCCGGACTGGTGCTGTGCTCATGCTCCGGGCATTTCATCTCTGACAGGGATTACCGGGAGGAGGTGCTTTCAGATTTCAGCTCCAGGTCTGAACTGCTTGCAAAGGCGGGAATAGACCTTTCTTCAATGGAGCTCTCCACTGACGAGAGAGAAGTTCTCGAGTTCCTTTATGCATATATGCCCCTGGGAGATATGCTCAATATGGATGTCAGCTATTGGCTTGAGAATTATCGTCTTACAAAGAAGGCTGCAGAGGCTTTCCCTTGGGGGGCCGATGTCCCGGAAAGGGAGATGAGGCATTTTGTCCTTCCTGTGAGGGTGAACAACGAGAACCTGGATTCCTCAAGAGCCGTATTTTTCAGGGAACTGCTACCGAGGCTTGAAGGGCTTTCAATGCATGACGCCGTCCTCGAGGTGAATCACTGGTGTCACGAGAAAGCCACTTACCAGCCGACCGATTCTAGGACATGTTCCCCGCTGACTATAGTGAGCACCACTTACGGACGCTGCGGCGAGGAGTCCACTTTCCTTGTGGCGGCACTGCGCTCTGTCGGGATTCCCGCAAGGCAGGTCTATACACCGCGTTGGGCTCACACTGACAGTAACCACGCCTGGGTCGAGGCGTGGGTGGACGGTGACTGGCATTTCCTCGGGGCGTGCGAGCCTGAGCCTGTGCTTGATCTCGGATGGTTCAATGCCCCGGCAAGCCGGGGGATGCTTATGCATACCAAGGTGTTCGGGCGCTATGACGGCCCGGAGGAAGTCCTGAACGTCACTCCTGGATATACTGAAATAAATGTGGTGGAGAACTATGCCCCGGATCCGGACAGGGTGGAAGTCTCTGTTGTAGGTACAGACGGAAGGCCTGTGCCTGGGGCGAGAGTCGAATACCGCGTGTACAATTATTCGGAGTTGTATCCTGTGACTGTGAAGGATGCTGACAGTGAAGGAAAATCCAGCCTTACAGCCGGGAGCGGGGATATGGTTGTCTATGCCACGGACGGTGAGTCTTTCGGCATGAAGGAAGTGTCGTTTGGCAAGGACAAGGCTGTCACAGTGGTACTCGACCGTAAGCCGGGTGTCCCATCGGGACATATCTCCATGGAACTTGTCCCGCCTGCGGAGAAGCCTGTGCTTCCTGATGTGACCAAGGAACAGCGTGACGAAAATACCAGGAGGATGGTGCATGAGGATTCTCTCAGACTCCAGTTCGCATCGGGCTTCTATACCGAAGAGACTGCGGAAGAGTTCGCTGCCAGTCTCGGGCTTCCTGCCGGACGCACTGCGCCGCTGCTTGTCTCTTCGATGGGTAACCACGCCATGGTGGCAGATTTCCTTTCAGGTGCTGTCAGGGCCGGCAGGGGTGATGATGCACTCAACCTTCTGGAGAGTATAAGCAGAAAGGACCTTCAGGATACCCCGTGCTCTGTGCTTATGGACCATCTTGCATCTTCTGCTGAAGGAGCGGACCCTGCCAGGGTGCTGTCTCCAAGAGTGTCGATGGAACTCATAACCCCGTACAGGGGCTATTTCGTGGAGAATATCCCTTCATCGCTTGCGGACACGTTCCGTAAAGATCCTGCGGAACTCGTTTCATGGTGCAGGGACAATATTGCCCTGATGGACTCCATCTCCATGGCATCGGTGTATGTCGCACCTGTGAGGGTGTGGGAGACGAAAGTCGCTGACAGGCCTTCACGCGATGTGTTCTTCGTCGCTGTCTGCAGGTCTCTCGGAGTGCCGGCATGGATGGACCCTGTCACGGGGACGTTGAAGTATGAGAAAGGAGGGAAAGTCTATGACGTGGATTTCGAGGCCAGGGAACAGACTGTCTCCCCTCGCGGGAGGCTGAAGCTTTCCTACACACGGATTCCTCTTCTGGATGACCCGAAATATTACAGCAACTTTACCCTGTCCCGTTGGGAAAACGGCACTTTCCACCTGATGAGCTACCCGGAAAACGCCACATGGAACTCGGTATTCCGTGAAGGGACAGACATCGGATGTGGATTCTACATGCTTGTGAGCGGAGTCAGGATGGCTGACGGAAGCGTACTTTCCGATGTGGAATTCTTCACTGTGGATGAAGGCCGTACTGTCACAGTGCCTCTGGAAGTGAGGGACGATGCCTCCCAGATACGGGTCATCGGAAGTTTCAACTCCGAGGCGCTGTACGACAAGGTCACTTCTCCTGGAGCAACATTCAGGACCGGGGGGCGCGGTTCTGTCCTCTCTGCCACCGGGCGCGGATATTTCGCAGTGGTCCTTGCCGACAGGGGGCTCGAGCCGACTAACCATGCGCTGAAGGACATATCAAGGGTGGCGTCCGATTTCGAGGCCTGGGGACGTCCTCTGCTGGTAATCTTCGCTTCAGAAGATGACTGCAGGCATTTCGACCCTTCATATTTCAATCTTCCGTCCACGGTGAGCTACGGTATCGATTCGGACGGGTCGCTGAGAGAAATGGTTGCGGCGGAAATGAAACTGTCAGGAAAGGGAAGGCTTCCGCTCGTGCTTGTCGCTGACACATTCAACCGCGTGGTATTCTTCTCGGAAGGCTACTCCATCGGGCTGGGAGAGAATATTGTCAAGACAGTCAAGGCTCTGTAGCCGGATATTCAGGTATATGAAAAGAGATGAATTCAAAATAGAAATCTGTGCCAATTCCGTCCGAAGCTGCGTCGCTGCAGGCGAAGGTGGGGCGGACAGGGTCGAGTTGTGTGCAGGCATTCCGGAGGGCGGGACAACCCCGTCCGCCGGAATGATACGCTCCGCGAGGGAGTCCGCCGACATTGTTCTCAATGTCATAATAAGGCCTCGAGGCGGGGATTTCCTTTACTCAGGAGAAGAGGTCCGGGAGATGCTTTATGACATACGTACAGCGAAAGAGTACGGAGTCGACGGCCTTGTCTTCGGAGCCCTGACTCCGGAGGGGGATGTCGATATGGAGGTGATGTCCAGGCTCATGGATGCCGCGGGAGATACTCCGGTGACATTCCACAGGGCTTTCGACCATGCACGGGACCCGTATGATGCGATGGAGAAGGCCATCATGCTGGGCTGCAGGCGTATCCTCACTTCAGGACAGGCCGCTACCGCCGAACTCGGTAAACAGCTGCTTGCAGAACTTGTCGTGAAAGCCGCTGGCCGGATAATCATCATGCCGGGATGCGGAGTGAACGCTTCAAATATAGCCGGAATCGCCGCATTTACTTCCGCGCGTGAATTCCATTTCTCCGCTCGGACTGCCGTCGGAAGCAGGATGCTGTACCGCAATCCCGGAGCCACCATGGGAGCTGGCAGCGAAGACTATTCTGTTCCGGTGACAGACGCCGGAATCGTCAGGGAGACAATCAGCAGGCTGACGGGGCAGTGATGCCGTGCATCCTGTTCCGGGTCATGAAGCTACCCCCGGGAAACAACATTGCTGTTACCGGATTTCTATCTCGTACGGAATCCGCGCATAAACTTTCCCGCTTTCTGTATTCTTCCATCCGGTGAAAGCCTCTTCCACATCCTCGAGAGGCGTCCCGGCGAAGACTTTCGCGCTGCTTCCTCCGAATGTCTCCATAATCTTCTCCATGGTGGTCAGAGGCTTTGGATATTCGACAATCTGCCAGTCGGAAAGGTCCTGCCCGTAGCTGCTGCCGGCAGAGGCAGCTGCATAAATCACGGCATCCTTTATGGTGCCTATCCTGTCCACAAGTCCAAGCTCGAGCGCATCGCTCCCGGCCCATACACGGCCCTGTGCAATGGAATCCACGAAATCCTTGTCAAGATCCCTTCCCTCGGCAACGATAGACGTGAACCTGTCGTAAATCCGCTCCACTGAAGCCTGCATATATGCTGTCTCTTCCTTGTCCAGAGGACGGGTACCCGAATACATGTCCCCGTGCCTGTTGGTAGTCACATTGGTTATGTTGACATGAGCTATGTCCTTGAGCGTCTTGCTGAAATCAGGGACCATGCTGAATACCCCGATAGACCCGGTGAGAGTGCCGGCATTGGTGAATATATAGTCGCATGTGCTTGAAATCCAGTATCCTCCAGATGCTGCATAAGCTCCGTATGAAGCTATCACAGGCTTGTCTGCCCTGAGAAGGTCAATCTCGCTCTTGATCTTTTCGGAAGCAAATACGCTTCCTCCCGGGGAGCTTACCCTGAATACGACAGCCTTTACTGTGGAATCCTGGCGCACCTTTGATATTATGGACGCGAAACGGTCTCCGGCAACCTGCTCCGGCTCGTTGCCATCAACGATGTTCCCATTGGCGTATATTATGGCTATCTTGTTCTTCGCCTTGAAGTTAGGCATTACTTTCAGTTTGGCGTAATCGGCGAGGGATACCATCGGTACATCCTTTGTCTCCCCTGCGTCATACAGATCGCTCAGTTTCTGGCGGAGCTGGTCTTTGGTGAGGAGCTCGTCCACAAGTCCATTGTCGAGAAAATCCTCTGAGAAATTCAGTTCAAGGTTGTCAATCAAGGCATTGAAGTCGCTTTGGCTGATCTCTCTCGCCGAGGCGATGGTAGAAGTCCAGTTGTCCCAGATGGCATCCACCATCTCCTGGTTCTGGAGCAGGTTCTCCGGGCTTGCCTCGCTGCGGATGTACATTTCACCGGCAGATTTGTATTTCCCGTGACGGATGAGCTGCACGTTCACGCCGAGCTTGTCCAGGATGTCCTTGAGGAATATCAGTCTGGCAGAGAATCCTGAAATCATGTTCATGGTCCCTTCGTGAGAGCTCATGAATATCTTGTCTGAAGCCGATGCAAGGTAATATCCTGCGTTGGTAGGGGTTTCCATGTAGGAAACGACGGCTTTCCCGCTGTTGCGGAAATTCTCTATGGCACTTCTCAGCTCCTCTATTTCAGCTATTCCGCCGGAAGCCATGTCCGGTCTCATGAACATATATTTGATGGCAGGGTCGGCGGCAGCCGCATCTATTGCCTGTATGGCGCTCCATATTCCGACGACTGCTGTATTGTTCCCCTGGAGCTGGCTTATCGGGTCAGCTTCCGTTGTCTGTTCGCTGACAGTGAACTTCGAGAAGTCAAGGGAAAGCACAGCTGTTCTAGGCATTACCGGCTGGCTGCTCCCGAGGGCCGCAATCGAGCCGATTATGGCAAGGGAGAAGAAAAAGAACACCACTCCGATCAGGAAGAAGCCCAGCATGGCGGCCAGTGTCATTTTGACAAATTCTTTCATATCAATTCACTTAGGTATTAAACACTTTCTGAGTTAACGGCCTGCAAAAAGCCGCAATCACACAAAGATAGTAAAAAAATTGCATCTCCGTAAAATTTATTAATTTTGCCGACATTCGGGATTTTGCCCGGAAAATATCCTGACCCACCTTGTTGTTTGTAACCGATTGACAGAAAAATGAAGCATTTGTATATCATATTGTCTTTGATGGCTTTCTTGTCTGCCTGGATGGCGGACCTTCACGGACAGACCGTGGCTGAAGCTGACACGGTTTCCCTGTACGGCGAGCGCAAAGACAGTCTGGATGCATCTGTCGCAGTATCCAGACAGGACGGGAATTATATAAAAAAAGGTTCTCCGATACGCACGGAAGTGATTTCCTCGGCCGGCCTCCAGAAGATGGCATGCTGCACTCTGGCTGAAAGCTTTGAAAATTCGGCAAGTGTCACTGTCGGCTATTCCGATGCGGTGACAGGGGCCCGGCAGATACGGCTTCTCGGCCTTTCGGGAGTCTATACACAGATGCTGGACGAGAACCGTCCGGCCATGAGGGGGCTCGCTTCACCGTTCGGACTGTCATACGTGCCCGGACAGTGGCTCAGCAGCATACAGATAGCCAAGGGGGCGTCGTCCGTGATCAACGGAGTGGAATCCATGACGGGCCAGATCAACATGGAGTTCCGGAAACCTACAGATGAGAAACCCCTTTTCCTGAATGCCTCGGTGATGAGCGACACTAAGCTGGATTTCAATGCGGCTTCCTCACTCCAGATCGGGGACAGGTGGAGCACGGTCCTGCTCGGACACGTTTCGGGCAACCTGAAGAGCTTCGACCACAACCATGACGGGTACATGGACGATCCAAGGATGCTCCAGTTCAACTTTGCGAACAGGTGGTACTATCTGGCTGACAGCGGAGTGCAGCTGCGTTTCGGTGTCAGGGCCCTTCAGGATTCCCGCAAAGGAGGGCAGGAAGGATACGACCACAGGGAGTACAGCATTTCCAACTCATTGCCATGGGGGTCGGACATCATGAACCGCTCCCTGAACGGGTATGTCAAGGTGGGTGTCCCTCTGTCATCCGACAATTCCATGAACATCGCCGTGGTGGCCGACTATACATTATATGACATGGATTCATGGTTCGGCTCCACAATGTATTCCGGCAGGCAGCATTCGGGCTTCCTGAATGTCCTGTACCGGTATGACATAAACAGTTCACACAGCCTAACTGCCGGCTTCGGGTCATCCTATGACAGGATCGGCGAGGATTTCAGGAGGGAGATCGTCTTCCCTGACCCTGCATTGACTTCTGTCAGCAACAAGGGTACCACCGACCTTTTCAATGCCGGCATCTTCGCCGAATACACCTTCCATGCGGGAGACAGGCTGACCGCAATAGCCGGAGCAAGGGGCGAATGGTACAATCTCGACGGCTTCAAGCTCTCCCCGCGCGCTACACTCAAGTATTCTCCGGCAGAGCAGATTGTCATCAGGCTCAACGGCGGGCGTGGCCTGAGGTACTCCATGCCTTTCTCGGACAACATAGGGGTCCTTTCCACAGGCAAGGCCTTCAAAGGGATATACGACGAACACCTGCTTGAAGATTCGTGGACTTACGGCGGAAATGTGACCTATTATCTTCCTTTCGGGGCATCATCAGACACTTACATCAGTTTCGACTATTTCCATACTTTGTTCTCCAGGCAGATGGTGGTGGATTACGAGGCGGAGCCTAATGTAATTTATTTCTACGCTCTTGACGGGCGAAGGTCATATACGGACACCTATCAGTTGGATTTCAGCGTGGAGCCGGTGAAACGCTTCAAGGTCACGGCGACGTTCAGATATACCGACGCGATGATCGAGCTGCGTGAACTGGGGCTTGTGGAAAAGCCTATGACAAGCAAATACAAGGGGGTACTGAATTTGCAGTATGCCACACGCCTTGACAAATGGATATTCGATTTCACAGCATCGGTGAACGGCCCGGCAAGGGTTTACAGCTTCATGGAGGCTCTGGCCGGCCCTGACGGGAAACCGCTGTACAGGAACGGCCATACGCCTGCCTTCCCTATGCTGTATGCACAGGTCACACGCAGGTTCAAAGGCGTGGACATCTATATAGGAGGGGAGAATCTCACAGGGTTCCGCCAGAAGGACGTGATTCTCGGGGTTCCGGATGCCGCCAGCGGTGTGGTGAACGCACGCCAGCCGTCTTTCGATGCGAGCGCTGTATGGGGACCTCTCATGGGGGCAAGGTTTTACGCAGGTGTCCGCTTCACTCTCTGGAAGGGCATGTGAGGGTAATTTGGCCAGTACAGCCCGGGTCATCAGCCGGGCACAGGAAAAATAAAAAGTGATACAATGAAAACAGACAGATTCATCATTGTTGCCGTAGCGTCCCTGATGTCATTTGCTCTTGCGGCATGTCCGGGAGCATCGGCAGCCGGCAGACCAGCCTGCGGCAATGCAAATGAAGCCGCCGCGGCACTGAAGCCGGGGAAGAAGCTCGTGGAAGTGAAATTCTCCGTGAGCATGCATTGCGCGAAGTGCGTGGAGAAGATTACGGAGAACATCTCTTTTGAGAAGGGCGTCAAGGACCTCGAGGTCTCCCTGGAGGACAAGACTGTGAAGATAGTCTATGACGCTTCGAAAACAGATGAGGCAAAGCTTGCCGAAAGTATCCGTAAACTGGGCTATGAAGTCGGGAAGCTTCAGGGCTCCATGGACCGGGCCGGGAGTCCGGACAGTCTCTGAATTTGCCTTTCCAGGTCCTGCTTGTCCAGGTCCTGCATGTCACAAGGTATCAACAGGAGGTTTTAATGTTTGAAATTGTAAGAAAAGAAATGCTGACTCCGGCCATCTGCAGGATGAAGGTCCATGCACCGAGGCTTGCCGGGGCTGCGCAGCCGGGCCAGTTCCTTATCGTCCGCCCGGAAGAACACGGGGAACGTATTCCTCTGACTATCAGTGATTATGATAGAAATGAGGGAACAGTGACCATAGTCACCCAGAAAATAGGGGCTTCCACCTCGGAAATATGCTCTTTCGAGGAAGGCGATTCGTTCAGCGATGTGGTAGGGCCTCTGGGTGTGCCGTCTGAATTCACCGGGATGACAAGGGAGGAACTCATGGGCGAGAGGTATATCTTCATTGCCGGCGGTGTCGGTACCGCCCCTGTCTATCCTCAGGTCAGGTATCTCCATTCGATGGGAGTACACGCGGATGTGATTATAGGCGCGAAGAATTCGGGCCTTATAATATATAAGGAGGAGATGGCGGCTGTGTGCGACCGGCTCTATATCTGCACGGACGACGGGTCGGAAGGTTTCAAGGGGATGGTCACCGGGCTCCTGGAAAAGCTCGTCCTTGAAGACGGCCGGAGATATACCAGGGCCGTGGCCATAGGGCCTATGATAATGATGAAATTCGCCTCGCTCAGTGCCAGGAAGCTCGGGATACCTGTGACGGTCAGTCTCAACACCCTCATGGTGGACGGAACCGGAATGTGCGGCGCATGCCGTGTGACTGTCGGGGGAAAGACCAGGTTCGCCTGTGTCGAAGGTCCTGAATTTGACGGATACGAGGTGGATTTCGATGAGGCCATGCGCCGCCAGGGCATGTACCGCACCCAGGAACATGAGGCAGAGGAAAGATATGAACACGAGTGCAAGATAGGGAGGGGAAAATAATGGCAAACAGGATACCTCGGGTCCCTGTAAGGGAACAGGACCCTAAGACAAGGGCGGCCAATTTTGAAGAGGTCTGCTACGGATACAATGAAAATGAGGCTTTGCTGGAAGCGTCCAGGTGCCTGCATTGCAAGAATCCGCGCTGTGTCTCCGCATGTCCGGTGAATATCAGCATACCGGAGTTCATCGCACATGTGGCTGCGGGGGACTTCAGCGGAGCCTCAGCCGTTATAGCCAGGGACTCGTCCCTGCCCGCAGTGTGCGGGAGAGTCTGTCCTCAGGAGACACAGTGTGAGGGCAGCTGCATCCTCGGAGTGAAAGGCGAGCCGGTAGCGATAGGCAAGCTTGAGCGGTTCGTGGCTGACTGGAACATGTCAAACGGCAGCCAGGGGGCTGTGAAGGCCCCGTCAAACGGGTACAAGGTAGCGGTTGTGGGCAGCGGCCCTTCAGGTCTGGCTTGTGCCAGCGACCTGGCCAAGATGGGATATGATGTGACTGTGTTCGAGGCACTTCACAAGGCAGGTGGAGTCCTGGAATACGGGATTCCCGAATTCAGGCTTCCTAAAGAGAAGGTCGTGGCTGCGGAGATAGGCTCGGTGAAGGCTCTGGGCGTGAAGATAGAGACGGATGTGGTCGTCGGCCGGACTGTCACGGTAGATTCCCTTCTGGACAATGAGGGGTTCTCGGCCGTGTTCATCGGCTCCGGTGCTGGGCTTCCGCGCTTCATGGGCATACCCGGCGAGAATCTGAACGGGGTGTTCTCCGCCAACGAGTTCCTCACCAGGAACAACCTCATGAAAGCATACCGCGATGACTACATGACCCCGGTATATACGGGGCACAGGGTGGTCGTTGTCGGCGGTGGCAATGTGGCCATGGACGCCGCCCGCACCGCCCTCAGGCTCGGTGCGGAGACCACGGTAGTGTACCGCAGGACAGAGAAGGAGCTTCCGGCCCGCAGGGAAGAAGTCCACCATGCAATGGAGGAGGGCATCACATTCTCCATGCTTACCAATCCCGTGGAGATTCTCGGGGACGAAAAAGGCTGGGTGAGAGGCATAAGATGCATCAGGATGGAGCTCGGCGAGCCGGATGAGAGCGGCCGTCGCTCACCTGTACCTGTGCCGGGATCGGAATTCGATATAGAGGCCGATTCCGTGATAATGGCTCTGGGCACTTCTCCCAACCCTCTGATTGCCAAGACTACGCACGGTCTCGATACGAACAGGAAAGGCTGTATCGTGGCCGATGCCGACGGGGCCACATCCCGCCCTGGGGTCTTTGCCGGGGGCGATGCCGTCACCGGGGCGGCCACGGTTATTCTGGCAATGGGGGCAGGAAGAAAGGCGGCAGCAGCTATTGACAGGTATATCAAGGGGTTGTGATGCAACGTCCATACTCCTTTTTGCATCTTCCGACTGTCTGGCCAAACTGATTGATTATGAAATCTTTTATTACAAGTATCTGTAAATGCCTGCTTACTCTTCTCGGGTTCTCTGCCGTAGGCTGCAATTCTCCTTTTATAGCGCGGGAGGAATACGGATCACCGTATGCGGACTTTGAAGTCAAGGGAAAGGTTGTGGATGCCGAACTTTCGCAGCCGGTTCAGGGACTGAAAGTGTCTGCCATGGAGCAGAACGGCAATCCGCAACCGGTCGTGACCGGGACTACCGATGCCGAGGGCCGTTTTTCCCTTTCAGGCTCGTTCTTCCCTTCGGAGTCGGTCCTGGTTAAAGTGGAGGACACTGACCAGGAGGAGAACGGAGGTCTTTTCCAGACGGTGACCGTCTCTGTCTCTCTGGAGCATGTGTCGGATGGTGAAGGATGGTACTCCGGCATGTTCAGTGCCGGGGATGTAGAGGTTACGGTTACACGTGATATCAGCTCTGACTGGTAGACCTGGACGTCACCGAAAAGTCCAAACGGCTTCTTAAAGTTCTTTCTTCCGGATGACAGGTATTTCACTTAAACAGCGTCTGGCACTTGAGCTCCACCGCCAGCTGATAAAGGAGCAGCAGGAGAAACATCCTCTGCGCCAGCTGTTCTGGGAGTGCACCCTGCGCTGCAATCTGCGCTGCCGCCACTGCGGCAGTGACTGCCATGTCTCTTCTATCGGACCCGACATGCCGTTTGAGGATTTCCGCAAAGTCCTTGCACGTATCAAGGAACGGTATGACCCGCACCATATCATGGTCATCCTGACCGGCGGGGAGCCTCTCATGCGCAAGGACCTGGAAAAGTGCGGCAGGGAGATATACGGCATGGAGTTCCCGTGGGGACTGGTCTCCAACGGCATGCTCATGACACCGGGCAAGATAGAATCCCTGCTTCGCGCCGGGCTTCATTCCGCTACCGTGAGCCTTGACGGGTTCCCGCAGGACCATGACTGGATGCGCGGTGTCCCTGGCAGCTTCAGTCATGCCGAAGAAGCAGTAAGGATACTCGCCGGGGAAGATTCCGTGAAATTCGATGTGGTTACCTGTGTGAACAACAGGAACTACGGGACCCTGGCCGAATTCAGGGATTACCTGATTTCTCTCGGACTCCGGCAATGGAGGCTTTTCACTGTCTTCCCGGCCGGGAGGGCGGCCTCGGATCCGGACCTGCAGCTTGACAGGGAGCGGTTCAGGGGGCTTATGGAATTCATATCCAGGACAAGGAAGGAGGGGCGGATAATGCCCAGCTACGGGTGCGAAGGCTTCCTCGGGGAGTTCGAAGGCAAGGTCAGGGACCATCTTTACACCTGCCAGGCCGGCCTCTCGGTGGCTTCTGTGCTGGCAGACGGCTCCATCTCGGCCTGCCCGAGCATCAGGAGCGATTATCATCAGGGAAACATATATGAGGACGATTTCATAGATGTGTGGGAGAACAGGTTTGTCCCGTACAGGGACAGGTCATGGATGAAGAAGGGCAAATGCGGCAGCTGCAGGTGGTTCCGCTATTGCGAGGGCAACGGTATGCACCTGAGGAACGATGCAGGGGATCTCATGCTGTGCCATATGGACAGGATCATGTGAACAGGAGTACATGGACTATGACGGAGAAAAAATTCATGAGGTACAGATCAGACGGCCCGGGATTCAAGGCGCCGGACATCGCAGCGAGGATATGCAAGGCAGTCCTGTCATTCATGTCTGCGTGGCTGCCGGCAGCGGTAGCAGTGCCCTTTATGGTGTCGTGTGAGATCAGCGGCGGAAGTGGCCCGGACGGGTCATACGGCTTCCCTTATGCTGATTTCGAGGTGGACGGAATGGTCGTGGACGAGACAGGACAGCCGCTTTACGGCATCAGGGTATATTGCGTTGACCGGTACTGGGGGCTGACATATACCGATGTGCAGCCTGACGGACGCTTCTCCCTGTACGGTAATTTTACGCCGTCCGACAATATCACGATAAGGGCAGTGGACAACAGTGATGTCAACTGGGGAGTTTATTTTGACACTACGGTTACCGTACCTCTTGATTTCCAAGAGGACTCATATTCGGAGATAGACGAGTGGTTCGTCGGTGTCTATACAGGAGAGGTGCAGATTGTTATGGTCCGCGATACGAGCATACCATGGTAGCTGTCCATGAGTTTCTGTCCGTGTTGCCCTTCTTTTTTTGACCGTCATGGCCTGTTCCGGACGCGAATTTCCCGCAAATGTCAGTTTTTTGCCGTTGACGGTGCAACGTCAGTCCCGCTCTCTGCATCTATAATGCGTTGTTTGATTAATAATGTATTGTCATGAGAGAATTTTTATTGGAATTGGCTAAAAGAGTAGGGGCATTCCTGGTAGTCGCCGGAGTTCTCTCTTCTTTCATCTGGTTATCTTGAGACACGAGCTCCGATTGAGATTACTGACATAATTTAAGGCATGGATTCCCGTAAGTCCATGCCTTTTATTTTTTATACGGTTGCGCCTCGGCATAGCAAATAAAATTTGCTCTGCTCTCGGCTTCTACGATATTTGGCCTTGCGGCCATTTATACGGTTGCGCCTTGGCATAGCAAATAAAATTTGCTCTGCTCTCGGCTTCTACGTATATTTGCAGCGGTTTTCCGCACTGCATGGGAAGCCGTTGATTTTTAATTGTAATGAAAATGGCACAGAAACCTTCTATTCCCAAGGGTACAAGAGACTTCGGTCCTGCCGAGATGGCAGGAAGGAACTATATATTCGATACTGTCCGTTCTGTATTCAGGACTTATGGCTATGCACCCATCGAGACTCCCTCGATGGAGAATCTCAGCACACTGCTGGGAAAATACGGGGACGAAGGGGACAAGCTCCTGTTCAGGATCCTCAACTCCGGCGATGCCTTCTCAGGCATCGATTTCAGCCAGTTCCGTCTTGCTGATGGGGAGAACATGTACAACAGCAAGGCGCTTTCCCTGAAGGTCTGCGAGAAAGGCCTCCGCTATGACCTGACCGTGCCTTTCGCCCGTTTCGTGGTGCAGCACCAGAACGAAATAACATTCCCGTTCAGAAGATACCAGATACAGCCTGTCTGGCGTGCTGACAGGCCGCAGAAGGGCCGTTACAGGGAATTCTATCAGTGCGATGTGGACGTGATCGGTTCCAGGTCATTGCTCAACGAGCTGGAACTTGTGCAGATAGTGGACAGGGTGTTCAGCCTTTTCGGCGTGGATGTCCTGGTAAAGATAAACAACAGGAAGGTGCTCACGGGACTTGCCGAGATATCCGGTTTCCCTGACAAGGTGGTGGACATCACAGTGGCCATCGACAAGATCGACAAGATAGGCCTTGAGGCAGTGAAGACCGAGATGAAGGAGAAAGGACTCACGGATGCCGCTGTAGCCGTCATCGAGCCTGTGCTCATGCTGAAAGGCTCCACCAGGGAGAAGATAGCCGCCATGCGGGAGCTTATGTCAGGCAGGTCCGCCTCTGGAATCGTTTCGGAGACCGGGATTAAAGGCCTGGACGAGCTGGACGAGCTTTTCGGCCTCATAGAGACTGCGGGAGTGTCGCAGGAAGTGGAGATCGACTTGTCGCTTGCCAGAGGGCTCAATTACTATACCGGTGCCATATTCGAAGTCAAGGCCAAGGATTTCCAGATAGGAAGCATCTGCGGCGGAGGACGTTATGACAACCTTACAGGAATCTTCGGCCTTCCGGACATGTCGGGTGTGGGGATCTCTTTCGGTGCGGACAGGATATATGATGTGCTTAAAGGTCTGGGCAAGTTCCCGGAGGAGGTCACATCGTCCACTAAAGTGCTTTTTGCCAATATGGGGGATGCCGAGATGCGTTATATCCTTCCTGTGGTGAAGGCGCTGCGTGAGGCCGGTGTCCCGTGTGAGATCTATCCGGAGGCTGCAAAACTGAAAAAGCAGTTCGACTACGCTGACAGGAAAGGGATACAGTTCATCTCGATCACAGGAGAAGACGAGATGTCCGCAGGCCTTGTCAACCTGAAGAACCTGTCCAGCGGGGAACAGAAGGGTTTCTCGAAGGATGCGGTGGACAATATTCTAAGTTTTATAGGTTAATCAGATATTCAATTTATCAGGAGGGAGGTCCGGCTATTGTGCAGCCGGATCTTCTTCGTGTCTTTTGTGGCTATGAATGTAAGAATGAAATCCGGTTCTTCGGGTACGGCCGGAACTTTCTGGGGGTATCTGGCAGGTATTGTGACAGGTGTCACCTACGGACTCAACCCCCTGTTTGCGGTCCCGCTGATGAAAAGCGGGGTGTCTGTGGATACGATATTGTTTTTCCGCTACTTGCTTGCAGTGGTTATACTCGGTGGCTGGCTCATGCTGCGCAGAGAGAACTTCAGGGTGACACTCCATCAGCTCAGGAGACTGCTTGTGCTCGGCCTGCTGTTCTCGCTCAGCAGCCTTACGCTGTTCGAGGCATACCATTACATCCCGTCCGGTGTAGCCACGACCATAGTGTTCCTTTACCCTGTGCTGGTGGCCCTGATAATGATGTTCCTGAAGGTGTATCCCACATGGCAGGTATGGGTGGCCATAATCACCACTTTCATCGGGGTGCTTTTCCTGTGCAGGACAGACGGGACACAGACTATGCAGTGGCGCGGCCTGGCACTTTCTTTTGCCTCTGCACTTTCCTATGCCATGTTCATAGTCGTGGTGAACAGAAGCCGCTCGGTGCACATGATTTCAAACACATTGCTGACTTTCTATGCACTGCTCACAGGCGTGCTGGTCTTCTCTCTCCACGCGCTTGTGTCTGAAGTGCCTCTGATGGCAGGGATACATGGCGTGTCCCCGTGGGTCAGCCTTGTGGGGCTTGCGGTACTTCCTACGATAGTCTCAACAGCCACCCTGGCCATGGCGACAAGGATAATAGGGGCGACGAGAGCATCCGTGCTCGGCGTCTTCGAGCCGGTCACCGCAATCCTTGTCGGCGCAGTGGCTTTCGGTGAGGACATAACGGTCAATGTAGTGATAGGAATTTTCCTGACCATGGCGGCTATCGTCTTCATGATAGTCTCTCCCGGAAAAAGCAAAGGACTGAAAAATTAAAAAAAATATTTGCATTTTAAAAAATTGTTTGTACCTTTGCAATCCGAAACCGCGGGATAGAGCAGTTGGTAGCTCGTCGGGCTCATAACCCGGAGGCCGGAGGTTCGAGTCCTCCTCCCGCTACCAAAACGGGACACTTCGAATGAAGTGTCCTTATTTTTTATGTCCATATCCCCAATATAGAACGGGCTCATGGGGGTATAAGGGTACATCGTCTTTGTTTTGCCTACATTCCGGACAACCGTCAAGATGATACAATCATCTGTAAAATATCTACACGGATTTTCATCCGCTTGTGTTATTTTTGCCGCAGAAAAATCCTGGACAGGCACCAATAGACTCACCAAAGCGTGTCACGCTCCGGAGAACGGACGCAGGGGCCACTGCAGATGACACCAGGGGCATTGGTACTACATTTGTTGAGGGCGAATGATTGAAAACCATCATAGTATCATGAAAATAATTAGAGACACTGAATTTGGCGGAGAACGTCCGCTTTTCGCTTCCCATGACCTGCGTCTGGAGAATGTGACGATACGGGAAGGGGAGTCTGCGATAAAGGAATGCAGCAACATCGAGGCGGTGGACTGCCGCTTCGAAGGCAATTACCCGTTCTGGCATGTTCACGGGTTCCGGATTGACAAGTGCTTTTTTGATGTGGGAGGCCGTTCGGCCCTTTGGTATTCGGACCATCTGGTAATGACAGATACCCGCATAGATGCACCAAAGATGTTCCGGGAGATGACGGACATCGAGATACGCAACGTTGTCATGAATGATGCGGATGAAGTGTTCTGGCGGTGCAAAAACCTGGATATAAAGGACCTGGTGCTTCATGGCGGGACTTATCCGTTCATGTTCAGCGAGAATATACGTGTCGACGGTCTCCAGAGCGACAGCAAGTATGTCTTCCAGTATGTGAAGAATGTGGAAATACGGAACGCCAGGATAACCACCAAGGACGCTTTCTGGGAGGTCGAGAACGTGACAATTTATGATTCTGAGCTCAACGGCGAGTACCTCGGATGGCACTCGAGGAACCTCAGGCTGGTTAACTGCCATATTACCGGCGAACAGCCTCTCTGCTATGCACATGACCTTGTGCTCGAGAACTGCACTTTCGGTGCTGACTGTGACAGGGCTTTCGAGTACAGCACGGTCAATGCATCCATAAATGGTTCCATAACGAACATAAAGAACCCGATGTCGGGGCATATCGTCGCCGATTCCATAGGTTCGGTGACAATCGACGGGAACATCAAGGCTCCGGCAGACTGTGTGATAGAGCAGAGGGGAGGCAGATGATGGTATCCGATTTCGACAGGATCAATGACAGGCATGGCACATGTTCGTATAAATGGGACAGCGCCAGAGACCGCAATGTGCTTCCCATGTGGGTGGCGGATATGGACTTCCGTACTGCCCCTGCAATAGTGGAGGCTCTGCAGGAGAGGGTGTCGCAAGGGATTTTCGGATATACTCATGTCCCGGATGAGTACTATGATGCGGTGACTTCATGGTTCGCCGGCAGGCACGGATGGGATATCAGCCGAGAATGGATTATATACACTTCAGGTGTGGTCCCGGCCATATCGGCCGTGATAAAGGCCCTTGCGGAACCGGGGGACAGGATACTGGTACAGACACCTGTTTACAACTGTTTCTTCTCCTCCATCAGGAACAACGGATGTGAGATGGTCTCCAGCCCACTTGTTTATGACGGAAGGACTTACCATATTGATTTCGAAGATCTTGACCGTAAGGCTTCATTACCTGGAGTCCGGCTTATGCTGCTGTGCAATCCGCACAATCCTGCCGGACGGGTGTGGACGAGGGAAGAGCTTGGCCGGATAGGGGAGATATGCATCAGGCATGGTGTGACGGTGGTATCGGACGAGATACATTGCGAGCTGGTATATCCTGGGTACAAGTACACACCTTTTGCTTCCGTCTCGGATGATTTCCTGCACCATTCAGTGACATGTTTCTCTCCGAGCAAGGCATTCAATATCGCAGGGCTGCAGATCGCCAATATCGTATCTGCTGACCCGGATGTAAGGCGCAGGATTGACAAAGCCATCAATATCAATGAAGTGTGTGACGTCAACCCGTTCGGTGTCACGGCCACTGTGGCGGCATATACGAATGGCGGGGAGTGGCTGTCCCGGCTGATAGCATACCTGAAAGGCAACTATGACTGTTTCAGGGAGTTCTGCAGGGAGAATCTCCCTGGATTCAATGTCGCCGAGCTGGAAGGTACATATCTGGTGTGGATGGACTGCAGGCCGCTCGGCATGAAGTCTGATGACATCGAGTCCGCCCTTCTTGAGAAGACCGGTCTGTGGCTCAATGCCGGTACTATGTACGGTGCGGACGGAGAAGGGTTCATGCGGTGGAATATCGCCTGCCCGCGCTCAGTTATGCTTGACGGGCTGGAGCGTTTCAGGAAGTTCGTGTCTTCCTGCCGGTAGATTCACGTTAAACAGCTTCTACAGGGCCTGGCGGAAAAACAGACGGCACATCTCCCGGGAAATGTCATACGGGGAGATGCGGCCGTCTGTTTTCATCTCGCATACATAGAGCCTGTCTATCAGTGACAGGTACAGGGTGTCATAACGGATACTGCGTCCTTCCTGTATGTCCGTCATGTACGACACGGCGAGCTCCACTTCCCTTTCAGAAAGGTGGTCCTTGCAGAATACATAGAGTCCGAATGACTTGTAACTTCCGTAGAATCCGGAACTTACTTTTTCTACCTTACTGGCTATTATCCTCTTTAGCGGCAAGGCCAATGCCCAGTAGTTGTATTCAACAGAACCTATGTACTTCCCGTTCCTGAGTCCGTATGCATACCCGCTGTCGATAATGTTCCTGTAGTCTTCCTCCGCGTCGTCATCCTCGTCCGGTTCAATCACACCGGCCATCTCAAGCAGCAGCGAGTCAGCGACTTTCTTGTTTTCTTCCATGGCTCTGGTCACTTCTATACCCAGGGAATGGTCAGGGGCCTGAAGATCAGGTCTGTCTTCATTTACCAGTCTGCTGTATTTTTCCCCGAGCAATGTCTGCAGCGAGATCATGGCGTACCGCTCGAAGAAGCAGGTGTCGAACTTAGTATTTCCCATTTTCGTGCTGTTTGGATATGACCTGACGAAGTTAGGAACACTTTCAGTTATTTTCAAAAATTTTCCGAAAAAAACTATGGCAGGATTTCTACTTTAAGAAAAAAGTATTATATTTGCAGTCCTTTTCCGCCTCAGGGGCGCTAAAGGAACGAAATTCTGCGGAAATAGCTCAGTTGGTAGAGCATCAGCTTCCCAAGCTGAGGGTCGCGAGTTCGAATCTCGTTTTCCGCTCATTCAGGTCGCTGCGTCCTATGGATGCGGCGACTTTCTGTTTATAATGGCTATGAGCTTGCTCATTAAGGTATTATAAACAGAAAGGAGCATGAGCGAAGCTCAATGACGACCTGAATGAAAGTGCCTCCCTGGCGAAGTGAAAGAGAAAAGGAAGCGCAGCGGAAATTCCTGACTTAAGTTATTCTGCATAAAGTTTCATTTTTAAACCTTTATTCTTATATTTGCTGCAATAAGTATCAAATTTGAGATGTTGGACAATATATACATACTGACAGATACCGAACTCTTTGTTTTTTGGGCAAACGCTGCATGGGCGCCCTCGAATTCGAGCCGGCCATCGATGCTATTAATACGGATAGCCGGATAGAGGTCGATTCTTTGGTAGATATAGCCAGAGAAGCACTTGCCGACAAATCAAACTTCAAGGTCAACATCAGTTCCGACAAGAAGGCGGCCATTGCGGAGATTCTGCGCCTCGGCACCTCAGCCGGCGGACAACGCGCCAAGGCAATCATAGCCTATAACAAAGTCACCGGAGAGATCCGTTCGGGACAGGCCGAGACTCCCGACGGGTTTGACTACTATATCATCAAGTTGGACGGCGTATCAGCCACGGCCGGATTCAGGGAGACTGGAAACTTCGGACGACTGGAGTACTCATTCTCGCGTCTTGTGAAAGAATGCGGCATTGAAATGACAGAATGTTCACTGATCGAAGAAAACGGGAGAGCCCATTTTCTGACAAAGCGGTTCGACCGGATAAACGGTGCAAAGGTGCACATGCAGACGCTCTGCGGCATCGCGCACTTCGATTACCGGCTCCTCAGGGCATACTCCTATGAACAGGCGTTCGCTGTGATGCGCGTTCTGCGGCTCACCTACAAGGAGGCGCAGGAGATGTTCCGCAGAATGGTGTTCAATGTCGTGGTGCGCAACCAGGACGACCACACGAAGAACATCTCTTTCCTGATGGACAGAGGCGGGAAATGGCACCTTTCTCCGGCCTACGACATGGGCTACGCCTATAATCCCGACGGCCAGTGGACCTCGACCCACCAGATGTC
>JADILZ010000017.1 GCA_017695065.1 Candidatus Cryptobacteroides excrementipullorum
AAATACACCGGCGGGATGTCCGAATACCCGCCGCCTCTCCTGCTCCCTGAGTCATAAACCTTCGCGGCGTACTCAACGCACCTCTTGAAGAAATGCCTCTGCCTGGAATTCTGCATCTCCACTATGAACCCAGTACCGTCCTCCCCCGTGCACCGGAGATCCAGACGGACGCTCTTGCCCTCGGGAGTGAACCCGGGAAGCTCCGTCGTCGAATACTCTATGTCTTTAACCCTCCTGTGCGGTGGGAGGACTACATTCAGAAGGTCCATCAGCACATCCTTGTTCTTCTGGTCCCCGAACACCGCCTTGAACCCCGCGTCGCTCAATATGTCGACATACCTCTGGACCGTATCGCAGTCCCCGCAGATTCTTCTCTCTCCCATGTCTGTGATTTTTTCCGGCAAATATAGGGCGGCCACGGCTCCGGAAACAAGCGCCATGGGCATCCAGGATGCAGATTTTTCTCTTTTTTAATGTTTTTTCTGTTTTTTTATATTCTTACAGCATCCTGTCGCGGATTCTTCACTCCGGCCCGTCCTTACAGCAATGCCCGGCCCGGAATGAGGAGCAGGGAAGCCTGTCATCAATGCTGACGGGAGGGATATGCACACCTGTATTTGCCAGAAAATTTCTTTTTCCGGCGTGTGTTTTCTGATTGTCCCGTCAGATAACCCCTGCTGCCCTTTTAAAACATTCTCTAAAATTTCCTGTCCAAATTTCCTGTCCTTTCCGGACATCGACTGGAATTTAGTTTAATTTTGTACCGGATAACTCTTCCGCAGAAGTATATGAAAAGGTTGTGTTGATATAATTTATTGAAGGTAAATAAGTTAATGTCCTATATCATGAAAAGATTCTTTTTATTGTCCCTGCTGGCCATGGGTCTTGCAGCGGGTGCTTATGCACAGGATGAGGCCAGGTTGCTCAGATTCCCGGCCACGAACGGGACTGACGTGGTGTTCTCGTATGCCGGGGATCTTTACAGTGCCCCATTGGCAGGAGGTGAGGCAAGGCGTCTGACTTCACATGTCGGGTATGAGATTTTTCCTCGCTATTCTCCTGACGGAAAATATATTGCCTTTACCGGCGAGTATGACGGCAACCGTGAGGTCTATATTATCCCGGCGGAAGGCGGAGAGCCGCGCCGCCTGAGCTGGACTTCCACCAACCCGCGTGATGACGTGGGCGACCGCATGGGGCCCAACAATGTGGTGCTGACCTGGTCCCCTGACGGGAAGGTGGTCTACAGGAACCGCATCGGGGACGGGTTTGCGGGCAAGCTCTGGAAAGTATCCCCTGAGGGCGGGATGCCTGAGTGCCTGCCCCTGCCTGAAGGCGGGTTCTGCAGTTTCTCTCCGGATGGTGACAGGATGGCCTATAACCGTGTCTTCCGCGAGTTCCGTACATGGAAATATTACCGTGGCGGCATGGCGGACGACATCTGGATTTACGACCCTGCCGCGAAGAAGGTGGAGAACGTTACTGACAATGTAGCCCAGGATATTATACCGATGTGGATCGGGGACGAAATCTTCTTCATCTCCGACAGGGACAGGACGATGAATGTATTTGTCTATAATACAAAGACCGGGACCACGGAGAAAGTGACCGGATATACTGACTATGATGTCAAGTTCCCTAGCACGGACGGCAGGACGATTGTCTATGAGCACGCCGGGTATCTGTACCGTCTCGACCCTGCGACCCGCAAGAGCGAGCAGATACATATCACTCTCAATGGCGAGAACGTGTATGCCCGCAGCGAGTTGCGTCATGTGGCCGGGGACCTTACTGCGGCAGGACTGTCCCCTGACGGGAAGCGTCTGGCGGTGACGGCCCGCGGCGAGGTGTTCGATGTGCCTGCCGGGGAGGGCGTCACCAGGAACATCACCAGGACTCCGGGAGCCAACGAGCGCGGGGCCGACTGGAGTCCTGACGGCAGGTACATAGCCTACATATCGGACAGGACAGGGGAGACAGAGGTCTATCTCCAGCCTTCGGAAGGAGGTGACCCTGTGCAGCTTACAGATGGCTCTGACACATATATACGCAGTCTTGTATGGAGCTCTGACAGCAAGAGCCTCATCTACACGGACCGCAAGAACAGGGTGGTGTCCGTGGATGTGGCCACAAAGGAGAAAAAGACCCTGCTCCAGAACCCTGAGGGCGAATTCTTCGATGTGTCGTTCTCTCCGGACAGCCGCTGGATCACTTATACCAAGCCGGCTTCCAACGATTTCTCGGTAGTCTATGTATACAATCTTGCCGACGGCAGGGAATATCCTGTGACCGAGAAATGGTACAATTCATCTTCACCTGTATTCAGCACCGACGGCAGATACCTCATATTCGAGTCCGACAGGGACTTCAATCCGGTTTACGGACGGCTGGAGTGGAACCATGTCTATACCCGCATGGGCGGGATATATCTGGCAATGCTCCGGGAAGACATACCTTCGCCGTTCCTTCCTGAGGACGAGACGGTGAGTGTGGCCGGGGAAAACAGCGGGAACACGGCGGCCGCCAGCGGCGCGGACTCCGGGAAGAAGTCCGGCAGGAAGCATGAGGAAAAAGCCTCTGGTGCGGAGTCCGGAGAGTCCGGGGTGACTGTCACCATAGACCCAGAAGGGCTTCCGGGACGTATCGTAAAGCTGCCTCTTTCCGCCGGGAGCTATTACAACTTTTTCAGCGACGGCAAATGCGTATGGTACTTCGGTGGCGGCTCCACCCATGCTTATGATCTCCAGGCTCATAAGGACCGCATTGTCGCACAGGGGGCTATGATGGCTACTGTGCCAGGGTCAGACAATGTCCTCTATATGAAAGGCCGCAGCCTCTATACAGGAAAGCTCGGATCCTCGCCTGCATCGCTCGAAAAGCCTGTGGATCTGTCGGATATGGTCGCTCCAATAGACTATGCCCTGGAGTGGGCCCAGATTTTTGACGAGGCATGGAGGGCCTATAGAGACGGCTTCTATGTGGAGACAATGCACGGGGTCGACTGGAAGGCCATAAAGGAGAAGTATTCTGTACTGCTCCCTTATGTGAAGACCCGTCTGGACCTGAACTATGTGATAGGGGAGATGATCGGCGAGCTTGCCTGCGGGCATGCTTACGTCAACCCTGGCGAATACCCTAAGCCTGAGCGTGTCACGATGGGACTGCTCGGAGCCGGACTGAGCCGCGACAAGAGCGGGTTCTTCCGCATCGACAGGATTCTCCCGGGTGCGCCTTACAGCGAGAAGCTCCGTTCCCCACTGGCCGAACCTGGTATGGAAGTGTCTGAGGGTGATTATATTATAGCTGTTGACGGAGTTTCTGTCCTGACAGTGGACAATATTTACAAGCTTCTTGTCGGAAAGGCCGGGGTGCTTACGGAGCTGACTGTCAATTCACGTCCTTCTGCCGAAGGCGCCCGCAAGGTGGTGGTGAAGCCAGTTGACAACGAATATCCTCTATATCACTATGCCTGGGTGCAGGACAATATCAGACGTGTCGAGGAGGCCACCGACGGCCGTGTGGGCTATATCTACATCCCGGACATGGGACCTGAAGGTCTGAACGAGTTTGCCCGCTACTTCTATCCTCAGCTCGACAAGGAGGCCCTTATCATTGACGACCGCGCCAACGGCGGCGGGAATGTCTCCCCGATGATCATAGAACGCCTCCTGCGTAAGCCATACAGGATGACAATGTACAGGACATCGTCTAAGACCGGGACCATCCCCGATGCAACTCAGTACGGTCCTAAGGTCCTGCTGATCAACAAGTATTCGGCTTCGGACGGAGACCTGTTCCCGTGGAGTTTCAAGGCCAACGGCATAGGTACCGTCATCGGGACACGCACCTGGGGCGGAATAGTGGGCATCAGCGGTTCTCTTCCATATATGGACGGGACCGACATCAGGGTGCCGTTCTTCACGAACTATGATGCTGCGACCGGTGAATGGATTGTGGAGAACCACGGTGTGGACCCGGACATCCTGATAGACAATGACCCGATACTCGAGCAGTCCGGAGTGGACCAGCAGCTCGAGAAAGCCATCGAGGTAGTCCTGGAGCAGCTGAAGGACCGCAAGCCTCTGCCTGGAGTCCCTGCTCCTAGGACTATGGAAGACCTTGGGGTGAAGCCTCTTGCTGATTAAGGGGATCCCGCAGGTCTTCCCCGTACCCGGAAAAGATGATTCGGTGATTACGAAGTGACTGGGGTGGACAGACAGGATTTCTGTAACAGGGCCCTTCAGGGCCGCACCGGAACGCAGCGAGATTTCCGGCAGGAAACCGAAGCAGTGCAGGTGCCGGCGCAGCGAAGCGAAGCCGCATGCCCCACCGGGGCTGTCACCGTAGGTGACTGGGGGTGGACAGACAGGATTTCTTACAGAAATCCTGTCATAAAATACTGTTTTTTAGGATAATATTGTTAAACATAAATTCGTTGAACTGACGTTAAGATTATGAAACGGAAAAGAGTTCTGTTGATTTGTATCTCCGTGCTGGCTGTGCTGTCGCTGTCTTCTTGCGGCGCCATGCGGCATTACCGGCATCCGGAGCCGCCGGCACACCATCACAGGCATGATGTCCCGCCACCACCACCCCATCACCACAGGCCTCACCATCCAGGTGACATGGACCATGTCAGGCCGCCGCGCCATCATGACGGCAGGCATCACAGACATTACCGGCCGGACAGGAAGAAACGTGTAAGGCGTTCTTATGGAAGGCATTATCGTCATGACATGGCGACAGTCTTAACTGTACAGAGGTATGATGGGGTTTATTATATGGAGGCATGACAGAGGGTGCAGCTGTTCAGCGGCCGGAAAGGAATGTATATGGAACAGTTGAAAGGCTTGGAAGACAAGATAAAGGTCATCGCTTTCGATGCGGATGACACTCTGTGGGAAACACAGACATATTTCGATGAAGCGGAGGAAAGGCTGTGCTCCGTCCTTGCGGAGTACGGCGATTCCCAATATATAAAGGAGGAACTCTTCAAGACCGAGACTCAGAACATGGATGAACTGGGGTACGGAGTCATGGCGTTCACACTTTCAATGATAGAGACCGCCCTTCGTCTCAGTTCGGACAGGATTCCGGCGGAGCGGATAGCGGAGATATATGCTGCCGGACGCACTTTGCTGAGAATCCCTGCCACTCCTCTGCCAGGCGTGTCCGGGACTTTGGAGAAAATCAGCCGCTCACGCAGGTACAGGACCATAGTCATCACCAAGGGCAACATGCTGGACCAGGAGAACAAGCTCGGGCGCTCCGGCCTTAAACCGTTCTTCGACCATGTGGAAATCGTATCCGGCAAGAACGAGAAGACTTATTCCGATATCCTGGAGTTCCTGGATGTCAGGGCTCAGGAATTTCTGATGGTGGGCAATTCGTTCAAGTCCGACATTTCCCCTGTCCTGAAGATAGGCGGCTACGGGGCCTACATCCCTTTCCATACCACGTGGCAGCACGAAAGGACAGACGAGTACGACCATCCGAAACTGTTCCGTCTGGAAAGTTTTTCCGGACTGGAGAGGCTGGTGCTGTAACCGGTTTGAGTCAGGATCAGGCCGGCGTGGACCGGTTTTCACTTTCCCTGCTGTCCCTACAGTCCGGTCAGGTTCCTCAGGATCCACCATAAAATGATTACAGCCAGGACTGTCAGGATTACCGGCCTGCTGTTGATCCAGGAGTAAAGTCCTGGCGTCCTTTTCCTTAATGCCCAGGCAAGTCCCGTAAATGTCAGGAAAGGAATCGCAACCGTCATCAGGGCGTTGTACCTGAAAGCCTGGCCAATATGCAGGCTGAGCAGTTCATGCAAGGCCCGTTGTGAGCCGCATCCCGGGCATTTCAGCCCTGTCATTAGGTAAAACGGACATTTTGGAAAAAATTCTGAGGACGACGGGTCGGTGAGGTAATACAAGACAATTGCCGCTGCAATTACGGTTGTAGCGGCAATTGTCATTATTTTCCTATGGTGCAGTCCCTGCCTCACCGCAGCATCGAGTAATAGATGTTGTCATCCCACCATGTCGCCCACGTGACTCCTGCCACTATCAGCAATATATACGCAATCCAGAACAGTACGCACAGGCCTATTCCAAGAAGAGACCAGTTCCTTGCCCGGCGGGAGTTCTCGCGCGCTTCCCTGAAAAGCCCGGCACTCCAGCATGAATCCACTTTGGAGGCATATATTATTCCCAGAATCCCGAACGGTGCGCAGCAAAGGATGGTCACGATTATGGACAGGGCCATATATGTGGACGGTCTTTCATCAGCGTACCTGCTTTCATGTCCGGCATATCCTGCCGCCGGGACTTCTGTCATGGAACATCCGCAATTCGTACAGAATTTCGCATCGTCGGGCAGTTCCGTACCGCAATTCCTGCAAAACATGTCTCCCAGTATTTAGAAAAGTGGGAATTTCCTGTCGTTATCCACGTATTTCTCGGCGAAAGCTTCGTCCGTGGACACAAGCATCAGGATGCCCTGGATGAGGGTCACCACTGACCACAGGCCGCATGTGCAGAGGGACAGCACTATAGTTATGATTCCGCCTGTCGTCTTGCCGAGGTAGAAGTAATGTATCCCGAGGTATCCGAGGAATATGGCCAGGAGGCCTGCCACCAGCTTGTCCTTTTGTCCGGTGCGGTTTCCGGACTGGCATATCTCTCTGCCGCATTTAGGGCAGAATCTCACATTCTCAGGGACTTTGGTGCCACAGTTCGGGCAATAGACATCTTTGATTACCGGTGCTCCGCAATGCGGGCATGCTTTTGCGGCGTCAGAAATAGGCTGGCCGCATTCCTTACAAGTTACAAGTGCCATTATGTTGAATTTTAAGTGACGTAAAAATACGAAATTAATTCAGAAACGCAATGGACCCGGCAGTATTGTCACCGGGTTGGCGGGTGGCGTGCAACGGGATTGTCTCCAGGTCGTCCGGGACATGGACAGTGCCGCTGAAGTTGCGCCGGGCTTCGTTCCCGTAGCGCTTCTTGCGTTCCTGCAGGCATGTGTCTTCGGTATGGTAGAGGACAAGATTCCTGACATGGAGGCGCTCGGCGATGATTCCGGTGTCGAGGGCAGTGCTGTGGTTCTTCTCGTATGGCTTGAAGGTCTCCCTGTCGTCATACAGGCAGAAAGCCTCGCACATGAGCCAGTCGGCGTTTTCCACATAGCTGATGTTCTGCTCGTTGAAAGGTTCGTCCCCGAGGCATACCAGTGTCTGCCCGTCAGACAGGGCGGTCCTGAACCCGAACTGCTTTTCCTTGGTGGACTTTACGTCGAAGCATTCCATTGGGAAGGCACCGGCCTGGAATCTCTCCCCGTCATGCACTTCATGCATAAGCACGGTCTTCCCGATACATTCTGAATATTTCCTGTGCAGGGTCATGCGGCAGATGTCAGTGAGGACTTTGATGCTTTTGTCATGGCCGTAGATGTTGAAGACCCCGCTGTATTTCCCTTTGAGGATTTCCTGCATTATCACTCTGGTTACCCATACCGCACCGAGTATATGGTCTGTATGGGCGTGTGTTATGAACATGTCGTGGATGTCTCCCAGGCGGATGCCTGCTTTCTCCAGCTGCTGCAGTATCCCGTTCCCTCCGCCGGCATCGACCAGGAGCATCGAGCCGCGGTCTTTGAGGATGAAGCATGTGTTGTAGCATCTGGTCACTACGGCGTTCCCTGTGCCGAGCATTACGAGTTGAGGATTTTCCATGTGAAAAAGTTTCTTATGACTGCGCAAAGATAGTCCAAATCAGGGAAAATTTGTATAAACGGCCAAAAGACATTAATTTAGCCATCCGCTTTCTCGGATGGCGACACCAGAGCACCGCTCTGGAGATAAAATATTGGTATAACCCATCGGATTGACACTCGATATGAAGTACTTTTCCTTTTTGCGCCTTGCTGCCGTATGCGGCATTTCGGCCGCGCTTTTTTCCGGATGCTGCTGGCCTTCCACAATTGCAGATACCTATGCCGTTCTTGCCCCTTCATCATTCCCTGCGGATACAGATGCGTGGGAGCATGTGGTGGCGGGCCTGCAGGAACGCCATGACGCGACAGTGCTAAGGTTCTCCGGCACACCAATGGACCTTGAGGATGAACTGAGGAACCTGAATCCGCGTTACGTGGCAGTAGTTGACTGTCCTGAAAATATCGGCAGGGACTATGTGATAGAGCTCAACCGCATGAGCCGCAGGATGGACGCTGACCCTTATGCGGATTTCCTCTGGGGCATAGTCACAGGCTATGACGCGGCTGCGGCCCTGCGGATGGTAGAGCATTCGGAAGAGCCTATGACAATACGTACTGCCACGGCTACGATAAAAGAGCTCGAGTCCGGCAAATGGTTCGATGCCTTCGCGTTCGTGGATGACCACCAGGTGGGGATGTGCGGGGAAAAGAAGCCTGGAGAGGACTCGGTGACTTTCAGGGAGATAGCCTACAGGACAGACATGGCCGGGGCGAACGGGAGGATCAGGGAATTTGTCGGACGGCGTTTCGGCAGCGATGTCCCGGATGTGCTCCGCCAGTTCCTTGAATATTATGAGTCATACGAGCCTGACCTGTTGGTGACTGCATCCCATGCCACCGAGAACAATCTCGAGATGCCCGGCTCTGTGGGCAACCTCCGCTGCCGTGACGGCCGTCTCTATGTGGACTATCCGGGGGAGCAGCGTCTCGTGAAGGAGCGTGACAGCAGGATGGTATATCTTCCTATCGGCAACTGCCTGATAGGCAACATGAACAATACGCGCGGCAGTATGGCTGCGGCCTGGATGGACAGCCAGCAGGCGGCGACTTTCGTCGGCTATGTCGTTACCACATGGTACGGCCGCAACGGATGGGGCGGGCTGAAGTACCTGATAACCAATCCGGGCCGTTACTCGGTGCCGGAGGCCTTCTATATGAACCAGCAGGATATGATGGCGCAGATGGCGTCGTGGAACGACTCGCTTACGGTGGCCCCGTTCGACTATGACGCTGATTATTTCCGCAGCGGCCCGGAGGCTCTTGCCGGCATGGCCGGCCCGCGCAGCCTGTCGGATGAGGAGACTTTCTTCTGGCTCGGATTCTGGCATGACCGCGATGTGCTTGCCTATTACGGGGACCCGAAATGGGATGTGAGGATGCAGGAGGTGCCGGGCGAGACCGACTTCACTGTCACTTCCTCGTTCCGTAAGGCGGATCCGGGAAAGGACGGCGGAGCATCGCGCAAATGCGTGATAACCATAGAGACTTCTCCTTCGTTCAGCCTCCGCAGGATGCAGGGGGACGGATTCAAGCAGGAGCATGTCCTGGACCTCCCGTTCAGCTATTTCTTCCCTGAGAGGCTCCGGAATCCTCGACTGCCTGAGAGCGAGTCCCGCAATATCGTAGTGGACGAGAACTTCCTCCTCATGTACAGTCCGGACTTCGAGCCGGGGATGAAGTACACGGTGGAGATCTTGTGCGACTGAATCCCTGGACAAGACTGGCGATCTCCGCTCTGGTGGAAAATTTATTACAGCAGATACATTGTATTATTGCCGAAAAATTATAATCTTTGTATTCAATGCTGGAATAATACAGGCAAATTACAATACTGAATGCCGCGGAGCATAGAATCCGCAAAGCGAGTTAGGCTATATCGTGTCTGACTCGCTTTTTTTATTAATTATTTAAAACAAAATAAATTATGGACACTTTCAATTTATTGAATCTACTTGTTGGCCCCCTGGGCCAGTCATTCAATGTGATCAAGAAGCGGGGCAAATTGTTCGTCGAGTCGGATTTCACTGAACTGACCGAGACCCAGTATGAGTCTTACTTCAAAAAAGTCGGGAAGACATCCAGGAAAATATACACCATTGGTTATGACAAGTCGAGCAATGAATTTGAGATTGTCGATGAACTCGAGAAAGTGTCTCTTCTGCAGGCATCAGAGTTTATCCGGGAAACTGTAGGCAAGGACCAGAGTGTCTCAGATACCGAACTTATCGACAAGTTCGCTTCTGAATTTCCTTTCCTGACAAGGTAGGCAGCCGGAACGCAGGTTCCGGGAGTCCAGACGGCTGTATCAGGTTTATCCTCAGCTGCAATCTCCAGTTGCACAATATATTGTGTCTCATAGCGAGATTCGGCACACACTGTCCGCCGAATTTGTTGAGTCAATTCGGCACTTATCGAGTACCGAATTGCAATGCATTGAAAGACAGAAAGAAATATGGCAAGTACCTGCTGAAAGGATTTATATACTATGTCCGGGGTGTTCGCGTAATGCTTGATATGGATTTGGCTAAAATCTATGGTTACAGCACCAAAGACTTCAATCGTCAGGTCAAGAACAATATTGAGAAATTTGAACCAGACTTCATGTTTCAGTTGACTGATGAGGAATGCGAAATCTTGAGGTGCAAAAATTCCACCTCAAGTTGGGGAGGTCGCAGATACAACCCTTATGCCTTTACGGAGCAAGGAATATATATGCTTATGACCGTCTTGAAAGGAGAGTTGGCAACCAAGCAAAGTAAAGCCTTGATTCGCATCTTTAAGCAGATGAAGGACTACATTATTGACAACCAGCCGTTATTGGGGCAGAGGGAATATCTCCAACTATCTTTGCAAACAACCCAGAACACACAAGACTTGCTTGATTTGCGTAAATCCTTATCAGCTGTTGATGACAAGGTTGCCAGTATAATAGATACATTGGGCAATGTTGTAACGAAGTCGGAACTGGCGAATGTCATGCTTGACTTTAGCAATCCTACCGTCAGAAGGGGCTGGCTGATACTCAACGGCCAACCTGTAGAATCCGATTTGGCTTACCAACAGATTTATGCCACAGCCAAGAGAACCATATTCGTGGTGGACAATTATATCGGATTAAAGACGTTGGTACTCTTGAAAGATGTTCCTGCCGATGTAAAGATTACTGTATTCTCGGACAATATCGGCAACCGATTACATCAAGCGGAGTTCAATGACTTCTGTCGGGAATATCCCAATGCTTCTGTTTCGCTGCAAACATCCGGCGGGATATTCCATGACAGATATATTGTCATTGACTACCAAACGACAGACGAGCGAATCTTCCATTGCGGTGCTTCATCCAAAGACGGAGGGAATAAAGTTACGACCATTACAGCCGTGACTGATGGAGCCATCTATCATCCGGTGATAGACCAACTTCTGAATAATCCAGTATTAGTGTTGCGGTAATGTCTTACCAAAATGAGATTTCAAGCATAGCGATAAACGGGATTCATTCAATATCCATTTCGTTTCTTTCGTTTACGGTTTCGCCGAAATAAGCGAAACGCAAATCATTGAAATTCAGCGAAATCCTATTATACTTTTGCACCATCGTTCCGATACGGGAGCAGTGGTGCAATCGTTTATAATGCTGCCAAAGCGGTTGTGCCGAATAATCCGGCGGCATTGATTTTGATTATGACTGACTTGATGCAGATTATCTCCAATGGTGCAGCCAATATCAAACTGGAGATTACAAGCGAGGACTTGCGCGTATTCTCGGATGAACTTATCAATCGCGCGATAAACGAAGTGGCACTGGCTTTCCGCGCTGCCGATGAAGAACGGTTGCTTAGCCGGGAAGAAGTAAAGAATATGTGCGGAGTGTGCGATGCGACCTTATGGCATTGGAACAAACGGAACTACCTGAAAGCTGTCAAGGTAGGCAGTAAGGTAAGATACCGACTGTCGGATGTGAAGCGCATATTGGGTGGAACAAGCAAAACTGACGGCAATGGAAGCAAATGAGAATATGATTCCACAAACCGGGAGAGTGGAGGATGAATATGTACGTATCGGCACCACACTGTTCCGAATATTGAACCAACCGATGATGAACGGTTCGTTTCGCAAAACACGTGTGGAGTGGAAGATGAGTACCTTCCGGCAAGACCATAGCAAGGATGAGGTAGCGCAGATACCCAAATATGACGGTTTCTGCACCATGCCCAGCCATACGGACTATCGTCATAACGTGAACAACTTTTATAATCTCTATGAACCGATAACCCATATTCCGGCAGAAGGAAATTTTCAACATATCTGCTCTTTAGTGGAACATATCTTCGGTGAACAATATGAGTTGGGAATGGATTACCTCCAGCTATTATACTTGAAACCAATACAGAAGTTGCCGATACTTCTGTTGGTGTCAGAAGAACGGAATACGGGCAAGAGTACATTCTTGAATTTTCTCAAAGCATTGTTTCAGGAGAATGTCACGTTCAATACCAATGAGGATTTCCGCAGCCAGTTTAATGCGGATTGGGCAGGCAAACTGATGATTGTCGTGGACGAGGTGTTGTTAAATCGCCGTGAAGACAGTGAACGGCTGAAGAACCTGAGTACGGCACAGTCCTACAAGATGGAGGCCAAAGGCAAAGACCGTTATGAAGTACAGTTCTTCGCCAAGTTCGTGCTGTGTTCCAACAACGAGAATTACCCCGTTTACATTGAGCCGGAGGAAACACGTTATTGGGCCTGCTCCCAATGCGTTGTCTTATTTCACTTACCAAATATCCGTGTTGCCGAGGCAGAAGTATTCCGCATCATCCAAGAAAGTGGGACGCTTTTATACCGTTACCCGTGAAAAGTTGAAAGACTACCGTTGAATTTGTTGAGTCTGAGGAAACATAAGAAAGAACGTATGTATATGGCCTATATGATTCAACAACGCCCTCAACAGATTTCAACGGAAAACCTTGCCTACCAAAAGAGAATATCGGTTGCTGACAACGCTGTCGGATGTAAAGCATCCTCTTTTTTCTTCCCACTTTTCGTATTCCGCTCAACGGATTCAACAAAATCAACGGTGGAATCTGTTTCAGACATCACGACAAGGACGACAAGAATCCGCACTTCCACTTTTTGGCAAACGTGGTGCTGGATGACGGTACACGTGCCAATCTTGCCAACATCGGAAAGGCGGCAAAGGAAGCATCCATTTTCTTGACGGAACAATGGGGATTGACACCAGCCGATCATCGAAAGAGGATGCAAACGGGTGACAAGAAGGACGCCAATAAAAATGAAAGTCGGACTGCAGAAATACATAACCACAGATACCAGAATTATATGGAATGGGACAGCAACCCTGCATACAATGAAGACTCCAATTCCGATTTTACAGCAAACAATGATGGAGAAAGTGCAACGTCATCTATCAGTGGCAATTTAATGGAAGGTATAACCGAGCTTATCATTCAAC
>JADILZ010000087.1 GCA_017695065.1 Candidatus Cryptobacteroides excrementipullorum
GTCAACAACAACGGCGAGGGCGTGAGCGGTGTCGCCGGGGGCTCAGGCAGCGGGGACGGTGTCCGCATCATGTCCTGCCAGATCTTCTACGCGCAGAACGGGGCGGATGTGCAGGGCAGCGGCACGGCGGAGACCTCGGCCAGGGCCATCAAGTACGCCGCGGACAACGGGGCGTGCATCCTGCAATGCAGCTACGGCTACGAGGCGGGCGGAAACCTGACTTCTGACCAGGCATATACACAAATCGCCAGCGCGGAGAAGCAGGCTATCGACTACTTCATCGACACGAGGAACTGCGATGCCGTGGACGGGGGCATAGTCCTTTACGCGGCCGGGAACGAGGGCACGGCGATGTCGTCCTATCCCGGCGCATACAGGGACGTGATCTCGGTGACGGCGATGTCGTGCGACTACACGCCGGCATACTACACCAACTACGGCCCGGGATGCAACATATCCGCCCCGGGAGGGGACATGATGCAGGCGGCCCAGGCGGGTGTCCTGTCCACGGTCCTCGAGGGTGGCTACGCCTACATGCAGGGCACGTCGATGGCCTGCCCGCACGTGTCAGGGGTCGCGGCCCTGGGCCTGTCGTACGCCCTGCAGCAGGGGAGGACGTTCACACGCGACGAGTTCAACTCCATACTCCTCTCATCGGTGGGCAACATCAACATGTACTGCACCGGGACAGACTCCAGGTACAGCGGGCTCATGGGCACGGGCTACATCGACGCGTTCCAGGTCCTGATGAACGTGCGGGGGTCCACCTGCATCCGGGTCCCCGTGGGCGAGCAGGCCCAGATACAGGTGCTGGACTACATCGGTGACGGAGGCTCCCAGATGAGCGTCTCCGGAGTGGAGATATCCGGCGAGGACAGGGCCCGGCTCGGTATCACGGGCGACCCCGTGGTATTCGCGGGGAGGATCCTGTTCACGTGCACCAGGACGGGCTCCGGGATAATGACGGTGACGCTGATGGGCGGGACCGGCAACGGCAGCGGGATGTCCGGGATGACGGTGAAGAAGGAGTTCGGGCTGGTAGCCAGGGGCTCCGGTGCCGGCAATGGAGGATGGCTATAGAAAAAGGAGGAAAAGACATGGATACCACAAGAATTGCGGCGCTGTTCATACTATGCGCATCACTCGCCGGGGCCTGCGGCTGCACGCGGAACGGCGGCCCGGAAGGGCAGGACGGGGAGGCCGGCCCGGTGACGGGGCAGTGGCACCTGGAGTCATGGGGCATGCTGACCCAGGAGCAGGCGGACGTGTATGTGTCCTTCGGAGAGGACGGGACGTTCGACCTGTACCAGAGGGTATATACGCCTTATTATGAGCATTATGACGGCTCTTATACCCAGCAGGACGGATGCATATCAGGTACATACAGTGACGGTACGGCATGGAATGCCGCCTACACGGTGACGGTCTCCGATGACAAGACCAGGCTTACTCTCACCAATACTGCAAACAGTGATGACGCCGCCGTTTACAGGGCTGAGACAATTCCTGAGGAAATCATTTCCGGGGCGTTGTCCCTGAAATCCAGGTCAGGGAACGGAGGATTCAGAGCATTGTAGATTTTTACACTGCCTTATAAGGAAAACCCGGGGGCTGCAATTGATGCGTCTCCGGGTTTTTCCTGTCTCAATCCTGATTGTAGGCGGATTAAGGCTCCCATGCCTCTTTACAGTCTCTGCCCGCCGATGAACTCCCTCATGATGGACGTCGGCGGGATTGCTTCTATCTCATCGGGGGAGAGAGCCACGATGTAGTCCAGGAACTTCAGCAGCCGTACAGCTTCTGTGTAGGCCTTGGATGTCGGGAGAATACGGCGCAGAAGCGGTTCGGCGTAATATTTCAGCATCGGGAGTTCGAAGATGAGGGCCGAGTTGAACGCCACGTCCGCGTTTTCCTGAAACGGGAATATGTTCCTGTTCTCGCCACGGCGCACGCTGTGCCAGCGCAGGATAGTCTCTTCCGGGGTCACTCCGCGCACGCGGTTGTCCCTGACTATTCGGCGCAGGAGACGGTTGTCCGATGTGGAGATGTTGTTGTTCTCGTCCAGGGACAGGGATGTCAGGGCCGAAGCATAGACCCTGAATATGTGGGAGTCGTCCACTGCCGAGGTCATGGCAGGGTTGAGGGCGTGGATACCTTCCATTATGAGTATGTCATTCTCCTTGAGTTTCATGAAGTTGCCTTCGAAGTGCCTTCGGCCTTCCTTGAAGTCAAACCGTGGCAGCTCCACTTCCTTGCCGTCCAGGAGGTCGTTCAGCTGGCTGTTGAGCAGCTGCAGGTCCATGGCCTCGAGAGCCTCGAAGTCATACTCCCCGTTTTCGTCTTTCGGGGTTTTTTCCCTGTCCACGAAGTAGTTGTCCAGTTCAATCACCTTCGGGTTGAGGCCCACTACTTTACACTGTATGGCCAGCCTCTTGGATGATGATGTCTTGCCGCTGCTCGAAGGACCGGCTATGAACACTATCTTCACTCTGCCGCGCTGCATGTTTATCTGGTCGGCGATGTCAGCGTATTTCCTTTCGTGCAGGGCTTCGGCCAGGTTTATCAGTTCGACCGCCCTGCCGGAGCTTATTCCTTCGTTGAGCGTCCCCACGCCCTTGACTCCGAGGATGGCGCACCAGTCCGAGTATTCCTTCAGCGTGGCGGCGAGCATGGACTGCCTTTTCATCGGCATGACCTTGCTCACATTGCCCTCTGCGGGGAACTGGAGACAGAACCCGTTGTTGAATCCCATTATGTCGAAGACCTCGAGGTATCCCGTCGAAGGTACGAGAGGCCCGTAGAACGTGTCGGCCTCGCCGTCAAGGAAATACACGCTGTAGGTGTAATGTCCGATTGAGCGCAGGAGCTGGGCCTTGTCTTTCTGTCCGTTTGCGAGGAAGAGCCGCTGGGCCTCCTCGAAAGTCATTTTCGTTTTCCTGAAAGGCAGGTCGCGGCTGATTATCTCCTGCATCTTGGCCTTCACCTTTTCCAGTTCATCGTCAGTGATGTAGTATATGGAAGGTCTGCCGTCGTCCTTGTCCTCTTTCTCCTGGATCTCGCAGTAGAGCCCGCTCGGAAGGGAATAGTCTATCGCGAGCACCTTGTCGGGGTACAGTGCCTTCACGGCATTGCGCAGCACGAAGCACAATGACCTTACGTATGTCCTGCGTCCGTCCGGGTGGTTGTATCCGATGAACCTGATGGTGTGCGGCATCATCACCGGGAACTCAAGCTCTTTCAGACGGTTGTCCACCAGTGCCGCCAGCACGGGGATATCGGTCCCGGACTTTTCGTCATATACTTTCCTGAATGTGTTGTCCGACAATGATTCCAGACTGGAGCCCATTGACACCTTGTGGTATGCCCCGTCGTTTTCGCAGAATATCCTTATTTCTTCCATAATCGTTTCTTTAAATGGTGCGGCCTCTAATGGACCGCTCCCGTCATTCCAAGTGCTTCTTTCAGGAATGGGCCCGTAACCGATTCCGGATTCTCCGCCAGCTCTTCCGGTGTCCCCTGTGCCACGATGCGTCCTCCTGCCTTTCCTCCTTCCGGGCCCATGTCGAAGATATAGTCCGCGCACTTGAGCACGTCCAGGTTGTGCTCTATCACTATCACGCTGTTGCCCTGGTCAACGAGCTGCTGGAGCACTCCCAGGAGCACCTTTATGTCTTCCGAATGCAGGCCGGTAGTCGGCTCGTCCAGGATGTAGAGCGTGCTTCCCGTGCTTTTGCGGGCAAGCTCCGATGCGAGCTTCATCCTCTGGCTTTCACCTCCGGAGAGAGTGACGGCCGACTGTCCCAGACGGACATACCCAAGACCCACGTCCACCAGAGACTTGAGCTTCTGGGCTATCGCCGGTATCGTGCTGAAGAACTCGTACGCCTCGCTGATGGACATCTCCAGCACGTCGTTGATGTTCTTCCCCTTGTATTTCACTGCCAGCGTGTCCTCCTTGTATCTCCTTCCCCGACATTCCTTGCACACTACGTTCACGGACGGGAGGAAGTTCATCTCTATGACCTTGATGCCGGCCCCCTTGCACTCCTCGCAGCGTCCCCCCGGGACGTTGAACGAGAACCTTCCTGCCTTGAATCCGCGCACCTTGGCATCGGGTGTGGATTCGAACAGGGCCCTTATGTCATTGAACACTCCGGTAAACGTCGCGGGGTTGCTCCGCGGGGTCCTTCCGATAGGGGACTGGTCGATTTCTATCAGCTTGTCAATATTCTCCACTCCCACCAGCCTGTCATAGGGGAGCGGCTGCATCTTGGAGTTGTAGAACCTGTTCTTGAGTACGGGCATCAGCGTGTCGTTTATAAGCGACGACTTGCCGCTTCCGCTGACACCGCTTATGCCGATGAATATCCCCAACGGCAGGTCCACGTCTATGTCCTTCAGGTTGTTGCCTCTGGCTCCGCGTATTCCGAGGAAAGTCCCGTTGCCCTTCCTCCTTGCCGCCGGAATCTCTATCCTGCGTTTCCCTGTAAGGTAGTCCATGGTGACAGACTCACCGATGATGAAGTGAGGGTCATCTGCGGGCTTCCTCCCCACAAGCACGTCCACCGGTGCGGAAAGGCATATCCTTCCCCCGTCTTCACCCGCTCCCGGACCTACGTCCACCAGCCAGTCGGCAGAGAGCATGGTCTCAATGTCGTGTTCCACGACCATCACCGAATTGCCCTCGTCGCGGAGCTTCTTGAGCGAGGCGATGAGTTTCCTGTTGTCCCTCTGGTGGAGGCCGATGCTCGGCTCGTCGAGGATATACAGCACATTCACCAGTTTGGACCCTATCTGGGTGGCGAGCCTGATACGCTGGCTTTCCCCTCCGGAAAGCGAAGAGGTGGCCCTGTCGAGCGAGAGGTATTCCAGACCGACATCCAGCAGGAACGACACCCTTTCCCGGAGTTCCTTCAGGATGTCCCTGGCTATGGCGTTCTCCCTTGCACTGAATTTCCCTTCAAGGGTGTCAAGCCATTCCTTCAGGGCCGAGATCTCCATCGCGGACACCTCGGATATGGTCTTGCCGTCTATCTTGAAGTAATTGGTCTCCTGGTTCAGTCGCGTCCCGTGGCATACAGGGCATACAACCTTGTCCGGAATGTCCTCCACGATTCCCGGGAATGCCACCATCTCTGACGAAGCGCCTTCGCCCACCCTGAAAAGCTCGTCGGACCCGAATACTATAAGCGACACCGCCTCTTCGGGAATCTCATTTATGGGGTCATATAATGAGAAATTGTATTTTCTTGCTATAGAGCGTATTATGTCGAATTTTCTGGTTTCTCTGATTTTTCCCAGTGGCACAATCCCGCCATCCGCTATGGATACTGTCCTGTCCGGGACTATGGTATCCATGTTCACATCCACTATCATTCCGAGCCCTTTGCAGTGCGGGCAATACCCCTGCGGCGAGTTGAACGAGAAGGAGTGCGGGGCAGGTTCCGCGAGTGACAGCCCTGTCTCCGGACAGACGAGGTGTTTGGAATAATGGTTCAGCTCCCCGGTCTCCATGTCCATGACCGCGAGCGAGCCCTTGCCGTAGTTCAGGGCGGACATCACGGAGTCCCGGATGCGCTTTTCGTCGCTTTCCCTCGGTTTCAGGCGGTCTATCACCAGTTCTATGAAATGGGGCTTGTACCTGTCTGTCTGTGTGACTTCCGATAGCTCGGTCAGCTGCGAGTCTATGCGTACCTGTGTATATCCGCGTTTGCGCAGCTGGTCGAAGAGTTCCTTGTAGTGTCCCTTGCGTCCTTTGACCAGCGGGGCGAGAAGATAGCACTTCCTCCCGTGGTAGTTCTTCATTATCAGGTCCACAATCTGCTGGTCGGTATAGCGGACCATCTCCTTTCCGGTAGCCGGCGAGTAGGCACGCGAGGCCTTTGCATAGAGGAGCCTGAGGAAATCGTAGATTTCCGTGATTGTCCCCACTGTGGAGCGCGGGTTGTTCCCCGTGGTCTTCTGCTCGATGGCGATGATCGGGCTAAGTCCGGTGATGCTCTCCACCTCCGGCTTCTCGAGTATGCCCATGAACTGCTTGGCGTATGCGGAGAGGGTGTCCATGTACCTTCGCTGCCCTTCCGCGTATATCGTGTCGAACGCCAGGGATGACTTGCCGCTTCCGCTCAGTCCTGTAATCACCACGAACCGGTCTCTCGGGATCGAGAGCGACACGCCTTTGAGGTTATGCGCCCGCGCCCCGCGAATTTCTATGTATTCTGTATTGTCGTTGTCCATATATGATAAAGTTGTCGTCCAGAGTGCCCGTCCATTAATACGGTAACAGCCAGGTGCCGGCAGGTCATCCATTGTCCTCTCCGGAGTCCCCGTCTTCCTCATAAGGGAGATTGAACGGCTGGAGGAATGGGTTCTTGGTCCGCTCGTCTGTGATGGTTGTGCGGGGACCGTGTCCTGGAATCACGTCTATATCCCCGTCCAGTGTCATCAGCTTGCTGAAAATGCCTTCCATCAGCCTGTCATAGTCGCCCTGCGGATGGTCCGTACGGCCGATGCTTCCTGCAAACAGCGTGTCGCCGCTGAACAGCACCTTGTCGGCCCGGTCGAGATAGCATACTCCGCCCGGAGTATGTCCCGGGGTAGAGAGCACCTCGAAGACGGTGTTCCCGAACCTCACCGTGTCTCCGTCATGTATGTCCTCCGTCTCCACATCAGTCGGCGGGGTCCTGAATCCGAAATTCCTGCAGTACCAGTCCGCGCTCTGCAGGGTCTCCCTGTCGGCCGGGTCCATGAATACAGGCACACCGTACATGGCGGCACATTCCTTGAGCCCGAACACATGGTCGAAATGCGCATGTGTAAGCAGGATTTTCACCGGTCGGAGTCCTTTCTCCTTTATGAAGCCGGCGAGCTGGTTCCTTTCGGCATCTGTGTAGAACCCGGGATCGATGATCACACATTCACCTGTCTCGTCCCAGGCTACGCTGCAGCATTCGTGCAGGTCGTTGAAATAGAAATTCTTTATTCTCAGCATATCAATTCATTCATAACCCGCAAATATAAGAATCTGTTTTGAGAAGCTGCAGGAAGCTGTTTATTTTTTTTCATTAAAAATCAGCCGGGCCTAAGCGGCACTGGCAGTTCGCGATCCCCGCATACTGCTTGCTGTTTCATCGCGTCCATGAAGACCTTTTCAAACGGTTTGCTTATATTTACAAAAAAATGGAAGTGGAAATAAGGGAAGAGATTAGGAATTATATTGATAATGAAGTAGTTCCTCTTTATGATTCTTTTGATGTCGCGCATCGCAGGGACCATGTCCTTACAGTGATGTCGCAGGCGATGGAGCTGTATTCTTCGGCCCCGGAGGAAATCCGTTCCGGCATTGATCAGGAGATGCTGCTTGTTGCCGCCGCATGCCATGACATAGGTCTTGCTTATGGCAGGGAGCACCATCACACGGATTCAGCCCGCATCATCCGCTCGGACTCCCGTCTGAGGGAATGGTTCTCTGAAGCCCAGATCGAGACCATCGCCATGGCTGCTGAGGACCACCGTGCTTCGGGAAAGTCGGAACCCCGCAGCATATACGGGAAGATTGTCGCTGAGGCAGACAGGGTGATAGACCCGGAGACTATCATCCGCCGCACTGTTCAGTTCGGTCTGACGCATTGTCCTGAACTCGGGCCCGAAGAGCAGATTTCCCGTGTTGAAGCCCATCTTGCGGAGAAATACGGCTACGGAGGCTATCTCAGGCTGTGGATTCCGTGGAGCGGCAACGCCGTGCGTCTTGACTCCCTGCGCCGGCTCATTGCCGACCCGCGGAGGCTGAGAAGCGAGGTCCGCCGTATTTTTTTTACTGTCGTATGATTCCACCGGTTGGCGTAAAGTGTTCCCGGAACAAAGAAATCATGTGGTCGTACTGTAAAACCAGCCCGGCTTCCGGGAAAAACTTCTAAATTTGCCGTCGGCATTTCTGATATGCCATACTGGAAAAACGATAAGGAATATGTTTACAGAAGAATGCATAAAAGCAGTGGAGACCCTCCGCCGTGGGGGAGTGCTCCTGTATCCTACAGACACTGTATGGGGACTCGGATGTGATGCTACAGACCCGGTGGCCGTAGCCAGGATATTCAGGATAAAGAAACGTTCGGACAGCAAGTCACTCGTGCTGCTGGCAAGTGACATGGACATGATAGCCAGGTATGTGAAGGAGATTCCGGAGATGGCGGTCCAGCTGGTTGAGGTAAACGACAGGCCTATGACCATTATCTATCCAGGAGCTGTCTCCGGTGCTCGTCCTGCAGAGGGGGAGACCCCTGTGGCAGACCGTTATTCTCTGGCATACAATACAGTGGCTGAGGACGGGTCCGTGGGAATAAGGATTCCCATGATGGATTTCTGCATAGAGATGGTGCGACGTTTCGGACGTCCCGTGGTTTCTACTTCAGCCAACATATCCGGCTGCCCGACCCCTAAGGATTTCTCAGAAATATCACAGGAGATAAAGGATTCTGCGGACCATGTAGTTGATCCTGCACTGGAGAAGGAATCCACGGGAAAATCATCGTCAATCATCATGGTCGGCCTTGATTCCTCCATCAAGATAATAAGGCAGTGAGAATGTGCCGTTGAAGGCTTATGATGGGATATGGTGAAGTCCTGCCTTTCCCTTTGTCACAGGATTTTCATGGCTATGGCCGCACATGCCTCCGCATCTGCAAGCGCGTGGTGGTGCATGGTGAGGTCATAGCCGCACCGCGCCGCGACAGTATGCAGCTTATGGTCCGGCAGTTCCCCGCGGAAGACCCTGCGGGATGCTTTGCAGGTACAGAGGAACTGATAGTCAGGATAGTCCATCCTGTACATCCTGAACACCGCCTTCAGGCAGCTTTCGTCAAACATGCTGTTGTGCGCCACCAGCGGAAGCCCTTCGATAAGAGGCTCTGCCTCGGCCCATACATCTGGGAAGACCGGTGCATCCTCGGTATCTCTGGCTGTCAGCCCGTGTATCTTCGTGTTCCAGTATGAATAATATTCCGGTTCCGGCCTTATCAGCCGGTAGAATTTCCCGGTAATCTCCCCTCCGCGTACTACCACAATCCCCACGCTGCACACGCTCGTGCGCTGCTCGTTTGCGGTCTCGAAGTCAATTGCAGCAAAATCTTTCATAACGTCAGTTCGACGAATTTATGTTTAACAGCATTATATTAAAAATCAATATTTTATCATTTATGACCGGATTTCTTACAGAAATCCTGTCTGTCCACCCCCAGTCACTCCGTGACAGCCCCGGCGGGG
>JADILZ010000088.1 GCA_017695065.1 Candidatus Cryptobacteroides excrementipullorum
GGTGCGGCCCTGATGGGCCCTGTTAACAGAAATCCTGTCTGTCTAAACCCCAGTCACTTCGTGACAGCCCCTTGTTAAGGGGCGCCACCCCCATCCGCCCCCTCGCCGGGGGCCCTGTCGCATGCCCACAGACCTGCTCCTGAAAATATATTCCGTGCAGGTTATCTGCCCTGCCTTACTGAATATGTCACTTTCATGTATGGAACCCTTTGTGATGAGATGTCCTGGTTCTGGTCCTGTGATGCTGCTACAGGGCCGTTGAGCCTGCCGAAGAAGTAACGGTCTCTGTCCAGGACAGTTGTCGTGCTGCTGCTCGACGAAGACTGCGCGTTCTGCATGGAGTAAAGAGAGGCGAGGGCATAGTAGTCATAGAAGTTGTTGTACCCGTATCCTCCGTATCCATAGCCATATCCGTACCCGTATCCACCGTATCCGTAGTAGTTGTTGTACAGCTGGTTGTAGTACATGTTGTAATACAGGTTCTGCGAGTATTCGCTCATCCCCTCCTGCTCCTCCTCTGCCGCTTCCTGTGACATGATGAGCAGCCAGATGTCCTTTTCCCTGTATGATTCCACGATTTCCTCGTCACTTTCGTCATATTCGTCCAGTTCCAGGATCTGCTGCATGTGATAGCTTATGTCCGGCGAGTAAATGAAGGTGGACCTGTTGATTTCACCCTGGTTTTCCGTCGATACGCTCGTGTCAGTGATCCCGGCGTATGTAGCTACTTCATTCCCGTCTTCATCCTTTTCTGTCAGCTTGCATGACGGGCTGAGAACTGCAGGATACCTGTCAAGGGACTCATAATCTGTCGGGGTGAACGGAAGGACTATGGTGGCTTTGTTTATGATTACGTCCGCAGGGTCTATATTGCTTTCTGCCAGTTTCGCCAGCATCCCGTCCCTCAGTCCTCTCGCGTTGATGACCGGTTTCAGGCCTCCTCCTCCTTCAACGATTATCTCTTCTGTCGCATTGTCCGTGCCCATGCCGTCGAGGGTGCTGGAACTCATGTTGAGGGCATACTGCGGAGTGAGCGTCACTCCGGAATAGTAGTCAGAGGCCTCCTGCACAATGGAGAAGTCCTGTGCCCCGTACAGGAACATGAAGGTGGTGTCCTCCACTGTCCTGCCGTCGAATTCCGCGTTTTTTACGGTCATTGTGGCATAACCTCCTGACAGAGTGCCCTGATTGAGGTCCGCACCTGTTGTAAGGGTAAAGACATTTATCCTGCCGCCGGTCGATACCGGTGTATCGATTGTCATGTATATGCCTGGGAAAACCTTCTGGGTGAAGGCCCCTACTGAGTCATAGGCCGATGTCTCCATCTCCTGGAGTTTCCCGAGGAATTCCTGTGCCCATTCGTTCCTGAAGTCGAAGGAAAGGGAGTCGCTGCCGTCGTATGTCGCTACGTCGGCTATCCTGTCCCCGTGTTCGAGAACCGTACTGATATACCCGTCCGTGTCGTCTATCGGGCTGGTCAGCGCATAGACATTCACGTCCTGCAGGATCCTCTTCTGCCCTTCATTTATATAGGAGAGCGTGTCGCGTCCCATTGCCAGATGGAACCGTGTCACCTGGCCTCCTGTCCCGAAGTCGTATTTGGCCGCCGGGATGAGGGTCAGTGCGCTGCTGCGGGTGGACATGTTCCCGTTTTCATCGAGGATGGCCCCGATGGTCACACGGGATGAACTGTATCCTGACAGCTGTGTCACGGGTTGCATCCCTATTTCAGTGATGGGGAAATCCGTCACGTGTATTTCGTATCTCTGCTCGGTGGGGATGAAGTTGTTCCCGAGTTCTTCATTTATATATACGCAAGATGTTCCGCATGCGAGGATGCAGAACATTGCGGAAAAGATGGCGCAGTATTTTTTCGGATTCATTTTTTATAACTGGTCGTAAAAACTGTTGTAGTCATCAATGTAGGAACCGTCATCGTAGGACTCTTTCCTGTAAGGGAGGACAGGCAGACCTGCATCCTTGCAGAAGCTTGCCACTTCCTGCGGAACGTCTTCCGACCCTATGATGACGGCATCTGAATAACGGGCGGCAAACTCGGCAAGATCCATGCCCGTCGGACTGTCAGGAAGTTGTATGTCCTTGCTCTCCAGACCCCCGAATGCGATTTTGTCTTTCATGTCTCCCGGGAAGGAAATCCCGTTCATGTCCCCGTAGAGGGACAGCACCACCTTGCTCCCGGAGAAGATAGGGTCGTCTATATACGCCTTTTTCAGGTATGCCGGGAGAATATTGGAAATCCACCCGTGACAATGTATGATGTCCGGGGCCCATCTGAGCTTCTTCACTGTCTCCAGGACACCGCGGGCGAAGAAGACGGCCCTTTCCCCGTTGTCCTGGAAGAAGACCCCGTGTTCATCACAGTAAATCTGCTTCCTGTGGAAATAGTCTTCATTGTCGATGAAATACACCTGCATCCTGGCTGCCGCCACAGAGGCCACCTTGATGACGAGCGGCCTGTCCACATCATTGATTATGATATTCATGCCTGAAAGGCGGATCACTTCATGAAGCTGGTTCTTCCTCTCGTTTATACATCCGTATCTCGGCATGAATGAGCGTATTTCCTTCTTCCGCTCCTGGATACCCTGTGGAAGATACCTACCGATGCTTGCAATCCGGGAATCGGGAAGATACGGGTATATCTCCGAATTCACGAACAGCACTCTTTTAACAGAATCTCCCATTTTACGTTAAGTAAGACAAAATCTCAACAAAGATAATGATTTTTTTTGATATTTCACTATCTTTGGCGCTGCTTTATGTTGTTATGGGAAAAGGAGAAAACAATATAATAGGCCGCAGGCTTGCGAATTCCTACCTGTCTTCGGTCATAAGCATAAGCCTGGTGCTGCTTCTTGTGGGCATCGCCAGCCTTCTGCTGGTGAACGCGAAGTCAGTGTCCGACTATTTTAAGGAGAACATGCAGGTGTCTGTCATGCTCCGGCCGGATGTCGGTGACGATGCCGCCGCCAGGTTCCTCAAGAGTCTCGACGGCATGCGGTTCATCAGAAGTACGGAGCTTATTTCCCGGGAGCAGGGGCAGCAGGAGATGGCCGAGCTCCTTGGCGAGGATTTCCTGAGTGTCTTCGAGACCTCGCCTATACCGGTCTCCATAGATGTCACCCTTGATGCTGACTATGTGTCGTCAGACAGCCTGGAGATGGTGAAGAGGGAAATTTCCCGCTCCCCTCTGGTGGACGAGGTGGTGTACCAGCGCTCCCTGGTGGATACGCTGAATTCCAACCTGAGCAAGATATCCCTCGTGATAGGTGTGTTCATCGTGCTTCTGCTCTTCATCTCGTTTGTCCTGATAAACAATACGGTGCGACTGAACGTATATGCCAGGAGGTTCACTGTCCACACTATGCGGCTCGTCGGTGCAACGAGGGCCTTCATCCGCGGACCGTTCCTCGTACAGTCTGTGTTCCAGGGCCTGTTTTCCGCCTTTATCGCCATTATCGCCCTGGTCGCTGTGCTCTTCGTGATAAGGAGGGAATTCATACAGCTGTTCTCCATATTCAGGCTCGAGCTTCTGCTCGTGGTGATGGGGATTGTGCTGGTGTCGGGTGTGCTTATATGCTTCATCAGTACGTGGCTTGTGGTGAACAGGCTTGTTTCATTGAAAAAAGACGAATTGTACTATTAGTAGATATGGAAAATTTTGCAGTTACACGGAAAGGGCTGAGAATGATGCTCGCCGGCCTCATTGTCATGGTGGCTGGATATGTCCTGATGACAGGCGGCGGAAGCGATGATCCCCAGGTGTTCAACTATGCGATGTTCGATTTCAGGCGGCTTGTGGCCGCTCCTGTGGTGATCATTTCGGGTATAGTCATCGTGATAGTGTCGATTGTGCGGGTGTTCCCGGACAACGGTCATGAAATAAAGGAAAAATAAAGGGTTTTAAAGGCAATGGAATGGTTTGAAGCAATAATTCTCGGTCTCGTCCAGGGACTTACTGAATTTCTCCCTGTGAGCAGCAGTGGCCACCTTATAATCGGTAAGGAGCTTCTTGGTGTCGAAGCGGCAGACGACCTCGTCTTTGAGGTCCTGGTGCATGCCGCGACTGTCCTCAGTACCATAATAGTATTCAGGAAACAGCTCTGGGACCTGCTCAAGGGACTTTTCAAGTTCAAGTACAATGATCAGACGGACTATATCCTGAAGATATGCGTGTCTATGATTCCGGTGTTCGTGGTCGGGGTCTTCTTCAAGGATTTCGTGGAAGGGCTCTTCCAGTCCATTTTCGTTGTGGGCGTCGCTCTTGTCGGCACTGCCTTCCTCCTTTTCTTCTCGGACATGGCTTCAGGTTCAAGACGGAGCGTATCTCTGTCGGAGCGTAAGGGTTACCGCAACGGGATATCATACTGGCAGGCTTTTGTCGTGGGGCTTAGCCAGGGCCTGGCTGTAATACCGGGACTTTCCCGCTCCGGGACAACCATATCCACGGGTCTGATATGCGGGGTCCGCAGGGATGTGATGGCCCAGTTCTCCTTCCTGATGGTCCTTGTGCCTATACTCGGGGAAGCGTTCCTCCAGCTCGTAGGCGGGGAGATGTCAGGATCATCCATAGGGGCACTGCCTCTGGTCCTGGGCTTCCTGTCCGCCTTTGTTTCCGGCCTTTTCGCCTGCAAGGTGATGATTGCCCTCGTCAAGAAGGCTAAGCTCAGCTGGTTCGCCCTGTACTGTGCCGTTGTTGCCCTGCTAATATTCATCTTCTCATAATTCCATGGCGGAGAGAAGCCTTACATTTTTCGCCTCTGATGTCCACCTCGGCCTGGATGTCTCTGACCCGGCGGACAGGGAGGCGAGGTTTGTGCGTTTCCTGCGTTCTGTCCCTGCGGACAGGACCGCGGCTTTGTATCTGCTCGGAGACATCTGGGACTTCTGGTATGAATACCGCGATGTCGTCCCCAAGGGCTATGTCAGGGTCTTTTCTGCCCTTGTCGACCTGATGGATGCCGGGGTGAAGGTCTGTTTTTTCCAGGGTAACCACGATGTGTGGACCTACAGTTATTTCGAAGAGCTCGGCATGGTCCGTCTCGAGCAGCCGGCCTTCGTTACGATCGGTGGCAAGTCATTCTGCCTCGGGCACGGTGACGGCCTCGGTCCTGTCCCGGCCGGTTACCGGTTCCTCCGCTCGGTGTTCCACTGCCGTCCTCTTCAGGTGATGTTCAGCATGCTGCATCCGTGGATAGCCTTCCGTCTTGGAAACGGATGGTCCAGGAACAACAGGCTCGCCCGGCATGAGGAGTATGTCTTCAGGGGCGAGGACGAGCCTCTGTACAAGTTTGCCTGCGAAGTGTCGGAGAGCCGCCACGTGGACTATTTCGTATTCGGGCACTATCATGCCGATGTCAGGATGACGCTTCCGTCAGGGGCCGAACTCATTGTCCTGAAGGACTGGATCGATGGCTCTCCCTACCTGTATTTCGACGGAATCTCTATGGTTGGCGGGTACTGCCAGAAGAGCGAGTAGTACAGACCTTCAAATTGTCCTGCTTCCCACATCTGCACCAGTTCTTCCGTAGGCTTGTCCTCGCCTTCCGGGTCATAAGGTTTCTTCAGGTCCGTCCCGAACATCTTTGCTATCCCTTGCCAGAAACCTGCCGCCATCCTGTTCTTGTAGTCCCGGATTATGTTGAATGACGATTTCCCTGCTTCCCTGTCTATCAGCCTCATCAGCAGGGCTCCCTGGCTCACGGTAAGGTTCCTCATCGGCTGCTCGAAGACCTCGAACAGCTCTTTCTGCACGGTGTTTATGTATTTGTCCTTCTTTCCCCTCCGGAGATTGTCGGCCGCTATGGTGCTGTCTGCTTCGTGCACCAGCTTCCGTGCTACCAGTGCGTAAGGATAGACTTTGCTGAAGTTGTACACGAGCCTGTAGTACTGCCTCCATTCGCGGCCTTTCTGCCTCGGAAGCCTCTGATAGACCCTTGCGGCCGGAAGGCTGGCCACATATACCGTGTCCCCTCCTTCTATTATATATGGCAGGTACTCTCCTCCGGTTACTTCCCCGCTGTCCCTTGCTGTCCCTTCGGCTATGCCGGCTTTCCACTCGTCGAGCCTGATCCTCTCCTTTTTCTGTGCAAGGCATCCCGTCTCTCCTGCAAGTGACAGGAGCACGGCCGGGACAAGACAGTACATGAATATTTTAAGGCGTGGTCTTTCCATGTTTTCATTACAGATGACTGCAAAATAAATGAATTTATTCCATAAGACAATCACAATGTTTTCCTTCATGTGTCCTTATTCCTTTCCGGTGCCGGAACCGTGCCGTATGCCTGATTGCGTCTTCGGGACATCCGCACCATGTCGAAAACCGGCGGAAATATTTTTGAACGAAGTCTGTAACTTTATGAAAATGCAATAATTAACTATCAGGTTTTTCAGTCGCAAAAGTTTGAAAATTTTTTAAATTTTATTTGCTTTTGCGATATTTTTACTATCTTTGCAGTCCCTTATTTGAGGATAAGTCCGCCCAACCAGCTGAGACTCAATGTTTTAAAGGGGAAACGGAAATATTTTATTTAAAGTAATAGAACAATGTTACAACCAAAGAAAACAAAATTTAGAAGGCAGCAGAAAGGCCGTATGAAAGGGCTCGCCCACAGAGGCAACCAGCTTGCATTCGGTTCTTTCGGTATCAAGACCTTGGAAAATTGTTGGCTTACGGGTCGCCAGATTGAGGCCGCCCGTCAGGCAGTTGTCCGTTACATGAAGCGTGAAGGTAAGATCTGGATCAGAATTTTCCCTGACAAGCCTTATACCAAGAAGCCTGCTGAAGTGCGTATGGGTAAAGGTAAGGGTAATCCAGAGGGATTCGTTTGTCCTGTTACTCCGGGCCGTATCCTCATAGAGGCCGAGGGGGTTCCTATGGAAATCGCAAAAGAGGCACTTCGCCTTGGTGCACAGAAACTTCCGGTCACTACCAAGTTTGTCGTACGCAGGGACTATGTCGAATAATTTAATGGAGAAAGGAAATGAAAGCATCTGAAATACGCGAAATGTCAATCAGCGATCTGCGCGAGCGTATCGAAGCCGAGAAGGCCAACCTCGACATGATGAAGATAAACCACGCTATCTCTCCATTAGAGGATACGTCAAAAATCAGGAAGACAAGGAAGGACATCGCACGCATGATCACCATCCTTGCAGAGAAAGAAAAACAGAACTAAAATTCGAATCCGATGGAAAGAAATCTTCGTAAGGAAAGAATAGGCGTAGTGGTCAGCAACAAGATGGACAAGTCCATCGTGGTTGCAGTCGCAACGAAGGAGAAGCACCCGATCTACGGGAAGTTCGTTAAAAAGACCAAGAAATTCGTCGCCCATGACGAAAAGAACGAGTGCAGCGAAGGCGACAGAGTCCTTATTATGGAGACCCGTCCTTTGAGCAAGACAAAGAGATGGAGATTAGTAGAAATCTTAGAAAAAGTTAAGTAGCAATGATACAGCAGGAAACACGTTTACAGGTGGCAGACAACAGCGGGGCCAAGGAAGTGCTTTGCATCCGTGTGCTGGGTGGTACACGCCGCCGTTATGCGAGAGTGGGCGACAAGATCGTCGTAGCAGTGAAGAGCGCAATCCCTGGTGGTGATGCCAAGAAAGGCTCAGTATCCAAGGCTGTAGTAGTGCGCACTAAGAAGGAAGTACGCAGGGCTGACGGGTCATACATCCGTTTTGACGACAACGCATGCGTCCTCCTCAACAACGCAGGTGAAGTCCGCGGAACACGTATATTCGGGCCTGTGGCAAGAGAGCTGCGTGAGAATTACATGAAGATCGTTTCACTGGCACCGGAGGTCCTCTAATTCACAGAAGTCATGAAAAAGTTCCATATAAAGAAAGGTGACATCGTTTATGTAAACTCCGGCAACGACAAGGGAAAGACCGGAAAGGTGCTTGAGATGATCACTGACAAGGATCGCGCTATCGTTGAGGGAATCAACATGGTGAGCAAGCACATGAAACCAAGCCCTAAGCATCCTCAGGGCGGTATTGTTAAACAAGAGGCGGGAATTCACGTTTCCAACCTCCAGCTTGTGGACCCTTCAAAGGGCGGCCCTACAAGGGTCGGACACAAGTTCGTGGATGGCAAGAAAATCCGTTATGCTAAAAAATCTGGAGAGGAGATCAAATAATGGCAAAGAGCAACAAGACAACAGCAGAACAGGCGGCACTTCCGAAAGGATATGTCCCTGCGCTCAAGAAGACATACAAGGATGAGATAGTTCCTAAGCTGATGAAGGAATTTTCCTATTCTACGGTAATGCAGGTGCCTAAGCTTGTGAAAATTACCATCAACCAGGGTATCGGCGACGCCACGGGAGACAAGAAGCTTGTTGAAGTGGCACAGCAGGAGCTCACTGCCATTACAGGACAGAAGGCCGTGGTTACGACATCAAGGAAGGACATATCAAACTTCAAGCTCCGTAAGGGAATGCCTATCGGGGTTAAGGTCACTCTCCGTGCAACCAAGATGTACGAGTTCCTCGAGAGGCTCATCCGTATCTCCCTCCCTCGTATCAGGGATTTCAACGGTATTTCCGAGAAACTTGACGGGAAGGGCAACTACACCCTCGGTATCAAGGAGCAGATCATCTTCCCTGAGATTGACATCGACAAGATCACCAAGATCCTCGGAATGGAGATTACATTCGTAACGACAGCATCCACGGATGAAGAGGCCTATGCACTTCTCCGCGAGTTCGGTCTGCCTTTCAAGAAACATAACAACTAAAAAGAAGGAAAATGGCAAAAGAATCAATGAAAGCCCGCGAAGTAAAGCGCGCTAAATTAGTTGCTAAATACGCCGAGAAGAGGAAAGCCCTCAAAGAGGCCGGGGACTGGGCGGCTCTTGACAAGCTCCCTAAGAACTCAAGCCCTTGCCGTCTTCACAACCGCTGCTCTCTTACAGGCCGTCCGAAGGGATATATGCGTCTGTTCGGAATCAGCCGTATCCAGTTCCGCGAGATGGCAAGCAACGGACTTATCCCGGGCGTAAAGAAAGCAAGCTGGTAACAGCATATAAAATTTCATAACAATAATTAAGTTCAATTTGGATATCGGGCGTGGAAGCCCACGCCGGTTTCTGTAAAAAACGAAAAAAATGACTGATCCAATTGCAGATTATCTCACACGTGTCCGCAATGCTTATCTTGCGGGCAAGAAGATTGTCGAGATCCCTTCATCCAAGATGAAGCTGGCCATCACAAAGATCCTTTGCGACAAAGGATACATCCTCAGCTACAAGGTAGTGGAAGGCGTGCCTTACAACACTATCAAGATAGCCCTGAAGTATCATCCGCAGACAAAGACCGCAGCCATCAAGAAGATAATGCGCGTGTCAAAGCCGGGTCTGCGCAAATACACTGATGTGGACAACATGCCTCGCGTCCTCAACGGACTCGGTATCGCCATCCTTTCCACATCCAAGGGTGTCATGACAGACAAGGAGGCCAGGACTCTCAACGTTGGTGGAGAGGTTATATGTTATGTATATTAATCTAAAAGGAAACGAATAATGTCAAGAATTGGTAAATTGCCTGTACACCTTCCTGCCAAGGTGACCGTAGAGGTTCTCCCTGGCAACGTTGTCAAGGTTAAAGGACCTCTCGGCGAGCTGAGTCAGAAAGTTGACCCGGATATAACAGTGACCGTAGAGGGAAATGAAGTGAAACTGACCCGTCCTACCGACCAGCCGAGACACCGCTCTCTCCACGGACTTTACCGTGCCCTGGTCCACAACATGGTTGTGGGTGTGTCTGAGGGATACACAATCAGACAGGAACTTGTCGGTGTGGGTTATCGTGTAGATGTGAAAGGCCAGATCCTGGAGTTCTCACTCGGTTATTCTCATGACATACATCTTATGCTTCCTAAAGAGGTTTCAGCCGAAGCAGAGCCTGTGAAGAAAGGAGCCAACCCTATTCTTGTGCTCAAGAGTGCGGACAAGCAGCTCATAGGACAGGTAGCGGCGAAGATCCGCTCACTGCGCAAGCCTGAACCATACAAGGGTAAAGGTATCAAGTTCGTCGGCGAACAGCTTCGTCGCAAGGCCGGCAAGTCAGCGGGTGCTAAATAAATCAGGAGGATAAATCATGGCATTGAATAAAATAGAAAGAAGAAAAAGGATCCATTACCGTATCCGCAAGGTCGTGAATGGTACAGCTGAAAGGCCGAGAATGGTTGTCTTCAGAAGCAACAAGCAGATTTACGTCCAGGTCATCGACGATGTAAAGGCCGTTACTCTCGCTGCTGCCGCTTCAAACGACAAGGAGCTTGCTGCAGCATGCAAGGGCAAGACAGGAGTAGAGGCTGCCGCTATCGTGGGCAAGGCCATTGCAGAGCGTGCTATCGCGAAGGGCATCACCACCATCGCTTTCGACCGTGGGGGATACCTTTATCATGGAAGAGTTAAAAGTTTGGCAGATGCTGCCCGTGAAGGCGGCCTGATTTTCTAAAAATAAGACTATGGCAAATACAAATGTTAAAAGAGTAAAAGTTTCTGATCTTGAACTGAAAGACAGACTTGTAGCCATCCAGAGAGTGACAAAGGTCACTAAGGGTGGTCGTCACTTCAGCTTTGCTGCCATTGTTGTAGTCGGTGACGAGAACGGCGTTGTAGGCTATGGTCTTGGAAAAGCCAACGAAGTCACTACTGCAATCTCGAAGGGGATCGAGGACGCAAAGAAGAACCTTGTGAAGGTTCCTGTCCTCAACAAGACCATCCCTCACGAGCAGGAAGCCAAGTTCGGCGGTGCGAGAGTGTTCATGAAACCGGCTGCGCCGGGTACTGGAGTGAAGGCCGGTGGTGCCATGCGCGCAGTATTCGAGTCAGTGGGCATCCAGAATGTCCTCGCAAAATCAAAAGGTTCGTCCAATCCTCACAATCTGGTGAAGGCCACAGTGGCTGCCCTTGTAGAGATGAGGGATGCCTATACGGTTGCCGGACTTCGCGGAATCCCAATGAGCAGAGTATTTAACGGTTAAGGAGGAAAGAAGAAATGGCAAAACTTAGGATAACCCAGATCAAGAGCAAGAACGGAGCGACAAAGAGGCAGATCGCCAATCTTCAGTCTCTCGGTATTCACAGACTGCACCAGACTGTAGAGGTGGAGCTGAACCCGGTGTCAAAAGGCATGGTCGAGAAAGTTCTTCACCTTGTTAAAGTAGAGGAAATTTAATCAGGGAGGATCGCAAGATGAAATTACATGAACTTAAACCAGCTAAAGGTTCAACCAAGAGAGCCAAGAGAATCGGACGCGGAGAAGGTTCCGGACACGGTGGAACATCAACCCGTGGACACAAGGGAGCCCAGGCCCGTTCAGGTTACTCTCGCAAGATAGGTTTTGAAGGAGGCCAGATGCCTATCCAGAGACGTCTTCCTAAGTTCGGTTTCACAAACCGCAACAGGGTAGAGTACAAGGGTATAAATGTTTCTGTCCTTCAGAGTTTGTCTGAGAAGCTCGGAACATCTGTCATCGATATCGAGACATTGAGGACTGCCGGATTCATCTCAAGGACCCAGCTTGTGAAGATTCTCGGGAACGGGGAGCTTTCTGTCAAGCTCGAGGTTTCTGCGAACGCATTCTCAAAGTCTGCAGTTGCAAAGATTGAGGCTGCCGGAGGCAAAGTAACAACAATCGAATAGCGATGAAGAGACTTATCCAGACTATCAAGAATATCTTTAAGATAGAAGAACTGCGCAAAAGAATCGGTTATACCGTTCTTTTGCTGCTTGTGTATCGTCTCGGAAGTTTCATCGTGCTCCCGGGTATAGACTCCACCATGATAGCGAACATGCAGGATTTCTCGCAGGAAGGTCTTGTAGGACTCCTCAACATGTTCTCCGGCGGAGCCTTCGGTAACGCTTCTATCTTCGCCTTGGGAGTGATGCCTTATATCTCGGCGTCAATCGTCATCCAGCTTCTCGGGGTGTTCGTCCCTTACTTCAAGAAACTCCAGATGGAGGGTGAGAGCGGACGCCGCAAGATGAACCAGCTGACAAGGTATCTCACCATCGTCATCCTGTGTATCCAGGGTCCTGCATATATGGCAGCCCTGCACAACCAGATTCCTGAAGAGGCTTTCATCGCCATCTACAGGCTCGGATGGAGCTCATTCCTGTTCAACATCGTTTCCACAGTGATACTCATAGGCGGTACAATGTTCGTCATGTGGCTCGGTGAGCGTATCACCGACCGCGGTATCGGAAATGGTATCTCCTTGATAATCATGGTGGGTATCATCGCCCGTCTTCCTTATGCCCTCGTTGCCGAGATCGGTGAGAAGGCCAGCTCTTCAGCTGCAGGAGGACTGCTGATGCTCGTTGTTGAGCTTATCATACTTTTCTTTGTGTTCGTTGCTGCAATCGCCCTTGTGCAGGGTGTCAGGAAAGTTCCTGTACAGTATGCCAAGAGGGTTGTGGGCAACAAGCAGTACGGCGGAGTCCGCCAGTATATCCCGATGAAGATCAATGCTGCCGGTGTCATGCCTATCATCTTCGCCCAGGCGCTCATGCTTTTCCCTCTTATTTTCTCCAATTTCGAGGCTACAAGGGGATTCGCTGCTACAATGAGCAACTATACCGGCTTCTGGTACAACCTCGTATTCTTCTTTTTCGTAGTCATTTTCACATTCTTCTATACCGCTGTCACCGTAAACCCTACGATGATGGCTGAAGACATGAAGAAGAACGGAGGCTTCATCCCGGGAGTCAAGCCAGGAAAGAAGACCGTGGAATATCTGGACTCCATCATGTCCAGGGTTACTCTGCCGGGGTCAATCTTCCTTGGTCTGATTGCCATCCTGCCGGCATTCGCAATGCTGTTGGGCGTGAACAACCAGTTCGCAAGTTTCTATGGAGGAACTTCCCTCCTGATCCTTGTTGGAGTGGTACTTGATACTCTCCAGCAGATCGAGAGTCATCTGCTGATGCGTCATTATGACGGACTGATGAAGACCGGTCGTCTGAAAGGGCGCTCCGGAATGTAATTTCAATAGATTTGGAGGTAAAATGGTAAAGCCGAAGACAGAAGAAGAGATAGAGCTGATGCGCGAGAACGCGATTCTCGTATCCAGGACATTGGCAGAGGTCGGTAAGGTGGTCGCCCCAGGTGTGACAACTCTCGAGTTGAATAGGGTGGCTGAGACCTTTATCCGTGACAACGGTGCTATTCCGAGCTTCTTGGGTTATGAAGGCTTTCCGGCGGCACTCTGCATCTCAGTGAATGATACCGTCGTGCACGGATTCCCTTCGGATTATGTGCTCAAGGAAGGCGATATCGTTTCTGTTGACTGCGGGACCCTCTATAAAGGATACAACGGTGATTCAGCTTACACTTTCCCTGTCGGGGAAGTGGACGCTGAAACCCGTAAGCTCCTGGAGGTCACCAAGGAGTCCCTGTACAGGGGCATTGCAGCGGCCGTTGACGGCAACAGGACCGGCGATATTGGACACGCGGTACAATCGTATGCCGAGTCATTCGGGTTTTCCGTTGTCCGCGAGCTTGAAGGACACGGAATCGGAAAGAACATGCACGAAAACCCGGGAGTCCCGAACTACGGACGCCAGGGGCACGGTGCCAAGCTGACCGAGGGGATGACCATTTGTATCGAACCGATGATAAATGCAGGGACGCGCGGGGTGTACTTGGCTGAAAATGGTTGGGCAGTACATACGGCGGACCGCAAGAATTCAGCGCATTTCGAACTTACGGTTGTTGTCCGGAAAGGTCGGGCGGAACAGTTGTCCACCTTTGAATTCATTGAAAATAGTGTTAAATTTTAAAGTGATTTTTTCAGATGCCGAAACAGTCGTCAATCGAGCTCGAAGGAGTAATTACTGAGACTCTTCCTAACGCGATGTTCAAGGTAGAGTTGGAGAATGGCCACGTTATCATTGCCCATATCTCCGGAAAGATGAGAATGAACTACATCAAGATTCTTCCTGGGGACAGGGTGAAGGTGGAAATGTCACCTTATGATTTAACAAAAGGAAGAATTTCTTTCAGATACAAATAAAAACTTACGATAATGAAAGTAAAAGCATCCATCAAGAAGCGCAGTGAAGACTGCAAGATCGTAAAACGCAAAGGGCGTCTTTATGTGATCTGCAAGAAGAATCCTAAATTCAAGATGCGCCAGGGATAATTTTCAGTTGTATAACAAATAAAGTAAAGATAGATTATGGCAAGAATAGCCGGTGTTGATTTACCTAACAACAAAAGAGGAGAGATAGGCCTTACCTATATCTTCGGTATCGGACGCAGCTCTGCGAGGAAGATCCTCTCCCAGCTGGGTATCGACTTTGACACGAAGGTCGGAGACTGGAACGACGAGCAGATCGCAGGTATCCGTAACGTGATTGCCCATGAGTACAAGATAGAGGGAGAGCTCCGTTCGGCAGTCCAGATGAACATCAAGCGTCTGATGGATATCGGATGCTACAGAGGAATCCGTCACCGCCTCGGACTTCCTGTACGTGGCCAGAGCACAAAGAACAATGCGCGTACAAGAAAGGGCAAGAAGAAAACTGTTGCAAACAAGAAGAAGGCAACTAAATAACGGGAGATGAATTATGGCAAAGAAAACGACAACATCAAACAAGAAAAGAGTTGTAAAGGTTGACGCTTATGGCGAGGCTCATATTTCATCGACCTTCAACAATGTCATCATTTCGCTTACAAACAACGTGGGCCAGGTAATCAGCTGGTCTTCTGCAGGAAAGAGCGGATTCAGAGGTTCAAAGAAGAACACTCCGTATGCTGCCCAGGTGGCTGCCGCAGATGCTGCGAAGACTGCATACGACCTCGGGCTGCGCAAGGTGAAAGCATACGTAAAAGGGCCTGGTGCGGGACGTGAGTCAGCCATCAGAACCATACATGGTGCAGGTATCGAAGTCACTGAGATCATTGATGTAACTCCAATGCCACACAATGGTTGCAGACCAAAAGGCCGTCGTAAAGTTTAATTTTTAACTGTATAAAAGGAAAATTACCATGGCAAGATATACTGGACCAAAAACAAAAATCGCACGTAGATTCGGCGAGCCTATTTTCGGAACAGACAAGGATTTCGAAAAGAGGAATTACCCTCCGGGACAGCACGGCCTGGCACGTAAGCGCAAAAAACTGTCAGAGTACGGTGTCCAGCTGAGGGAAAAGCAGAAAGTTAAATATACATACGGTGTACTTGAGAGACAGTTCCGCAATCTCTACGAGAAGGCATCCCGCATGAAGGGACAGAAAGGTGAAAACCTTATCCAGCTCCTTGAGTCACGTCTCGACAATATTGTATATCGTCTTGGAATCGCCCCTACAAGGGCAGCCGCAAGGCAGCTTGTGACACATTGCCACATCACTGTGAACGGGCATGTGTGCAACATCCCTTCATCTCAGGTCAGGCCTGGTGACGTAGTGGCTGTCAGGGAGAGATCCAAGAGTCTGGAGGTCATTCTGGACAGCGTCGCTTCTGCCGCCAAGTATTCATGGCTGGAGTTCGACAGCAAGACTCTGACCGGGAAATATCTCAACTACCCTGTCAGGACCGAGATTCCGGAGAACATCACAGAACAGCTTATCGTCGAGTTGTACTCCAAGTAACAATTAACACCAAAAAAGAGATAATATGGCAATCTTAGCATTTCAGAAACCAGACAAGGTGATAATGCTCGAGGGCACCGATACTGTCGGACGTTTCGAGTTCAGGCCTCTTGAGCCTGGCTACGCCCAGACAATAGGCAATGCGCTCCGCAGGATATTGTTGTCTTCTCTGGAAGGTTTTGCTATCAATTCGATCAAGATCACGGGCGTGGACCAGGAATTCGCCACTATCCCGGGCGTGATCGAGGGTATGCAGGACATCATCCTTAACCTCAAGCAGGTAAGATTCAAAAGAATGGTGGAGACTGTGGACTCTGAGGTGGCAAACATCGTTATCAGCGGTCAGCAGGAGTTTACCGCAGAGGATATTTCCAAGGGATTGTCTTCTTTCACGGTGTTGAATCCGCAACAGCACATCTGTTCTCTGGAACCTTCCGTCAAGCTGGAGATGTCGCTTTCCATCAACAAGGGACGCGGTTTCGTTCCTGCTGACGAGATGAGAGACGAGAACACACCGATAGGTACTATTCCTGTCGATGCCATCTACACTCCTATCAAGAACGTCAACTGGACTACAGAGGACTGGCGTGTGGAGCAGAAGACCGACTATGAGAAGCTGACTCTGGAGATTGTGACCGACGGGTCCATCTCTCCTAAGATGGCTCTCCAGGAGGCTGCCAACATCCTTATCTACCATTTCAGGCTCTTCACTGACGAGAAGAAGATCTCTCTCGAGAGTGCAGTGGAGTCCGAGTCCAAGGAGCTGGATGAGGAGTCTCTGCGCATGAGGCATCTGCTTCTGACCAAACTGTCTGACATGGGGCTTTCAGTCAGGGCATACAACTGTCTGAAGGCAGCTGATATAGACACGTTCGCCGACCTGGTCTCATATTCAAGGGCCGAGCTCATGAAGTTCAGGAACTTCGGACGCAAGTCCCTGAATGAGATAGACCAGCTGGTGGAGAAGATGAAGCTCTCGTTCGGAATGGATGTTACCAAGTATAATATTGAACCAAAGAAAAAGACCGTATAAAGTATGAGGCACAATAAAGCAATCAACCACCTTGGCCGCAAGAGTGGTCACCGCAAAGCCTTGCTTGCAAACATGGCCACTTCTCTTATCAT
>JADILZ010000089.1 GCA_017695065.1 Candidatus Cryptobacteroides excrementipullorum
GCGTCAAATCTGCTGCATTGGTGGACACGGCTCAATGAACCGTATATCGAGGCGTATGATGCAAGGTACAGTTCAAATCCATGGCCGGTATATCCGCGTCCCTCTTTCGGGTTTTCCGATACTGAAGGCAGTGAAATTTTCGACTTTTTCAGAGACATATCCAGAAACAGAGGCGGTTCGGATGCCGTCGGAATTAACTGGTTTATCTGCGGGACTCCGGGAATATCTTCTCCGGATCCTGATATTGATGACAATTACGGAGGATATTTCACGGAAATATTCGACAACATAGATGTTGCGGTCAGCCCTGAAGACGCCATGAATAAAGAGAGTTTCAGTAGGATTATCAAAGGAGCTCTGGAAAATAAGCAGGGTATAGGTTTCGTGCGGGGTGGGGTAGGTGCTACACACGTCATGACAATCTGGGGTGCGGAATTTGATGATGAGGGTTATGTCTCCGCCATCTATTATGTGGACAACAATGACCATTTCCGTTTCGAAGTCAAGGGAGGGTCCAACGATTTCCAGCATCACCGCCTGATCCGGGAAGTGATCACATATAAGGACAGCGGATACTGGAAAGTAATCCTGGGGACTGGCTCGTACGCGATAACTAGTTTAACGGTTGTGGATTTGAAACGGGATATCTGGCAGAAGAAATTTCCCGAAGTTGAGATTAATGAAAGTTTTATTCAATAAGTTGAAATAACGATGAACAATACGACGAAATATTACAGTTTAATTATAGCAGTGGTTGTCCTGTTTGCAATGATGACTGTTTCCTGCGAGAAATCCCCTGTGGACAAAGGCACAGATGAGACTGACAGGATGATAGATATCCGGACATCCATCGAGGCCCTGACCAAATCACCCGCACTTGACGGGAACGGAGAGGGAAATTTCTCCAACGGGGATATCTTTACGCTTGTGGTTTCAGGAAGCGGTTTCCCGAATATAGACACAAGCTACACTGTCGGGACGACTGATCTCTCATGGGCGGATCTCAATCTGCCGGAAGATGCCGGGAACGTATATTTCTCAGGCTGCTATCCTGTCCAGGGGAAGGCAGTGGACGGAATATTGACATTTGTCGTCTCCCCAGCGGAAAAAACCGACCTGTTGCTGGCCGAGGCGGTGCAAGTCGGGAAAAACTCAGAAGATGCAGTGAGTCTGGTATTCAAGCATGCTCTGCACAAACTTGTGGTAAAGTATGTGTCCGATGATTTGACGGATGAGCAGCTGTCTGAGATATCCACATCTGTCAAGGCTCTTTCCTCATGCGGCATAGATCTGGCAAAAGGGGCAATACAGAACGGTACGGCCTCCGGACTGTCAGAGGTGGGAACCATGCAGGGCAGTCAGGTATCATGTTTTATAGTTCCTCAGGAAAAAGACAATGTGACGCTTGAAGTAAGTCTCGGTGACATGGTGCGTACACTAAGTGTTCCCGACAATGATCAGGACGGCAGGCCCGTCAGTATGCTTGATGGAGGAAGATGCCTGACAGTTCAAATAAATGTATCCTCCGATAAGATTGAACTAGACGGAGTGCAGATAGAAGGATGGGGGCAGCAGGGCAGTGTTGACGGAGACATCGAGTTATAGTTTGCATTTCGCCTATTTTAACGTACTCGGTTTAATGACTCCCTGTAGACATTGTGTGGGAAATGCCGAAATGTCTGGATACATACCGGCTGAAATAGGAAAATGACGAGAAGTTCATCCCGGCGGCTATCTCCGACAGAGGCAGTTCCTTTTGGCACAGGAGGTTCGCAATCTCATGCAGGGTGAAGCGGTCTATCCAGTAAGTGACCGGTATGCCGCAGGCTTTCCTGCAAATCTCGGAGAGGTAGTGGAGAGTGACACAGAGGCGGGAGGGGAGGTATAGTAGGGGACATCCCGGTGCAGGATGTACTCCCTGTTGTAAAACATTCCGATAAACCGTTGCAGCAGCCTGGCCGCGTGCGTGGATGTCGTACAGATCCAGGATGTGTGCAGTCATAAGGCAACCCAGCGTTTCCTCTCGGAACAGGTGCAGCCTTCAGTCCGTCAGCCTTTCCCGGAGCCGTTCCATCGACATCACGAACTGTTTGGACAGTCCCATCGTGACGGCGTTGTAGTCATCAGATTCGGAGAAACCAGAAGCCAGCGACATATTGGCCAGTATGACGTAGTCGCCCGCTACGATGTTGTAATTGATATTCTGGAAGCGGAAATTCATGCTTTCCCTCGTGCAGAGGATATGGATTACGCTCTGGGGATGCTCCATGACATCGAAGTCCTGATCGAGTCCATGAAGAATATCCAGTCCTTTTCCTGTTGTTCCATACGTTTCCCCTGTTTGCCGATCTGCGGTACGGATGTAGGCAAAAAACCACGAAATGTGAAAATATATCCCCCGATTTTGTAACATTCGGATTACCTATATCCTGTAATTTTGCAACGTGAATTAAGAATCTGCTTAAATTTAATTTAAGCAGATTCTAAGTAAAATGAGTGTAGTAATCGTAGTATAATCTGCCAAATCCTCTAAATTTTGTATGATTTGGCAAATTATGTGGATTTTTTGTGCTATATTTGTGAAAACAAAATTCAATACTTATGATAATCGGACGAAAAGAAGAGCAAAGAATATTGCTTTCGGCAGCTCAGTCGGAATATTCGGAACTGATTGCTGTCTATGGTCGTAGGCGCGTAGGTAAGACATACCTTATCCGTGAAACTTTTGGCTATAAATTTACATTCCAGCATACAGGCTTGGCTAATGCTAAGACCAAAGACCAACTGTTCAGTTTTGCTATTTCACTTCGTGATGCGGGTTATGACGATTGTCCCACACCGCAATCGTGGCTGGAAGCATTCAGTCTGTTATCTCACTTCTTGAAAGACTCAACAGATGAGAAGAAAATTATTTTCCTTGACGAACTTCCGTGGATGGACACTTCCCGTTCAAATTTCATTTCAGCGTTTGAACACTTCTGGAACGGCTGGGCATCAGCTCGCAAGGATATTGTTTTGATTATATGTGGGTCAGCCACATCGTGGATTATCAATAAGGTGCTTAATGACCATGGAGGACTTCATAATCGTGTGACGCAGCGTATTGCCCTTCAACCGTTTACTTTGAAAGAGTGTGAGATGTTTGTCAAAGGCAAGGGGCTTGAAATGAACCGATACCAAATAGCTGAGTGCTATATGGTATTGGGTGGCATACCTTTTTATTGGAACTTGCTTGAAAGAGGGCTTAGTCTTGCCCAAAATATCGATAAGATTTTCTTTGCCAGAAATGGAAAATTGGCAAATGAATTTAACCTGCTTTATGCTTCTTTGTTTAAGTCGCCTGAACAATACATAGATGTCGTAACAGCTCTTGGCAGGAAAAAGGTCGGTATGACTCGTGAAGAAATTATAACTGCAATCGGCAAAACGAGTAACGGCGCATTGAGTAAAGTACTTGATGAGTTGGAATATTGCGGATTTATAAGGAAATACAGTGGCTATGGTAAAAAGACAAAGCAGGCAATTTATCAATTGGTCGATAATTATACGCTCTTTTATTTCAAGTTTATCC
>JADILZ010000090.1 GCA_017695065.1 Candidatus Cryptobacteroides excrementipullorum
GGGCCGCACCGGAACGTCAGCGAGGTTTCTGCCAGGGAAACCGAAGCAGTGGAGGTGCCGGCGCAGTGAGGCGGAGCCGCATGCCCCACCGGGGCTGTCACCGTCAGGTGACTGGGGGTGGACAGACAGGATTTCTGTAGCAGGGCCCTTCAGGGCCGCACCGGAACGTCAGCGAGGTTTCCGGAAGGAAAACCGAAGCAGTGAAGGTGCCGGCGCAGCGAAGCGGAGCCGCATGCCCCACCGGGGCTGTCACCGTCAGGTGACTGGGGGTGGACAGACCGGATTTCTTACAGAAATCCGGTCCTAAATGATAAAATATTGTTATTAATATAATATTGTTAAACATAAATTCGTCGAACTGACATTATTTTAAAACATGATATACTGATGAAGAAAAGTCTGATTTCAATCCAGGACTTCACCAAAGACGAAATCCTGCACGTACTGGAGGTGGCCAAAGAGTTCGAGAAGAACAGGTCGCAGAAAATCCTGGACGGGAAAGTGATAGCCTGCATCTTCTTCGAGCCTTCCACGAGAACGAGACTGAGTTTCGAGACCGCTGTGAACAGGCTGGGGGCCAAGGTGATAGGCTTTTCCGATGCCACCAGCACAAGTGTCAGCAAGGGAGAAACCCTGAAGGACACCATCAAGATGGTATCCAACTATGTGGACATGATCATCATGCGCCACCCCCTCGAAGGCAGTTCACGCTACGCATCCGAAGTCGCTTCCGTGCCGGTGGTGAACGCCGGAGACGGAGCCAACCAGCACCCTTCCCAGACCCTTCTGGACCTGTACAGCATAATGCAGACGCAGGGCCGGCTCGAAGACTTGACCATCAACATGGTAGGGGATCTCAAATACGGACGTACCACCCATTCCCTGCTGCAGGCCATGTCGCATTTCAGGCCTGGATTCATATTCACATCACCTGACGAGCTGAAGATGCCTGTTGAATACAAGAACTTCCTCGACAGTCTCGGGATCGGCTACAAGGAGACCTCCTCCCTAGAGGAGCATCTTGATGACTGCGACATCCTTTACATGACCAGAGTGCAGCAGGAAAGGTTCACCGACCCTATGGAATACGAAAAAGTGAAGGACGTGTACCGTCTGACAGCATCCATGCTCTCCGGCGTCAAGCCCGGCATGAAAATCCTCCACCCGCTTCCGAGGGTGAGCGAGATAGACCAGGATGTGGACGAGACCCCTTACGCGTATTATTTCAAGCAGGCGGAAAACGGCCTGTATGTAAGGATGGCCATAATAGCATACCTGCTCGGATACAGATAGCAATCAAAGAACAAAACGAAGAAAGCCATGACACACAACAATAAGGAACTCATAGTCAGCGCCCTGGAAAACGGGACAGTCCTCGACCATATCCCTGCCGAGAATGTCTATAAAGCCCTGGACATCCTGAATCTCAGAGGAGTCGAGACACAGATCACCATAGGGATCAACCTCAGCAGCAAGCTGTATGGCAAAAAGGGCATCATCAAGATAGCCGACAAATTCTTTGAGGACGAGGAGCTCAACAAGCTGGCCCTGATTGCTCCGGACGCCACAGTCAATATCATAAGGGGATTCCGCGTGGTGGAGAAACGCAGACTCGAGATGCCGGACGAGGTGGAAGGGATAGCAAGATGCATGAACCCGAAATGCATCACCAACCACCAGCCCATAAAGACACGGTTCACGACGATAAAGAACGGTAACGAAATATTACTGCACTGCCATTATTGCGAAAAAAATTCCGACATAAGGGGATTATTTTAGAAAAATTCATTACTTTAGTCTCGCTTTTACCGAAAATCCATAACATTAATTCCCAATAATATGAAAAAGGTCCATAACTTCAACGCTGGTCCGTGCGTCCTCCCGGACCAGGCTATCGAAAACTCGATAGAAGCACTGAAAGATTTTGCCGGGACAGGCATGGCGGTCATCGAAGTATCCCACAGGTCAAAAGAGTGGAGTGCCGTGATGGACGAATGCCGGGCATTGTGGAAAGAACTCCTGAACATACCGGACACTCATGAGGTAGTGTTCCTCGGAGGGGGAGCCAGTCTCCAGTTCCTATATGTAGCCATGAATTTCCTCGAGAAAAGAGCCGGCTATCTTGAGACCGGAGTATGGGCCAAGAAAGCCTACAAAGAAGCCAAGGGGCTGGGCGATGCATTCGCGGTGGCTTCTTCGGCAGACAGGAACTTCAGCTATATCCCGAAAGGGTATGAGATACCGTCTGACATAGACTATTTCCACATCACCACCAACAACACCATCTACGGCACCGAGATAGCATACGACATGGATTCCCCTGTCCCGCTCATCGCCGACATGTCCTCAGACATAATGAGCCGGCCGGTGGATGTGAGCAAATACGCGCTCATATACGGAGGCGCACAGAAGAATGTGGGACCTGCCGGAGTGTCATTCGCCATCATCCGCAAGGATGCCCTCGGCAAAGTGACCAGGTATATTCCTACCATGCTCGACTACAGGGTCCACATAGACGGCGGCTCGATGTACAACACTCCTCCTGTCTTCCCTATTTTCGTGATGAAGGAAACACTCAAGTGGCTGAAAGGGCTCGGCGGAGTGGAGGCCATCAACAGGATCAACAAGGAAAAGGCCGCACTCCTCTACGGGGAAATCGACAGGAACCCGCTTTTCACCGGCACCGCCGCCAAGGAGGACAGGTCCATAATGAACGTATGCTTCGTCATGGCTCCCGGGTACGAGGCTCTGCAGGATGAGTTCCTGGCGTTCGCCAAGGAGCGCGGTATGACAGGCATCAAAGGCCACAGGTCCGTGGGAGGATTCAGGGCCTCGATATACAATGCATGCCCTGTGGAAAGCGTCAAGGCCCTGGTGGCATGCATGCAGGAATTCGAATCAATTAAAGCATGACAGCCATGAAGATACTCGTAGCCACTGAAAAGCCGTTCGCCGCAGCTGCCGTGAACGGAATCCGGGAAATTGCCCAGGCAGGAGGACATGAAGTCGTACTGCTCGAGAAGTACACGTCCGCGGACCAGCTCATGAAGGCGGTAGCGGATGCCGATGCCCTGATAGTAAGGTCCGACAAGGTCACAAAGGAGGTAGTTGATGCCGCGAAGTCACTCAAGATCGTTGTGCGTGCCGGTGCCGGATACGACAACATCTGCCTTGATGCCTGCACGCAGCGCGGCATTGTGGTCATGAACACACCGGGGCAGAACTCAAACGCGGTGGCAGAACTGGCCATCGCAATGATGATCTACATGTCGCGCAACTGTTTCACCCCCGGGACCGGAAGCGAGATACGCGGCAAGAAGGTCGGGATACAGGCCTACGGGAATGTGGGCAGGCTGGTGGCCGAGAAAGCCAAGGCCATGGGCATGGAAGTGATGGCGTTCGACCCGTTCGTGGACTCGTCCGCCATGGAAGCCGAAGGGGTGACGCCTGCCTCCTCAATAGAACAGATGTACTCTTCCTGCGACTTCATATCCCTGCACATACCGGCCACTCCGCTGACCCGCGAATCCATCGGATACGACCTGCTCACCAGGATGCCGGCCGGAGGATGCCTTGTGAACACTGCACGCAAGGAGGTGATCAATGAAGCTGAGCTGGACAAGGCGCTGACCGACAGGCCGGACCTCAAATACATCACCGACATCGCCGCTGTCCACCAGGCGGAGCTGGACGAGAAGTTCGGAAAGCGTGTTTTCGCAACGCCGAAGAAAATGGGGGCCGAGACCGCAGAAGCCAACATCAACGCCGGGCTTGCCGCTGCAAGGCAGATCGTGGAATTTTTCGCCACCGGATGCACGCGCTTCCAGGTCAATGCAAAAAAATGACGTGATATGGTAAGAGTCAAGCCTTTCGCGGCGGTACGCCCGCCAAAAGAGATTGTGCAGGAAGTGGCTGCACGCCCGTATGACGTGCTGAATTCCGAGGAAGCCAAGGCAGAGGCATCGGAAAAATCGCTGCTGCACATCACAAAGCCGGAAATCGACTTTGACCCCATTATAGACGAGCACAGCCAGGCCGCATATGACAAGGCCGTGGAAAACTTCAAGGACTGGCAGAAGCGTGGCTGGCTGGTACAGGACGACAAGCCGTACTACTACATTTACGCCCAGACTATGGACGGAAGGACACAGTACGGACTGGTAGTCTGCGCACATACGGACGACTATTCGGAGGGTAAGATAAAGAAGCACGAACTCACAAGGAAGGAGAAGGAAGACGACAGGATGATCCATGTGAACATACAGGACGCCAACATAGAACCCGTATTCTTCTCCTATCCTGACAATGAGCAGATCACCCGGATAGTACAGAAGTACATCGCCCGCACACCTGAATACGACTTCGTGGCAGAAGACGGCTTCGGACATCATTTCTGGGTCATAGACGCACAGGAGGACATCGACAGGATCACCGGGCTTTTCAAGGACATCCCGGCTTTCTATGTAGCCGACGGACACCACAGGACAGCGGCGGCAGCAAGAGTCGGGGCGGAAAGGCGGGCCGGGAATCCAGACCACCGCGGCGACGAGGAATACAACTGGTTCATGGCGGTGGCCTTCCCTGAAAGCCAGCTTAAGATAATCGACTACAACCGTGTGGTCAAGGACCTCAACGGACTCACTCCTGCTGAACTCCTGGAAAAGCTGTCAGAAGATTTTACAGTCACGGAGAAAGGACCGGAAATTTACAAGCCTGACCATCTTCACAACTTCTCGATGTACCTTGACGGCAAATGGTACTCCCTGGAAGCAAAGCCTGGCAGATATGACGATTCAGACCCTATCGGTGTGCTTGACGTGACCATCCTTTCCAATCTGGTTCTGGACAAGATACTCGGAATCAAGGATCTGAGAACCGACAAGCGTATAGATTTCGTAGGAGGTATCCGTGGTCTCGGAGAGCTTTCCCGCAGGGTGGACAGCGGAGAGATGGCTGTAGCCTTCGCCCTTTATCCAGTATCCATGAAACAACTGGTGGACATCGCAGACTCCGGCAACATCATGCCGCCGAAGACTACCTGGTTCGAGCCGAAGCTGCGCAGCGGGCTCGCAATCCACAAACTGAAGTAGGATTACAAAATCCCTGGACTGGGTATCATAATGAGGGAGACAAGAGTTTGCCAGCGTCAAGCAAGCTCCTTGTCTCCCTCATCATATATAAGGAACAGGACGGGTCTCCACTTGTCGTTCTCCATGTATTTTGAAGTCTTGTTTCTTCTTGCGTTCAATCACATTCGGAATGGCATCACGATCCGGACACGAAAAAAGCACCTGCATTTTCATGCAAGTGCTTCATCATCAAGGCCTTTTATGACCGTTTCTGTGGTCCCAACAGGGCTTGAACCTGTGACCCCCTGATTATGAGTCAGGTGCTACTAACCAACTGAGCTATGGGACCTTTTTTCGTTTCTTTTTGGCGATAATTTCGTCAGTCGGCGTATCGTCGGTCGGTCATTTACCGGAGTAAACTCCCTCCTTCCTCACTTGACTTCCTTATTCTCACCAAAAATAAACTTCAAAAATATGTTCTTTTGAAGGAACAATGACATCTTCGTTTGTTGGCAGCCTTTTACCGGAGTAAATTTCTTCCATCCTCACTCGGAGCCTTGTTCTAATCAAAAACAAACTTCAAAATTCCGTTTAAAAGAACTTTATTTTACAGACCTGCCAGGCGCTGACCGGACAGGTCTGCAAATATAGTAACATTTTTTAAATCTGAAAAATCTTTTTCATCAGACTTTGATTTCAACTTCTACACCGCTCGGAAGCTCAAGCTTCATCAGGGCATCAACGGTCTTCTGTGTTGACTCGTAGATGTCGAGAAGACGGCAGTATGAGTTGAGCTCGAACTGCTCACGGGACTTCTTGTTAACGAAGGTTGAGCGGTTCACAGTGAAAATCTTCTTGTCAGTCGGAAGCGGAATGGGACCATTCACGCGGGCGCCTGTAGAAGACACTGTATCAACGATCTTCTTGGCAGACTTGTCCACCAGCATGTGATCGAATGATTTGAGTTTTATTCTTATTTTCTGGCTCATATCAAATTTCGAATTTACCTTTTGTACTTAATTATTCGTCCTCATCCACATTCTTGTATCCGCTCTTCTCGATAACTTCCTTAGCGATGTTGGCAGGTACTTCTGCGTAATGGTCGAAAGTCATTGTGCTGGTAGCACGTCCTGAAGAGATGGTCCTGAGGATAGTCACATAGCCGAACTGCTCTGAAAGCGGAACGAAAGCCTTGACAATCCTTGCCCCGCCGGTAGTAGCGTCCATTGCATTGATCTGGCCTCTGCGGCGGTTGAGGTCTCCGACGATATCTCCCATGTAGTCTTCCGGAGTGACAACCTCAAGAGACATGATAGGCTCGAGGAGGACCGGCTTGGCCTTAGGGCATGCATGACGGAATGCCTGACGTGCGCAGATTTCGAATGAGAGCTGGTCTGAATCGACAGGATGGAATGAACCGTCCTTCAGAGTGACCTTCAGAGACTGTACCTCATAGCCGGCAAGGACACCGTTGGCCATAGCGGACTTGAAGCCTTTCTCCACTGAAGGGATGAACTCTTTTGGAACGTTACCGCCCTTGACCTCGTCAACGAACTGGAGTCCGGTGACACCTTCATCTGCGGGTCCGATCTCGACGATGATATCAGCGAACTTACCACGTCCACCGGTCTGCTTCTTGAAGACCTCACGATGCTGTACTGTACCAGTGATGGCTTCCTTGTAGTTGACCTGCGGAGCACCCTGGTTAATCTCTACGCCGAACTCACGGCGGAGACGGTCAACGATGATGTCAAGGTGGAGCTCACCCATACCGCTGATGACGGTCTGGCCGGTCTCATGGTCTGTCTTGACTGTGAATGTCGGGTCCTCCTCTGCAAGTTTTGCAAGGGCGATTCCGAGCTTGTCGAGGTCTTTCTGAGTCTTAGGCTCCACTGCAAGCCCGATAACAGGATCAGGGAATTCCATGGACTCGAGGGTGATAGGGTGATTCTCGACACAGATGGTGTCTCCTGTACGGAGATCCTTGAATCCTACTGCGGCGCAGATGTCACCTGCTTCCACGAACTCGATAGGATTCTGCTTGTTGGAATGCATCTGGTAGAGACGGGCTACACGCTCTTTCTTGTCAGAACGGGTATTAAGTACATAGGAACCTGCATCGAGACGGCCTGAATATGCCCTCATGAAAGCAAGACGGCCTACGAACGGGTCGGTAGCAATCTTGAACACAAGCGCGCAGAACGGCTCTTTTGCATCAGGTTTGCGCTCTTCCTCTTCACCTGTCTTAGGGTTTGTGCCTTTTACGGCGCCCTTGTCAAGCGGAGATGGCAGGTAGCGCATTACTGCATCGAGGAGGAACTGCACTCCCTTGTTCTTGAATGAAGAGCCGCAGCATGCAGGAACTATTGACATGTCGATGGTAGCTTTTCTGAGCGCGGATATGATCTCGTCTTCTGAGATGGAGTCCGGATCCTCGAAGAATTTCTCCATAAGAGACTCGTCGTATTCCGCGGCAGCCTCGACGAGCTTCTCCCTCCACGCAGCCACTTCGTCCACCATATCGGCAGGGACGTCTGTGATCTGGTAGTTCACGAGCTCTTCGCCACCATCGTAGATGATTGCCTTGTTGGCGATAAGGTCAACTATACCCTGGAACTTGTCCTCTGCCCCGATAGGAAGGCAGATAGGGACTGCACGTGCGCCGAGCTTTTCCTTGATCTCGTCAATAACAGCGAGGAAGTCTGCTCCCACACGGTCCATCTTGTTGACATACGCGATCTTAGGAACTCCGTACTTGTCAGCCTGACGCCATACTGTCTCAGACTGCGGCTGTACCCTTCCTACCGCACAGAAAGTAGCCACGGTACCGTCAAGCACACGCAGTGAACGCTCCACCTCAACAGTGAAGTCCACGTGGCCCGGAGTGTCGATCAAGTTAATCTGATAAGTATCCCCTTTGTAGTGCCAGAACGCAGTGGTGGCGGCTGAAGTGATGGTGATACCGCGCTCCTGCTCCTGAACCATCCAGTCCATAGTGGCAGCACCTTCATGAACCTCTCCTATCTTGTGGGTCTTCCCTGTATAATAAAGGATACGCTCTGAAGTTGTTGTCTTTCCGGCATCAATGTGGGCCATGATAC
>JADILZ010000091.1 GCA_017695065.1 Candidatus Cryptobacteroides excrementipullorum
GACGCCCGCTTTTATAGGGGAATAGAACAAGGGTAGTTCAGCGGTCTCCAAAACCGTCGATGTGGGTTCGAATCCTGCTTCCCCTGCAAATATCAAAGGTTACGATTTGGTAATTGTTTAACAGACATCCAAGCAAGCTTCCAACTGAGGATGTCCATTAAAGGTAAAGATGAGAAAGTTTATCAACTATCTTAAAGAGTCTTACACTGAGATGACCAAGAAGGTTTCATGGCCGACTTGGGCTAAATTGCAGAGTTCAGCTATCGTCGTTATGGTTGCCTCTGTGATTTTTGCTGCCGTGATCTTTGTGATGGATTTCGCTTTCCAGAACCTGATGACAGCAATTTATACGCTGTAATTAATACCTTTGTATTATGGGCGACAAGAAATGGTATGTGCTGAGAGCAGCAGGCGGAAAGGAAAAGAAAGCCAAAGAATATCTCGAGAAGGAAATCGAAAGATGTGGCCTTCAGGATCTGGTGTCACAGGTCCTTGTTCCTACAGAAAAAGTATATAAGATCAGAGACGGGAAAAGGGTAAGTTCAGAACGCCTTTTCTATCCTGGCTATGTCCTTATCGAAGCGGAACTTACCGGTGAACTCCAGTACATAATCAGGAATGAAATCCCTCACATGTCCGGATTCCTCACTGAAAAGCGCGATGTAAGCAAAGGATCGGGAAAGGCTCAGGAAGAGAAGATTCCGATTCCGCTCAGAGACTCAGAGGTAAAGAGGATACTCGGAGAGCAGGATGAAGTCGCCACAAGCGAAGGAGAGACTGTAGTGGACTACACTGTAGGAGAAGCAGTCAAAATCACAGACGGACCTTTCAGCGGGTTCGACGGAACAGTGGAAGAAATCGTAGAAGACCGTAGCAAACTCAAGGTAATGGTGATGATCTTCGGCAGGAAGACTCTGCTGGAACTCAACTTTACACAAGTAACTAAAGAATAATCAAGAATTATGGCAAAAGAAGTCACTGGATTCATTAAACTCCAGATCAAAGGTGGCGCAGCAAATCCATCACCTCCAGTTGGACCGGCCCTCGGTTCTAAGGGACTGAACATCATGGATTTCTGCAAGCAGTTCAATGCTCGCACACAGGATAGCGCTGGAAAAGTCCTGCCTGTTGTCATTACAGTCTATAGCGACAAATCATTCTCATTCGAAGTTAAGCAGCCACCTGTAGCAGTACAGCTCAAGGAAGCAGCAAAGATTTCAAGCGGTTCAGCCGAGCCGAACAGAAAGAAAGTCGCTACCATCACCTGGGATCAGGTAAAGACAATCGCTGAGTCAAAAATGCCGGACATGAACGCATTCACACTCAAGTCAGCCATGACAATGGTAGCAGGGACAGCCAGAAGTATGGGTATTAAGGTAGAAGGAGAATTTCCTGCCGACATCTAAAAATCACACGCGAAATGAGTAAACTGACAAAAAACCAAAAAATGGTGATGGCCAAATATGATCCGGCCAAACAGTACAAGCTTTCTGAAGCATGTGAAATAGTCAAGGAGGTTACTTTCACCAAATTCGACGCATCTGTAGAGCTTGCCATCAACCTCGGAGTGGATCCGCGTAAGGCAAACCAGATGGTTCGTGGTGTTGTGACTCTTCCTCACGGTACAGGAAAACAGACCAGGGTGCTCGTACTCTGTACACCAGACAAAGAAAATGAAGCCAAGGAAGCTGGAGCAGACTTCGTAGGTCTCGATGAATACATAGAGAAAATCAAAGGTGGATGGACTGACGTCGATGTCATTATCTGTACACCTTCTGTGATGGCGAAAGTCGGAGCTATAGGTAGGATTCTCGGCCCGAGAGGACTTATGCCTAACCCAAAGACCGGTACCGTCACAATGGAAGTCGGCAATGCCGTGAAGGAAGTAAAGGCAGGTAAGATTGATTTCAAGGTTGACAAGACCGGAATCGTACATGCAGCTATCGGCAAAGCTTCATTCACTGCACAGCAGATCTGCGAAAACGCACAGGAGCTGATTTCAGCTATCCTCAAGCTCAAACCGCAGACCTTGAAAGGGACTTATCTGATAAGTGCATCTATCTGCACAACCATGAGTCCGGGAATAAGCCTTGATATAAAATCATTCAGTAGTGCTGAATAAAAACATTCAATGTTATGAGAAAAGAAGAAAAAGCCCAGATAATTGAATCTATTGCAGCACAAATCCAGGAGACTCCCAATTTCTACATCACGGATATCTCAGGACTGAATGCTGAACAGACATCAAAACTCCGTCGCGAGTGCTTCGAGAAGAACATCAAGCTCGTTGTAGTGAAGAACACCCTCTTCCACAAAGCGCTGATGAACATCGAGAACGAGGAGATAAAGCTCGTTTTCCCGGCACTTGAAGGCCCGACAGCCATCATGTACACCGAGACTCCGAACGCACCTGCAAAACTCATCAAGAAATATGCTGATGACGGCGCAGAGAAGCCGGCTCTCAAAGCCGCATACGTACAGGAGTGCTCATTTGTAGGTGCTGACAAACTTGGGGAACTCTGCAACATCAAGTCTCGTGAAGAGCTTATCGGCGACATCGTCGGATTGCTCCAGTCACCTGCACGCAACGTTATCTCTGCTCTCCAGTCTGCTGGCGGCAAACTGGCGGGTATCGTCAAGACACTTTCCGAAAGAGAATAAATTAAAAATAACAAACTAAATAATTAAATTATGGCAGATATTAAAGCACTTGCAGAAGAGTTGGTTAACCTTTCTGTAAAAGACGTTCAGGAACTCGCACAGATCCTCAAAGACGAGTATGGAATTGAGCCTGCAGCCGCTGCAGTAGCAGTAGCAGGTCCAGCAGCAGGAGCCGGAGAGGCTGCAGCTGCAGAGCAGACTGAGTTCAATGTAGTCCTCAAATCAGCTGGCCAGGCTAAACTTGGCGTTGTAAAAGCTGTGAAAGAGATTACAGGACTCGGACTTAAAGAGGCAAAGGATCTTGTTGACAAGGCTCCTGACGCTGTAATCAAAGAGAAAGTATCTAAGGCAGAGGCTGAGCAGATTAAAGCTACCCTCGAAGAGGCTGGAGCTGAAGTTGAAGTTAAATAGCTTCACCTTCCCCCAGATGGGAAACTAAGTCAGGTTTAGGGCCTTTCGAGACCCTAAACCTTTTTGTCGTATTTAAGTTTTTCTCTATACAAAGGCTGAAAAGATGTCTCAGAAACCAAAAACACAACGAATATCTTTCGCATCATCGAAAATTCTCCTCGAGTATCCGGACCTGCTTGAAGTGCAGCTCAAGTCCTTCCAGGATTTCTTCCAGCTGGATACAACACCTGAGAACAGACGTAACGAAGGTCTGTACCAGGTATTCCAGGAGATATTCCCGATCGAGGATACAAGGAACAATTACAAACTTGAATTCATCGACTATTTCATCGATCCTCCCCAGTACTCCATTGACGAGTGCCTTGAAAGAGGGTTGACTTACAACGTGCCTCTGAAAGCAAAACTACGACTTTCCTGCAGTGATCCAGAACATGAGGATTTCGACACAAGGGTCCAGGATGTGTATCTGGGCAATATCCCGTACATGACACCTGGCGGAACATTCGTGATCAACGGTTCGGAGAGGATCATAGTTTCTCAGCTCCACAGGTCACCTGGAGTTTTCTTCGGACAGAGCGTTCATGCAAACGGTACCAAACTGTACTCTGCCAGAATAATCCCGTTCAAGGGATCGTGGATCGAATTCGCTACTGACATCAACAATGTCATGTATGCGTACATTGACCGCAAGAAAAAATTGCCTGTAACAACCCTGCTCAGAGCCATTGGATTCAACGGCGACAAGGACATAATCGACATATTCGGACTGGCAGACGAGATTGAAGCCACTCCAGAGGTCCTCAAAGCTAACGAGGGAAGGAAACTTGCGGCAAAAGTGCTCAAGACATGGATTGAAGATTTCGTAGATGAGGACACTGGAGAGGTGATTCCTGTAGAAAGGACGATGCCTATCGTCGAAAGAGGGGAGATACTCTGCGACGAGACCATCCAGAAACTCGCCGAAACCGACGTAAAGACCATCCTGCTGCAGAAAGAGGAGGCGAATGTCAACGAATACGCCATCATTTACAACACACTGCAGAAGGATCCGACAAATACGGAGACGGAAGCCATCAACTACATCTACAAGCAGCTCCGCAACTCCGAACCGCCTGATGAAGCTACAGCCCGCGATGTCATAGACAAGCTGTTCTTCTCAGAAAAGAGATATGATCTGGGAGATGTGGGAAGATATCGTCTCAACCAGAAACTGAATCTGACAATCTCGGACGATGTGCGTGTCCTGACGAACACCGACATCATCGAGATCATCAAATACCTGATACAGCTCATCAACTCCAAGGCTACGGTAGATGACATCGACCATCTGAGCAACAGGCGCATCAGGACTGTGGGCGAGCAGCTCGCGAACCAGTTCAGCGTAGGGCTCTCGAGAATGGCAAGGACAATCCGCGAACGGATGAACGTGAGGGACAGCGAGCAGTTCTCCCCTATCGACCTTATCAACGCCAAGACATTGTCCTCAGTCATCAACTCGTTCTTCGGTACAAGCCAGCTGTCCCAATTCATGGACCAGACGAACCCGCTTTCCGAGATGACCCACAAGAGACGTCTCTCTGCACTTGGACCTGGCGGACTTTCACGCGACCGTGCGGGATTCGAAGTGAGGGACGTGCACTACACGCACTACGGAAGGCTTTGCCCGATCGAGACACCGGAAGGACCTAACATCGGACTCATCTCATCCCTCTGCGTTTACGCGAGGATAAATGACCTGGGATTCATCGAGACGCCGTACCGCAAAGTGAATGAAGGCAAGGTGGACCTTAGTTCCGACGGATGGGTGTACATGAGTGCCGAGCAGGAGGAGAACCAGATGATCTCCCTTGCAAACGTGAAGATGGACGAAAGCGGCAACATCCTCGAGGACAGGATACAGTGCCGGCTTGGAGCCGACTTCCCTGTTGTGACAAAAGACGAGGTCAACCTCATGGACGTGGCGCCTAACCAGATAGCGTCAGTGGCAGCATCGCTGATCCCGTTCCTCGAGCACGATGACGCGCACAGGGCCCTGATGGGTGCGAACATGATGCGCCAGGCCGTGCCTCTCCTCAATCCTGAATCCCCTATCGTCGGGACAGGGCTGGAAGAGAGGGTATGCCTCGACTCAAGGACACAGGTGACTGCAGAGAGGAAAGGAGAAGTAGTTTACGTGGACGCAAACGAGATCCATGTGAAATATGACAGGACTGACGATGAGAAATTCGTCAGCTTCTCACCGGATATCACCGTATATAAACTCCCTATATACAGAAGGACGAACCAGAGTACAACAATACTCCTGAAACCTATCGTCCGCAAGGGAGACCATGTGGAGAAAGGCCAGATAATGACAGAAGGCTATGCCACACAGAACGGCGAGCTCGCCCTCGGAAGAAACCTCAAGGTGGCATTCATGCCATGGAAAGGATACAACTACGAGGATGCGATCGTGCTCTCCGAAAGGATGATCCGCTGGGATATACTCACATCCATACACGTGGATGAATACATCACGGAAGTGCGTGACACCAAGCGAGGTATGGAAGAGCTGACCTCAGACATACCTAACGTCAGCGAAGATGCCACAAGAAACCTTGACGAGAACGGTATCATCCGTATCGGTGCGCATATCGAGCCGGGCGACATAATGATCGGAAAGATCACCCCTAAGGGAGAGAGCGACCCGTCCCCGGAGGAGAAGCTCCTCAGGGCGATCTTCGGAGACAAGGCCGGAGATGTGAAGGATGCCTCCCTCAAGGCCACACCTTCGCTCAGCGGAACAGTCATCGGTACCGCACTATATTCCAAGGTAGCCAAGGAAGGGAACAAGAAAGGCGCCAAGGCCGACCAGAAAGCCAAGATAGACAAGGTGGAAGAAGAGTTCAACGCGAAGGCAGAAGTCCTCAGGACCAAGTTCATCGACAAGCTCCTGACCCTTGTGGAGGGCAAGAAGAGCGCGGGTATAAGCGACCTTTACGGAGTGGAAATCATACCGAAGGACAAGACAATCGCATTGTCAGACATCCGTGACATCGACTACGAGAACATAAACTCAAGCAAGTGGACTACCGACAAGAACACCAACGTCCTTGTGCGCGAGCTGATCAACAACTACTGCATAGCCTACAAGGAGGCGGCAGCAAAGCACCGCAGGATAGTGGACAAGATCAAGGTCGGAGACGAGCTCCCGAACGGGGTGATGCAGCTTGCAAAGGTATATGTGGCCAAGAAGAGGAAGATCAGGGTCGGTGACAAGATGGCCGGACGTCACGGTAACAAAGGTATCGTGGCAAAAGTGGTCAGGGACGAGGACATGCCGTTCCTCGAGGACGGTACCCCGGTGGATATTGTCCTCAACCCGCTCGGTGTGCCTTCCCGTATGAACCTCGGTCAGATCTACGAGACAGTGCTCGGATGGGCAGGTGCAGAACTCGGACTGAAGTTCAGCACACCTATCTTTGACGGAGCAAGCATCGACAATATCTGTGAATACACCGACAAGGCAGGACTTCCGCGCTTCGGAAAGACATACCTCAGGGACGGAGGCACCGGAGACTGGTTTGACCAGCCTGCGACAGTCGGAGTGATCTACATGATCAAGCTCGGACACATGGTCGATGACAAGATGCACGCAAGATCCATCGGTCCATACTCACTGATCACACAGCAGCCGCTCGGAGGAAAAGCCCAGTTCGGAGGCCAGAGATTCGGAGAGATGGAGGTATGGGCCCTCGAGGCATTCGGAGCATCCAATGTACTCCAGGAAATCCTGACAGTCAAGTCAGACGACGTGAACGGAAGGTCCAAGACATACGAAGCCATCGTGAAAGGCGACCTCATGCCTACACCTGGCATCCCTGAATCACTCAACGTGCTCCTGCACGAGCTCAGAGGTCTCGGACTTAAAGTTACATTGGACTAGTTTTTACTGACAATTAGAAATTTTGGGATATGCCTACTTTTAATAAAGAAAACAAGGTAAAAAGCAATTTCGAAAGAATCAGCATCTCGCTTGCTTCTCCTGAGGATATTAAGGAAAGGTCCTCAGGGGAGGTCCTGAAGCCTGAGACAGTGAACTACAGGACCTACAAGCCAGAGAGAGACGGCCTTTTCTGCGAAAAGATCTTCGGTCCGACGAAAGACTATGAGTGCCACTGCGGCAAGTACAAGAGGATCCGCTACCGGGGAATCGTCTGCGACCGTTGCGGTGTGGAAGTCACAGAAAAGAAAGTCCGCAGGGAAAGGATGGGACACATCGAGCTCACCGTCCCTGTAGCCCACATCTGGTATTTCAAGTCTGCTCCGAACAAGATTGCGGCGCTTCTCGGCATTGCAGCCAAGAAACTCGAGGCAGTCATATACTATGAAAAATACATAGTTATCAACCCGGGTACGACAAACATAGCCAAGATGGAGCTCCTCTCCGAAGAGGAATATCTCGACCTTATCGACTCGATGCCAGAGAACCAGTCCCTCCCGAATGACGACCCTGAGAAGTTCAGGGCAGGGATGGGGGCTGAAGCCATATACGAGCTCCTGAAGGAAATCGACGTGGACGCCCTCGCCAAGGAACTCCGCACCAAGATGAACACAGAGACCTCACAGCAGAGAAGGGCAGAAGCCCTCAAGAGGCTGAGCATAGTCAAATGGTTCCAGGAGTCAAAGGGCATCAACCGTCCTGAATGGATGATACTCAAGGTCATACCTGTCATTCCACCTGATCTCCGTCCGCTCGTTCCGCTCGACGGAGGGCGCTTCGCGACATCTGACCTGAACGACCTTTACAGAAGGGTCATCATCAGGAACAACCGTCTGAAGAGACTTATCGAAATAAAGGCTCCAGAGGTCATTCTCAGGAACGAGAAGCGTATGCTCCAGGAGGCCGTGGACTCGCTGTTCGACAACTCCAAGAAATCGAATGCAGTAAAGAGCGAGGCCAACAGGACACTTAAGTCCCTCTCCGACAGCCTGAAAGGAAAGCAGGGACGGTTCCGCCAGAACCTCCTCGGAAAACGTGTGGACTACTCCGCCCGTTCTGTCATAGTGGTAGGACCGGAGCTCAAGATGCACGAGTGCGGTCTGCCTAAATTCATGGCTGCAGAGCTTTACAAACCGTTCATAATCAGGAAACTGATTGAGAGGGGAATCGTAAAGACAGTAAAATCCGCAAAGAAGATAGTGGACAGGAAGGACCCTGTCATCTGGGATATCCTCGAGAATGTGATGAAAGGCCATCCGGTACTTCTCAACCGTGCGCCTACACTCCACAGGCTCGGTATCCAGGCGTTCCAGCCTAAGATGATAGAAGGCAAGGCAATCCAGCTCCACCCGCTCGCATGTACGGCGTTCAACGCCGACTTCGACGGAGACCAGATGGCAGTGCATCTCCCTCTCGGGAACGCGGCCATCATGGAAGCGCAGCTGCTGATGCTCGGCTCACACAACATCCTCAACCCGGCTAACGGCACCCCTATCACAGTCCCTTCACAGGACATGGTGCTCGGTCTGTACTACATAACCAAGGCAAGACCAGGTGCCAAGGGAGAAGGCATGAAGTTCTACGGACCTGAGGAAGTGATCATCGCCCTGAACGAAAAGGCGATAGACATCCATGCAAGGATCCAGGTACGTCTTCCTAAAGACAAGAGGCATCCTGAAGAGGGGACTCAGATGACAGAGACCACCCCGGGACGTATCATCGTGAACCAGTTCGTTCCTGAGGAAGTGCCTTACGTAAACGAGATCCTCGGTAAGAAATCGCTCAGGAAGATCATATCAGTGGTGATCAAGAACACCGGTGTGGCACGCACGGCCCAGTTCCTTGACGACATCAAGAACCTCGGATACACGATGGCATTCAAAGGAGGTCTCTCATTCAACCTCGGCGATGTCATCATCCCTGCAGAAAAAGAGTCGCTCATCGAAAACGGCTACAAGACAGTGGAATCCATCAAGAACAACTTCGCGATGGGATTCATCACCAACAACGAACGCTACAACAAGGTCATTGACCTGTGGACTTCCATCGACAACCAGATCACAGGCATCGTCGAGAAGCAGATATCAAGCGACCAGCAGGGTTTCAACCCTGTATATATGATGCTTGACTCAGGAGCGCGAGGCTCTACACAGCAGATCAAGCAGCTGTGCGGTATGCGAGGGCTCATGGCCAAGCCTCAGAAGTCCGGAGGACAGGGAGCTGAAATCATCGAGAACCCGATCATATCCAACCTCAAGGAAGGAATGACAGTGCTCGAGTACTTCATCTCCACACACGGTGCACGTAAAGGTCTTGCGGATACAGCGCTCAAGACAGCCGACGCCGGTTACCTCACACGCCGTCTGGTGGACGTCTCCCATGATGTCATCATCAACGAGGAAGACTGCGGCACACTCCGCGGACTCATCGCCACAGCCATCAAGAGCAAGGACGAAATCGTGGAATCACTCGGGGAAAGGATTCTCGGACGTACATCTGTACACGACATATTCAACCCGCTCACAGGAGAACTCATCCTCCCGGCAGGAGAAGAGATCACCGAAGACAAGGCTGCGCTCATCGAGTCGCTCCCTATCGAGCAGGTGGAAATACGTTCCGTACTCACATGTGAATCACGCAAGGGAGTCTGCGCAAAATGCTACGGGCGCAACCTCGCATCCGGAAGGATGGTGGAGAAAGGCGAAGTTGTCGGCGTGATTGCGGCACAGTCCATCGGAGAGCCAGGTACACAGCTGACACTGCGTACATTCCACGTGGGAGGTACAGCATCAAGTACGGCAGCCGAGAGTTCCATCGAGTCCAAGTACAACGGAAAGCTCGAGTACGAGGAACTCAGGACCATCCAGAGAGTGCTCGACGACGGCACTGTCCAGGACGTGGTAGTGAGCCGTACAACAGAAGTACGTATCGTGGACGAGAATACAGGTATAACATTCTCCCAGTACGATGTGCCATACGGATCCATCCTCTACAAGAAGGACGGGGACAAGGTCGAGAAAGGCGACATGATCTGTGAATGGGATGCCTACAACGCCATAACCATCATCGAAACTGCCGGAAAGATACGTTTCGACAGCATGATAGACGGTGTGACATTCCGCGAGGAGGCAGCCGATGAATACTCTCTCAACAGAGACAAGGTGATCATCGAGTCACGCGACAAGTCCAAGAACCCTACCATCAACATCCTTGATGAGGACGGTGTAAGCAAGAAGCAGTACAACCTTCCTGTCGGGGCACATGTCATGGTCAATGACGGGGACAATGTAAAAGTCGGTGACATCATCATCAAGATCCCGCGCGCAATCGGAAAATCGAGCGATATCACCGGAGGTCTTCCTCGAGTGACAGAGCTCTTCGAGGCACGTAACCCTTCAAACCCTGCAATCGTCTCCGAAATCAACGGAGAAGTGATAATGGGCAAAATCAAGAGGGGTAACCGCGAGATTATAATCAAGAACAAGTCCGGACAGGAGAAACGCTATCTCGTTCCTCTTACCAAGCAGATACTTGTGCAGGAGAACGACTATGTGAAAGCCGGCATGAGGCTTTCAGACGGGGCGGTATCCCCTACTGACATACTCAACATCCTCGGGCCTATCAAGGTACAGGAGTACATCGTGAACGAAATCCAGGAGGTCTACAGGCTTCAGGGAGTGAAGATCAACGACAAGCACTTCGAGATCATTGTACGCCAGATGATGAGGAAAGTACAGGTGAACGACCCGGGAGATACGGATTTCCTGCCGGAGGAGCTTATCGACAAGTGGGTGTTCATGGACACCAACGATGAGATCTACGGCAAGTTCTATGTGACAGATGCAGGCGACTCTCAGAAATACTCAGAAGGCGAAATCATATCGGCCCGCGAGATGAAGAGCGAGAACTCATCTCTCGAAAGACAGGGTCTGAGGATGATGAGCCTGCGCGAGGCAAGGCCAGCCACAGCAAGCCAGGTGCTCCAGGGTATTACAAGGGCTGCACTGAAGACCAACAGCTTCATCTCCGCAGCATCGTTCCAGGAGACTACCAAGGTGCTCAGCGAGGCTGCCATACGAGGCCGCATAGACACCCTCGAAGGACTGAAGGAAAATGTCATCTGCGGGCACGCAATACCGGCCGGTACAGGACAGAAGGAATTCCAGGAGATCCTGGTGGCTCCTATGGCCGAGTACCAGAAGGCTATGAGCGAGCTTTAGCAAAGACATGATGTGATAAAGAAATGGGCTGGTTTCATGACAGGAGCCAGCCCATTTCTTATTTCCCGGCTTCGAAGGGCAGTCACCCTGCAGGAATGAGCCCTGTTCCAAGACTTTTAACAATAATAATTTGCTAAATTTGTATTTTTGAACAAAGTAACGGAAAAGCACGATATGGGAAAGTTATATCCGGTAGGGATCCAGAATTTCGAAAAAATCCGCAGGGACGGGTATTGCTACGTAGACAAGACCGAAAAGATATACAGACTTGTCAAGACCGGGAGCTACTATTTCCTGAGCCGTCCGCGGAGATTCGGGAAAAGTATGCTCATCAGCACATTGGAGGCATATTTCCAGGGAAAGAAAGAGCTGTTCGGGGGGCTGGCCATGGAAGGACTGGAGAAGGAATGGAAACAGTATCCTATCCTGCATCTGGACCTGAATGCCCGGAAATACGACTCGGCTGAATCCCTTGACCAGGAGCTGGACAAGCATCTGGAGCAGTGGGAGAAGCTCTATGGCAGCGATTACTCCGACAGGGCCCCGGAAGAAAGGTTTTACCATATTATACGCATGGCGTATGAGCATACAGGAGAGCGTGTCGTGATACTGGTGGACGAATACGACAAGCCCATGCTCCAGACAATCAATAATCCAGAGCTTCAGGACAAGTACCGCAATACGCTCAAGCCTTTCTATGGAGTGATGAAGTCAATGGACGGTTATATCAAGTTCGCGCTGCTGACCGGGGTGACGAAGTTCGGGAAAGTAAGCGTGTTCAGCGACCTAAACAACTTGGAGGACATCTCCTGGGACAGGAATTATTTCGACATCTGCGGGATAAGCGAGCAAGAACTTCTGGACAATTTCAGCGACGACATAAAGACTCTCGCAGATACCAACGGGCAGACTTTCACTCAGGCATGCGAGCAGCTGAAGGCCGACTATGACGGATACCATTTCTATCCTGGCAGCCCGGGAGTATATAATCCTTTCAGTCTGTTCAACACTTTCAAGAAAAGGCAGTACGGACGGTACTGGTTCGAGACGGGCACGCCGACATATCTGGTGGAACTGCTGAAGAAGCACAAGTACGACCTGTACAGGATGGCACACGAGAAGACCACCTCCGATGTCCTGGACAGCATCGACGCATCCTCGACGAATCCTATTCCGGTCATATATCAGAGCGGCTACCTTACCATCAAGGGCTATAT
>JADILZ010000092.1 GCA_017695065.1 Candidatus Cryptobacteroides excrementipullorum
TCCTGACTCGAATACTTGGAAACCGCCTGTACTCTTCCATTTCTCGGTAGAGTTCCAGTGGATGCTGGCCAGGGCCTCCGCTTCCTTCGCGGAGGTGGACGGCCTGGGTCAGGAGCTTGTGCTTGAAAGCAATGTAGCCAGATCCGGGGAGGCTCCGGGCTATCCGAAAGGAGTAAAGGTGGGGGATATTGTGCTTAAACGCGCACTGGAACCATTGAGCGACCTGATAACGATATGGGTGCAGTGCTGCTTCAATTTCACCGAAATCGGATGGATCGAGCCGTGCAATGTCGCCATTTCCCTGCTTGATGAGGAAGACATCATTGTGGCGAGATGGCACTGCTTACGGGCTATCCCCATAAAGTGGAGCACGGCGGGGCTTGACGCATCCAAAAGCGAAATAGCGACGGAGACGCTGACACTCAGATATACGAAACTGATAAGGATAATATAATGCCATTGGTCATAAAGGAAATAAACGTGAGCACGACTGTCGAGAAGAAGGTGGTTCTTCCGGAAGATGTTTCTGACAAGGTCTATGAAAGGATGAAGAAGGAAATATTGGAGGAATTGTCTTTGATGGATAGGACGGCAGTCCCTCAGAGAAAGTCGAAAGAACGGTAAACAAGGATTGACATGCAGACAATAAAGATCAGCGCATATACGGACAAGAATTTCAGCCGGCAGCACGGCTCTACCCTGAAACTGCCGATGGAACCCGAGCAGATAAGTTTTGGGAACAGCATCCATTATCGGGATGACAGACAGCTCGGGAGTACCGGAGGCGATATACGGTTCGAGAAATACGGCCCTGCCACGCTCTCGTTGAAATTCACCATAGACTGTACCGGCGTCGTGGAGGGGACGCAGCCGGGTGACAGCGTGTATGACAAGGTCAATGGCCTTGCTGACCTGCTTTATGTCTATAACAGCGACGGCCACAGTCCCTCTTATGTGGTCGTGACATACGGAGAGTTGCTTTTCAAGGGCAGGCTGGAGAAGATGGATACGAAATATCAGCTGTTCTCTTCAGACGGAGTCCCTTTGAGGGCGACAGTCTCCCTCGTGTTCAAGAGGTTCATGACTAGTGAAGAGGAACGAAAGAAATTCTCCAAGCAGTCTCCCGACATGTCCCGGCTCATCACCGTCAAGGAGGGCGAGACACTGCCTTACCTCTGCTACAGGATATACGGGGATTCCCTGCTTGTGCGGGAGGTGGCGAGGTTCAACGACTTGGATAGTTTCAGAAACATACCGGCTGGGACACAACTGCTGTTCCCTCCGCTTAAAAAGAGTTGACAACAAAGACAGAAAGGAGCAATATGGCAGACTCACCATCGAAATACGCTGACCGCATCCTTGCCTGGACGGTTTATGCAGGCGGAAGCAGGCTGGACGGCTCATTCGAGCTTATCTCGGCCCGCATTTGCCTCGAACTGAACCGGATCGGCAAGGCCACCCTGTGCTTCAACGCCGGGGACATGGATACGCAGACTTTCGATGAGAGCGATTCGGACAGTTTCAAGCCGGGCAATACCATACGCCTGGATACGGGAGACCTGAACGACCAGAAGACCCTGTTCGAGGGCATCATCATGCAGACGGGCATCCGTATCGGAAAGAACCGCCGCTCCATGATGGTGGTGGAATGCAGGGACAACGCCTGGCCTGCCACACAGGGACGGCACAACCGGATTTTCGAGAAGAAGAAAGACTGCGAGATGATCAGCGAGGCTCTTTCCTCCTACGGCAGCGTTTCGGTGGATGGCACGGATTACCAGCATCCTGAGATGGTGCAGTATTACTGTACGGACTGGGACTTCGCTCTTTCCCGTGCCGATGCCTGCGGTATGTTCATCCTCACCACAGGCACTGCCATCAAGGTGTTCAAGCCGGATGTGGGAGCATCCCCGGTGCTGACCGTCACATACGGCAACGATCTTATTTCCTTCGACTGCGGACTTTCCACAGGGGACCAGTTCTCAGGCTACGATGCGGTGTCATGGAATCCTGCGGAACAGAAGCAAGTCAAGACTTCCGCCTCCGCCCCGTCCCTGAACAATCAGGGCGACATGGCGGCAAGCGACCTCTCCTCGGACGGCAACATGCTTCTCCAGACGGATGCCCCGGTGGACAGTTCTGTGCTGAAGGCATGGGCGGACAGCCTTGCCCTGAAAGCCGGACTGGCACGATACAGGGGGAAAGTCAGCTTCTATGGTGCTGTGGAGGTCGTGCCTGGTTGTGTCATCGAACTGAAAGGCTTGGGCAAACGCTTCAACGGCAATGCCTTCATCGGCTCCGTGACCCACATCATTGAAAAGAACGAGTGGATTACAGAGGCAGGTATCGGGGTAGACCCCGCGTGCATCACCGACGAGCCGGATGTGGTGGGTCCTGCAGCGGCGGGACTTCTGCCCGGCATGGAGGGACTGCATACGGCGGTGGTCAAGAAACTTGACGGCGACCCTACCGGAGAATATCGTATACAGGTGGAACTGCCGTGGCTGGAGGGAGAGAACAAGCTGCTTTGGGCAAGGCTCTCATCTCTGTACGGGACAAACGGCTCCGGCACATTCTGGCTGCCGGAACCTGATGACGAGGTGCTGGTAGGCTTCGTGAACAACGACCCTGTCCATCCGGTCATCCTCGGCTCCGTTTATGGAGCCAAGCACAAGCCGCCGTATGAATACACGGCGGAAAATAACATGAAAGCACTCGTCACCCGCGAGAAACTGAAGATCGAGTTTGACGAGGAGAAGAAAATTATCACGATATCCACCCCGGGAAACAACAAGGTGGAACTCAACGATGACGGGAAATCCATTACCCTGACCGATGCCAACGGAAACGAGGTGAAGATGGACAAGAACGGGATATCCCTTTCATCGGCCAAGGATATAAAACTGAGTGCAAAAGGCAACATCATGATGGATGCCACGATGAAACTCAGCGGCTCGGCCAAGCAGGACGCCAGTCTCGAAGGGCTGAACGTCACGGTGCAGGGCAAGATGGGCGCGACCGTCAAGGGAAACGCCACGGCGGAACTGTCCGCCAGCGGCCAAACAACCGTAAAGGGTGCGATGGTCATGATAAACTAACGACGAACCGAACGAAATATCAAACTTGTTTGAATATATCTGAGGTGAGGAGGAGGAAAAGCCGAAGGGTTAACTTAAAATGATTGAAACGAAAAAAGAAACGATATATGAACGGAAATGGAACATATAAAATAGAAAGGAGAAGCCTATGCCGCCAGCTGCAAGACTGACAGACATGCACACCTGTCCCATGCAGACTCCTGGTCTGCCGCCTATACCCCATGTAGGAGGTCCGATAGTCGGTCCGGGTGTGCCGAATGTACTGATAGGCAAGATGCCTGCCGCTGTCATGGGGGACATGTGCGTATGTGTCGGACCGCCAGACAGTATTATCAAAGGCTCCGCCACGGTAATGATTGGGGGCAAGCCTGCCGCACGCATGGGCGACACCACTGCACACGGAGGCAGCATAGTGATGGGCTGTCCAACAGTGATGATTGGCGGATAATTGCAGTAAAGGGCATTGTAACGAAGAATTGTATAAAACTCAACAGAATAACATAAAAAGAGAACGATATGAACAAGAGAACATTAATCAGCATAATCCCCGCAGCAGCCCTCCTGCTGCTTGCTGCCTGTACGCAGGACGAACCGGGCGGACAAGGCAACGAACTGCCTTACGGCGAATATCCCTTGCAGATAAGCGGTGTCACCCTCGATGTGGAAAGCAGCGCGGAACCGTGGAGCGCAGATGGGCCGCAGACCCGTGTGGCGGAGAACGATAAAGGTACGGGCAGCGTATGGCAATGGGACGGCTCAGAAATGATAGGCGTGCGGCTGGGCAATGAAACCGCTACCTATACGCTGAATGTCGGTCCAAGCTTGGCACCTGACAGACAGCTCTATTGGACAAGCACCGCCCCAGCCACCGTCACCGCCTGGTACCCAACGGATGAGACGATAGATCTCAGCGACCAGACAAATGGTCTTGCCTATCAGCTGAAAGCCGAAGTGCCAGATGCCACCTACGACAAAGAAATTACCCTCAACTTCACCCACCAACTTGCCAAGGTGCGTGTAGTGCTCAACGGCACGCAAGCTGCGGAGGTGAGCACGGTGGAAGTCTACGGCTGCACCACCTGCACGAACAATGAAGGCGCTCCCGTCACCGATGGCAGCACGCAAGACTGGATAAAGATGAAGCACACCACCTACGCCGACGGCACCGCTTGCTGGGAGGCCAACGTCGTGCCGGGCGCGATAGGAGACCAGCTCCGTGCAATAACCACCCCCGATAACTTCATCCGTGTGAACGGCCAACCGGCTACCGTTTCCGGCATCACCGAGCTGACAGCCGGGGCGATGCACACCATCAACCTCACCGTGGGAGAGGAGCTTATCCCCATCACAGAGGCCAACTGCTCCAACATCAGCGGCACGGATAACTACATCGTCAGCGGCAGCTTCGGGCAAACCATCACCGTCACCGGAGGCAGCCCGACTATTTATTTGGAGAATGCAAGCATGAATATAACCAATGATGGTCATGCCATTAATATCCAAAATGGCAATCCGACCATTCACATATCAGGCAATAACAATATTTCCGTGAATAGGTATAACTATGGAGCAGGTATCTATGTGGCAGAAGGTAGTAGAGTAACCATCACAGGCACGAGTGTAGATGACGTTTTAGAGGTTACAGGCGGCTCTGGTGGTTCCGGTATTGGGGGCTATACTTCTAATAATACCTGGGAGAGCCATCCTTGTGGCGACATTACGATTGAAAATATAACCGTAAGAGCAACATCTAATATTCCGATTACCGGAGGATATCCTGCCGCGATAGGCGCTTGCGGAAATCATACGGTGGGAAGCATAACAATCAGCAATGCGGTTGTATATGCCAATGGTGGTGGTTCTAACGATTATGGCGGAGCTGGCATTGGCGGAGGAATAAATTCTTTATATGGCTACGGACAAACGGAATTTGATATAATCATTGCTGATTCAGAGGTTCATGTTTCAAAAGGTTGTCCCTATGCCTCATACATCGGGGCTGGAGGTATGCGCAACAAACCAACGAATTACAAAATCATCCCTTCGGCTAAGATAACAAATAGTCATATTTATGACGAAAGCGGGAATGAGATAACGCAATAAACATTGTTTGGAATGCTCGTTTGAATAAAACCACTATTATAGTCGTCTTTTCAAGACGACTGCTTCAAGAGGTTTTAATGGAGTAATAATCTTTTAAAATTATGAGTTATGTACGAAGCGAGGCAAAATAGGAAGAAGGTTAGTAGAAGGATTGATTACACCAGAATACATACAATTCAAAAATCAAGAATGCCGCCTAAATCTTTCTCCGATTTATTAAGAGAGGCGAAAAGTGAGCCAAGAATAAGTACGGATGACACTTTTTATCGGTTTGTCGCAGGAGTCGATTTTCAAAGGAATCATCTTCATGGTGGAAATATAAATGATTTTTTTATTGAGGAACAAGGACTTGTGGAAGGTAGTGTAATATCGGATAATGGAAATTTGTACGATTTTTCCGTCATAATGTATTGTTATAGAGATAGAATAGAATATGCAGGTGGTGTTGGAGCCGCAAATTTGGCCCCGATAAAAAAATGTTTGGTAATGGGAAAGAAAGAAACTGACGGCAGATATAGGATCACCCATCTAGAAAGAGAGGTGAACTAAAGATACCTTTTTCCATTCTTACAAGAATAAGAGTAAAAACAGAGTAATAACGATGTGACAAAGTAGCATGAATGAAATAGAACATTCCTCGGCAACGGATGGAGCTTCCCTCCGGCATTAGATAAAGACGGCACACCTACGCGTATGTACCCCTATGAGTAGAATATTAGTAATTTCAAAAAAGTGACTTATGTACAAAAAGCAAAAAAAAGAATTAAATAGCAGAACCTTAGAGTCGTCAAATAGTAACAAAAGACATTTATTTGTTACCATTCAACAGAAACGTGATCATCTATTCAATAATATTCCATCTGCTTTTTCAAGAGATATTCCACAAAAGCATATCGAAAACTTAAAAAATATAAAAGAAAATTTAGAGAAAATTAGAAATGATACAAGATATATACCAGAAGGTGTCTACTCTCCAGGAGAGACAGATGTTAATACAATAGGTTATTCAAACGCACTAGCAACATTTAGGGAATTATGTAAAGCACCTATTATTCATAGTCAAAATTCATATCCTATTGTGGATAACTTGTTTAGAAATAGTATTGACAGTAGAGTTGAGGAACACTTAGTAGGGCAAAGTTCCCAATTGAGAGACGATATAAACCGAGATAAAAAATTATGGTTTGATTATATTCCTAGTGTCGTGAGGATTATAGGAGAGTAATGTTTTTCATAAATTAGTTTTTGTTCGTCAAATATGTAGGACGGCTAAAGCATAAGAATTTTCAAGCCTCGGTCACAAAGCAACTACGATTTTTGATATATTGGAGAAATGAATAATGGAAGAATATCCGTAAAACATTGGCAATGTGAGATAAAAGCCGTACTTTTTGTAGCCTGACAGACAAAATGTTAAAGCCTATATTTCGGGAGGAACAACAGGGTCAGACGCTGTAAAAGTAGGCATTTTGATAAAGTTAGAGTCAAAAAACAAACTGATATTTATACAATTCCTATTATTCCGCTTTCCATTTGTGCCATTTTACGACAACTGCAGGAGGCAGGCGGTTTCCTTTTTCCGCTCTGTCAAAACATGATTTGAAAATAGTAACACTATATAGAACGAAATATGAACGAAAATAAAACATTCCTCGGTAATGGCTGGAGTTTCCCTCCGGCATTGGACAAGGACGGCACACCCACCCGGATGGCCGCCTACGAGGAGAACATACGCCAAAGTCTGTGGACGCTGCTGAGCACCTCGCCCGGCGAGCGCGTCCACCGCTACGACTACGGCTGCCCTGTACGGCGATATGTATTTGAGATAATGGACATCTCCACGCAGACCCTGCTGCGTGACGAGATAGAGCGGGCGATGGTGATGTTTGAGCCGCGTGTGGACCTGAACCGTGTGGACTTCGAGGTGAACGAGGCGGCAGGCATCCTGCGCATCACCCTCGACTACACCATCCGCCGGACGAACCGCCGCACCAACATGGTCTATCCCTTCTACTTCCATGAAGGCACTGACCTGACAGGACTGTAACAAACAAAATTATAGAAAACTAAAGAACCATATATAATGACACGATGAACGAGAAGCCGACATACGAGTTGAGAGGCACGCTGCGGAAGGACTGCATGAGGGACACCGCAACGCTGGAGGACTTCCACGCTTTGGAGAGTGACTGGAAGGAACTCTTCCGGTGGCTGATGTCCGTAAGTGGGGACATCCCTTTCATCAATGCGGATGGCAAGGAGGAAGGATGCCTTTCCTCCCTGTGGAAGAACCATGTATTAGTGGTACTGATGGAGATAGTCCGCAAGGACCTCAGCGGCTATGTCACCTCGTTCGTTGGCGGTCAGGGTACCTCGCTGCAGAAACGCTACACCCGGAACCTTGTCAACCGCTGCACGCAGTGGTCATTGCGGCTGGACCGCTTCATCCGCATGTCGCACGGCTACAACCCGGACAGTCCGGCCATGCAGGTGGCCGTGGAGATACGGGACAGGCTCACAGCAGTCATACCGGCCGGAAACGAAGACAGGAACAGGCCAAGGCGTATGCCGGCATTCATGGACAACCACACACAGCCCTATTTCCAGATGCTCGGGGCATTGCAGGACATACAGGCCAAGGCGGATGAATACATCAGCCGCATAGAATCCGGCGGCGACATGGACGCCTCGCTCGCCCTGCTGTTGACGATGGTGCGCAACTACTGTGGCATCGCATCGGATTTCAACGCCGGACTGACAGACTGGGCTTCGTTCTACCGCCGGGAGATCCTGCATGACACACCGAAAGAGGCCGTGCAGGACAGCACTCTCATCATGATAGAGCCGGACAGGACAAAAGCCACAGGGACATTCTTATTGCCGGAAGGCACCGCATTCACGGCAGGCAAGACCGCAGACGGCAGCGACCTGCTCTATGCCCTTGATGACAAAGCGTATGTAGTCCCGGCAACCCTGTCATCCGTTCAGTCCGTATTCAGGAAAGACGACAGGCTGCACACAGCCTCCCTGCTGCTTGAAGGGAACCGCTCCACCCGCCTGTTCACCCACATCGGCGTGACTTCCTCCGAACTGGAATACGGATGGATGGTTATCTCCCGCAGCCTCGTGCTGTCGGAGGGGAAAAGGTGCGTGATCATAGCTCTGGCATTGGCCATGAAAGACGGCTCGGCCGTTCCTGACCTGTCGGGCATACTGGACGATGATACGGCATCGTTCCGCCTGCAGGTAAGCGGAGAGGACGGCTGGGCGGAGATGCCATATACTTTTGTATTCAATAAAGAGGACCACTCCCTTGAGTTCACATTCACCCTGAAAGAGGAAGACCCTGCACCCGTCCCGTGCAGTGCTGAACTGCATGGGACTGATACGGAATACCCGGCGGCAAGGCTGCTTTTTGCGGACAGAAAGCATATAGACACCCTACCAGAAGGTTTAAGCGTCAGCAGCGTGCGCATCCGCGCCAAGGTAGACGGTATCCGCAGCTTCACCCTGAAAGGCGATCTCGGGGACATGGATCCGGGCCAGCCGTTCTATCCTTTCGGCCCGACTGGAGAGCGAGGAAGCCGGCTCGTGTTCGGCCACCCGGAGGCGGCAATGAAGAATACCGTGGGAGTGTCGCTGAAAGGTCTCTGGAACAAGTTGCCGGAGAAAGGCTTCAGGGAGACATACCGCCATTACGGGACAAGGGAAGCCATCGGTAACGGCAGTTTCAGGATACGCTGCGAATGGCAGGACGACGGTCACTGGAGAGAGTGCCGTGACTCGGACAAGCCCCTTTTCAGGGAAACGGACAGGGGCAACCTCTGCGAAAGCGCTTCCATAACAATAAATCTGGTTAGCGACCCCGACTACAAGGCCGTGCACAACAGCAAGGGACTGTACCGGATCACGCTGGATGCTCCGGAAACAGGCTTCGGTGTGAACGACTACTACAGGCTTTATGCAGCCGCCATGATGCACAACGCCAAGGAAAAGGAAAAGAATCATGTTCCCATACCCGACATGCCGTCCGTACCCATGCTTACGGAAGCCGTATTCGGATACGAGAGCGACGAGACTTTCAGTCCGGGTGACGGAAGCGGTTCACGCCTGCTGGCAGTATCAGAAACCATGGGATGCGAGGAATGCGCCTGCACAGGAGGAAATACGATGCCGCTGTTCGTTCCCCGTATAGCCGTGCCATCGCTGATATTGGGATTCAGCGGCATGGGAGACACAAGCCGCCTGAGGCTGTACATGAATCTCCGCTACATCATGACCGGGGACATGGTCAGACAGGGCATGGACACCGCTGCCCGGCACGGACGGATGGCCGTATCACGTCATGTGAACGGAACAGGTTGGGAGGAAATGACACAGGAGGATATCCTGTGCGAGGATACGGAAGGACTGACCCGCAGCGGATTCATCGAGGTAAGATGTCCCGCATCCGGACCGGACGGAAAGTCCTGGCTCATGCTCAGTTTTCCTGACGGCAACGCCCCCGTGGACACGGCAGTGGACGGAATATGGCTGAACTGCTTCCGTGTCACGGCGCGGAACGGGGACGGACATTCCCTGCCAGCCGGGACGATAACCGCTCCAGCCGTGGAGGATGGCCGCATACTGTCCGTCTTGCAGCCACTGCCCGGCTACGGAGGCAGACCGGTCGAAGGACCTGCTGACACGGGAATCCGCAGCCGGATCCGCATCTCCACCCGCAACAGGGCCGTATGCCAAGGGGATTATGAGGCACTGGTCATGGAACAGTTCCCGGACATAGAGAAAGTGTGCTGCATACCTTCCGAATCGCAGGACGGCACGGTCGAGGTCGTGGTGTTCCCGAAGCCGGAGAAGCGCAGCTTCCCGCTCCTTCCACTGTGGCAGCTTGCGGAAATCGGGAACAGAATCAGGGAAAGGACATCCCCGTTTGTCCGGATGGAAGTCATCAACGCGGTGTACCAGCCGATAGAGGTAGGCTTCAAGGCCGTCATCAGGGAGGGTGTGCAGGATACGGGCGAGGTAAGACGGAGGTTGAAACGAATGGTGATGATATATTTCTGTTCCTGGTTTTCAGACGGCACACTGCCGGAACTCGGCCAGAGATACTCCCATGAAGCCCTTCTTTCGCGGGTCGGTAACGACAAGTGCATCACCGATGTCATCTCGCTCAAGGTAAGCGGGGCGGAAGAAACGGAGCTTGACGGGGACAGGTGGTACAGCCCGACAGCAAGAGCCGGAGTACTGTATGTGAAGGGCATCCGCATAGAACTGACGGACAGCCGATCGGGCATAGAGGAGACCAGGATAGGAAACGATTTTATCATAGGATGAGCATACGATACTGATAACCAAGAGAAAGGAACAACGATATGGACAACAGCCACATGGACAGACAGACCCTGAAATCGTATTTCAAGAAGGGCAGGATACCCACCGAGGAGCAGTTCGCCGCCCTGATAGACTCGCTGCACAACATCCGTGAAGACGGCTGCCTGAAAGTGACCGGAAGTGACGGTCTCATCCTCTTCCCATTCCAGGGAGGGAAGACAGTGGCGACGGTATATACGGAAAAGCCCGAATCTCCCGATGCCGCTCCCCTATGGCGCATTGCCACAGGGGAAGGCGGAACACTTGAGATACTGAACGGCAAGGGAGATGCCGTCCTCGTTCTCGGACAGGAAGGCATCGTGACCGTTCCGGGAGAGATGAAGGCAGGGCGGTACCTGTCCGACAAGGAAGAGGAAACCTCTCCGGAGGATGACGGCGTGTTCAGGATCAATGCTGACGGGCACTGGCACGACCTGCCCGTAGAGTATGCCGACAACGGCAGGGGCAGCGACGGATGCCGCGTGTACCGCATCTGTGCCTGCTGGCACCATCCGCGCAGCGGAAAATACGCCGAATGCGAGGCCGTGGCCTCCCATTCGGACGGGAGCCGCCGCAGGATCAAGTCGGCACGGAAGCACTGGTGGGGCTGGAGCGGAAAGATAAAGCTGCGCTGGCAGCTGCATGACGGACATCTGTACCTCCAGATGCGCAGCCGAAGGACAAGGCGCGGAGCGGAGTTCATCTCCTGCCGGATAGAGACCGTGTGGGACATGTGATTGTCGTACTGAAAACCGAAGACAATGGCAGACAGACCGTTATACATAACACGACCGGAAGGGGACGATCTCTATACCGTCCTCCAGCGCAGAACACTCGCCGAACTGCAGCGTCTTGCCGGAGAGGTGTGGACGGACTACAACCCGCATGACCCGGGTGTGACCGTGGCTGATGCAGTGAACTATGCCCTAACGGAGACTGACTACAAGTTGGGATTCGGCATGGAGGACTACCTGACGGACACCGACGGTACATGGCCGGTGGGCAGATACGGGCTCTTCCCCGTATCCGAAGTCTATCCGTCCGCCCCGGTGACGACTGATGACTACCGTCGGCTCATCCTCGCCCGGTTCCCTATGGTCCAAAATGTGGACGTAATCCCCGACCCCGGCAGCTGCTCGTACAATTTCATTCTCAGGCTGTCGCCTTTCTTCACTGACGAGGCGGGAGTCACCGGCCGTGTGCGCAGTTTCCTGAACCGACACCGCAACCTGTGCGAGACCATAGGCGGGGTAACGGTCGGGCATCCGGAGAAACTGACACTGGAAGCCGAACTGGAGATACTGCCGGGCTGCAATGCCACGGAGGTTCTGGTGCAGATATACTGGACAGCGATGCAGTATCTGTCCGGCTCGGTACAGCTGGAAGTCAGCGATTCCGGGAATCCGGAGCAAGGACCGGACCTCAGTTCCTGGTATGATGGTCCGGTGAAGGACGTGCGTGCTGTGATACCGCTTCAGAGAAATACCGAAAGGGAGCTATATTGGAGGCTGAATGGGATAGAGGGCATCAAAGGTTTCAAGACCTGCTGGTTCAGGGACACGAAAGGGCGTGCGGTGACGGATTTCAAGGACGGATATATGCTCCGGATACCCGACAGCCTGTCGGACATGGTGGTGACGGTCAGAGGAGAGCGGGTGTATGCAGATGTTGACGAGTTCAAGGAGAGACTGAAAGCCAAGTATTTCCTGCGCTCAACCATGAGGATGCGCCACTTGATGCAGGAGCACGGACGGGGCATGACGGATGTACAGGGGGACACCTCGGTACAGGAAATGCGTCGCAAGTCCCGTTACAGGGATGTCTACGGACATTATCCCGTAGCCGGTGAACTGCCGGAGTGCTACCGTACATCCGACAAGGATTTTGTCAGCGGCACGCCTGCCGCCCGGAGGGCCGAAGCGGTGAATTTCGGAAGTTACCTCCGCCTGTTCGACCTGCTGATGGAAAGGGGCATGGGCGAGCTGGCCGGACTGAAAAGCCTGCTGTCGATCGAGGAGGAGGATTCGCCTTCCCGAATACCGACCCTGCCGGAAGGGACTCTGGACATGCGCAAGCGCAGGGACAGACAGAGGAACGTATCGGCATTGAAGGACAGATACATGGACTTCCTTGACGGCCTGTACGGAACGGACAGCAATCCGCTGTGGCTGCGAGAGTTCGACTACTACAGCCGGACGGAGGATGACCGTCTGAAGCGCAGGATGGCTTTTCTGAGGGAACTTCCGAGGCTGGTCCGCTACCGCTCGCGAGGAGCGGATATCACCGGAACATACGGAGGAGAGAACGTGCCTGCCGTGAAACGCCATCTTTCTCTGCTTATAGGCTTCAACTGCGACGAGGAGGTGTCTGTGGGCAACATCCTTCCGGGACACAACCTGATACTGATGGGTGACGGGGAGAAAGGACACCGTATACGCGAGTTGATGAACTCCGCCATGATAGACGACTCCCTGTTCGATGACGATATGATAGAGGCCATCGAACCGGACGACCCGCCGGGGACAGAGGAGGAACGGCTGAGACTGGACGAGGATCTGAGGCGCAGTCTGCCGATATTCAACTCCAACTGGATCAGCGGCTCTCTTTTCCGGGAGGGCATCCGACTGGACAACTACAACCTCGTGCCGGACGGCAGCGAGTGGATACTGGCGTTCCGCGGACGGGAGGAGCGGCTGAGGATGAATCTCGGGAGGTCGGACGACAAGGAGCGTCTGCGCGGCTGGGCCAATACCCTGTGCCGTTATCTGCGCGGGCTGAACCGCCAGTGCGAGGCGGTGTATGTGGTGGAAAAGAGCCTCTTCGAGCCTGCGGAGCGGCTCTCCGTCCTGCTGGTGTTCTCCGGATGGACGGCCCGCACGCACTCGCCCCGTTTCAGGGATGCCTGCACACAGCTGGCAAGGTCGGTGATTCCGGCACATCTGAAGATGGAGACCTGCTGGCTCAATGCCTCCCGGATGCAGAGGTTCGAGGAATGCTACCGTAAGTGGCGCGACTGTCTGGCCGGACGTCTGCCGGAGGAGATGCGTGCCGGACTGCAGAAGGACATGACGGATGTGATTGATGCTGCACGCGCATCGGAAGCAGGATCCGGTGACAGTTCAGGTACCGCGACTTGATGGATTATAGTTTGACAATGTAATACCATACGCCGATGACAGTGATTGACAGGATATCGTTCAGCTTCCGGATGACGGACGAGCAGTTCGCCAGAGACCTCTATGCGGACTGGGACGGATTCTGCCGCCGCTGTGTAACGGATGTGATGGAGGATTTCTTCTCCCCGTATGACACCGAGGACTCCTACATCGAGATAGACAGCCTCGATCTTGACCTCGGTGACATCCCGCAGGAGGATTTCATGGACGAGTTCCCGGCAAGGCTGCGTGAGGCGTTGGAGAGGAATTTCATTCCACTGGTACGGGGAATTACCGCCGGAGAGTCATCCGCCCGACAATATCTGGAAGGGGCAAGCGGTCATCAGACCGTTCCGTCTGCCGCAGCGACAGAAAAGCGTTTTGAGAATTTCCTGCATTATTTGGAGTACGGCTTCTGCCTGCCGGAGTGGAGCGGCTGTGATTTTGATCCGGCCAAGGAATCGGACTTTTTCAAGGGCATGGATTATGCCGGACGGATTGCGGCTCTGATTGTATCCAGACCGCATGCTGCCGTCAGGCTGTCGATGCTCACCGGAGATGCGGATTTCGCTATGGATATCCTGCGTGCCGTGATTTCATCCGATGCCGTCGGGGAATATGAGAAGCGGCGCCATATAGCCGCCACATTGGAGCGTTCCCCGCAAACAGTCATCAGGTTCATACATGAGACAGGCGAATCGGGAATCCTTGACGGCATGGCCGGGCTGATAGGGAATCCGCAGGTCAGGGGCATCATGGAGGCGGAGACGGAAAGCCATGCGGAGATTGACCTTCCGGAATACTGGTACAGGCTCTACGGCTGGCTGCTGGAGTACTATCCTTTCAACGGTGTGCCGATGTTCGGGGACAAGCAGCATTTCCGCCTGCATCTGAACCGCAGCCTGCTGTCTTTCATACACGACCGCACATATCCGTCATACCTTTCCAAGGCTGAACTGACCGTGCAGTTCCTCATGGCGGTGTTCGGTGCCGAACATTATATCGCCGTACTTGACATCATCTACCACAACCAGCCTCTCAACCCGGACGGCTCTCCTGCCGGTGGGGACAGCTATGCCTGGGAACTGTACTATATGTTGATGCAGCTCTCGCTGATAAAAGCGAATGCAGTAAACACAGACAGGGCATTCATTCCTAACAAGGATGATATATCTGCCATTCGGAAAGAACCGACAGAAGAAGAGAGAATTGCACGCACTACTCGTGTGGAGCGAGATAAAATAGCTTATAACCAGGCTAAAGCGGAGAATATAAGTTCAGAAGCATTAGACCAGTTTATAAAGCATACGGAAAGTTTCGGGCAATGGCTGGAGGACAATAATATTCCTCCTGCCGTTAAAAGACACCTCATAAGCCGCCTTGTCAGGGAAAAACCGGACGAACTGGTACGGTGGCTGAGGGCAGGCCAGGAAAAGCGGCATATTTCTGCGCTGGCATCCCTGTCGGATGACAGGTCGTTGTCCACGCTGGCTGGCCGGATTTCACTGCAGCTGGCTGAAATTGTATCCGTCATTTCAGGTCAGGCAGACAATATTGTCGCCCATGTCTCCTGGCTGAAAGAAACCGACAGGGCCAGATTCGGACAGATGGTATATCTTACGGTTCTGGAAGGCATTGCCGACGGCTCTCTCTCCGCATCGGATACTGCCGGGGAAATGCTCATGCGCATTGCAGAACGGCTGTTCAAAGAAGTAGGAGGAGCGGCATCTTCAGAGGACAGGACTGTTCCGGAACCGGTACGGGAATTTCTTGATGCCGTCAAAAATGCAATACCCGGACTGAATGAATCGGACAGTGTTCCGGATCAGTACTATCGTCCGCTGCATCCTGACAAAGGAACTGCGGCATCCGAAACGCCCGCATCACTTAAAGCGTTGCTGTTTGACAGAAGCATTCCTGACTCCGGAAAAAGACTGCTCCTGCTTCAATGGTTAGACACATGGCATGGTGATGAAATCGGACTGGTATCGGCCCTGTATTCTGAACGGATATTGGAGGAAGCAATAGATATTCTTGAAAGTACGCAGCTCATACAGATTGCATCAAGACTGACTGGCTCCGCATACGGCTACGATGGTACAGGACATTACATTTCCATGGCCGTCAATCTGATTACCGACAATGTGAAGGACCTGGCAGGTATCGTTTCTCGTCCGGCAAAGGAGATATGGCTGTCATTGCTCGTATCGCTGGCATCGAAAGGGAAAGCCATGCTGCCGGCAGCTGATGATAACGGCATGGAGAATATTGTCCGCCTGCTTGCCGATACAGTCGGCAACGGCCATATTGATGCTGCATTGGAGTACCTTTTCCATAAATTGATACCGAAAACATATCCATCGGTATCGGAAAGTCCGGCACCAGACGGGGAATACGGGGTTGCTGCCACTGACGCTGAAAATGGCTCGCTTCTGTCCCTGTTGTCCGGAATCAGGAAATATATTCGGCTTCATGATAGCCAGTCTCCATTTGAATGCTTCCTTGATAATCCTGCCGAAATTGCAGAATGGCTTCGAGACGATGCTTTCCCTGTATCACAGAAGCGGGAATTACTCCGCCGTTTCGTATCTGCGAGGGCGGACAAGACCACAGAACTTGTACGGGATAGCATCATTTCCGACAGCAGCTTGCTTGCCTTGTGGTTGGAAATATCGGATATCAGCATACTGCTGGAACTTGCAAGCAGTATTGACAGCAGGTTGTCCTCAGTGACGGAGAGGATTGTCATGGCCTTGCAGGATACCGGTGCGGGAGTTGTCATACTCAAAGGCACTAGCGGAGCAAAGCGTGACAAGGCAATTACAAAGGCCATCCTGCTGATGCTTGCGGAGGAGCACAATACGGATTCCATTAATACTGAAAGTATTGTCCGGATGTTCATGGATACCCTGCATTTTGCAATTACCGGCAGCAAGGAATACACAGCTTCGGAACATCAGGAATGGGAGTCCGCCGGATTGAGGATTGTCTCTGACATTGTACCGGATACCGGTATTTCCGGAACCGCTTCTGCCGAATCACCATTGGCAGAAACAGAAAGTATGCCGCCAGCTTCTCCGGCAGATGGACAGATGCAGGAGACTCTTGACAGGATGTTGGAATGGCTGATGTCTCCGTCTGTCAGCGAAACTGCGAAATCGCAACTGCTTCGACATTATGCCCGCTGGCAGTCGGGACTGCTCTGGAGGCTTATCCTCTACTCATCCGGAACAGTTTCCAATGATTCATTTTCGAGAACTTCCGTTACAAGGGTTATCATTCCGACGAAGTGGGCATCGTGGCTTGACAAGGACACATTATTGGAAATGATTTCGGGCATCTCCCTGACCTTGGGTGAGACTCTGCGGCAGACAATCACCGCCGTATCGGGAAAATACAATATCACCGATTCCGCATCTGCGGAAGCATTGATAATCTTCCTCGCATCCCATCCTTCGGATAATGTACATTATATAGAACCGCAGGCTGTTATCCGGGACTATATTTCAGCATTGGAGCCTCACATATCGGCAGGCAGGGATAATACGGAACGGGGAAAGATTGAGGATGCAAGGACTATTTTGTCAGAAGTTCAGAGCCAAAAAAAGAGTTCCATACAGACTCAAGAACGGACTGAAACGGCTGAAATACAGGAGGAAATTCCTTATAGCGAAGATAGAAATTCTGTATTGGATACCATTGCCAAAGAAGTGGAAAGGGAACTGCATATAAAGAACACAGAACGGATTATCGAGGATGCCGTCCAACCGGAATACATCGAGGTTCCGAATGCCGGACTGTGCCTGCTGGCTGTATGGTTTACCCGTCTGTTTGATATGCTCGGACTGCTGGAAGCAAATGCCGACGGGAAGAAAGACCTGAGAGATACAGCAGCCAGGATAAGGGCGATATTCATCCTGCAGCGGCTGGTTACGGACGAGAAAAGGGAATACAGGGAGCAGGAACTGGCATTGAACCGTATACTGACCGGATGCCCTTTCCACGTACCGCTGCCCAAGACATTGGAGTTGACCGACAATGAAATCAGAACCGTAGAGTCCATGCTCTCCGGAGTGAAGGCCAACTGGGACAAGATGAAAGGCACTTCGGTGAAAGGTTTCCAGCGCAGTTTCATTGAGCGTCCCGGAAAACTGGAGCAGCGCGAGGACAAATGGGTGTTATATGTCGAGGAACGCTCTTACGACATCCTGCTGGACTCCCTGCCGTGGTCATACCGGACTATCCGGCTGCCGTGGCTGAAAAAGAAGATCAATGTCATATGGCGTGACAAGGAAGAATTTGATTTTGAGAATTATAACAATTAAATATATACCGATATGGAAGCAGAAAAGACATACCAGAACAAAGTGCCGCGCACCATCCAACAGAAGCGTGGCGGTGAAGGCGCACTGGAGTTTGCGGACAATCGTTTCGATTTACAATTGAATCATCTAATATGTTCTGTGATTCAAAGAGAAAAAAATCGACACAACAAAAAAAAAGAAAGTTTAAAATTAAGTAGAAAACGGACAAGTGCTATATTAAACAGAGGGGTTGATTCGATGACAAGAAGAGTCGCAAGCGGTGCTGGAGTATCAGCAATTTCAGGTCAAGCAAACGACCCAATAGTTAGTGAAAGAACAAATACTATGTGGCAAAATATGTTGCGCGAACATAATGTAACTCAACAGGAAACATGGGATATAAGGAATTGTGCTGAAGCACATTTATGGTTAAAATTAGTAGATAGGAATATTCTCCCTAGAAATGTATCAATAGTTGTAGGTCAGTATAATAGTAAGGGGAAGGTTCGAGGAGATAGACCTTGTCGAAATTGCCAACAATGGGTGCACAAGGAATTTAGAAGTATAACAGGACACATATAATTACTATGGAATCGGAAAAGACATACCAAAACAAAGTACCGCGCACCATCCAGCAGAAGCATGGCGGTGAAGGCGCACTGGAGTTTGCGGACAACCGTCAGGGTGGAATCCTTCAGACGGTGGCAGGGCCTGTGCAGCGACTCGACGACGAGGACGAGACCTTACAGGGCAAATTCAAAAGCATGATACAGCGGCAGGAGGATGATGAAGAACCCCTGCAAGGCAAATTTGAACAACCCTTACAGCGGCTCGGTGACGAGGATGATGAGACATTACAGGGAAAATTCGCACAGACCGTCCAGCGTGAGGAAGACGATGAACTGATGCAGGGTAAGTTTGAACAGCCTGTACAGAAAAAGAACGAAACGGGGATGCCTGACAACTTGAAAGCCGGGATAGAAGACCTGTCAGGTTTCTCAATGGACGATGTGCGTGTACATTACAACTCCGACAAACCTGCCACCGTGCAGGCTCTGGCCTACACGCAGGGGACAGACATCCATGTCGCCCCCGGACAGGAACAGCACCTTCCTCATGAGGCATGGCATGTGGCACAGCAGATGGCAGGCCGTGTCGAACCGACCACCGAAGTGGGCGGACTGCCCGTGAATGACAATGTGGACCTCGAACATGAGGCCGATGTGATGGGTGCAAAGGCGAACAGTTATTAATTAATATTTGAAACCACGAACCTATGATGACAGCACATATCGACTGGTTCAACCGAATGCTGACCACAGCCATACAGCTGTATTTTCAGCAGGGGTGCGAATACTCTTCCATTGAAGAAATCCTGCCCCCTGATGACGGCTGGTTGGAAGAGGTGACTGGGCATCAGGACATTTCATTCAATGACCGTGTGATAATAATGCTGGCCCTGATGCCGCATACATGTCCGCAGGCTCTTGACATCTTCTTCGTGCAGAACAAGAATTTCGACCGACAATACACCGAGTTCGGCGGTTGGAAAGGATTGTCGCACGGAGGTTTCCTGCCCACCGGAGAGACAGCTTCGTTCATCATTGCCGGTGAGGATATGGAGAAAAAGAAAACTGTCATCAGAATGTTCCAGCGGGATTACTGGTTCTATACGAAAAACATCCTGCGGCTTGAGGGTGCAGGCGATGGCGAGCCGTTCCTGAGCGGCCAGCTCCGTCCCTCCGAGGAGTTCCTGAGCCATGTCCTGCTCGACAGGGAGTACAAACCGGACTACAACATCGGATTTCCGGCCAAACGCATCACCACGGAACTGGAATGGAAGGACATGATACTGGACTACAACACGTTGGAAGCCCTTGAGGAGATCAACACATGGATTGAACACCAGCACACTATCATGGAGGAGTGGGGACTGAAACGCTTCCTTAAACCGGGCTACCGAGCCTTGTTTTACGGCCCGCCCGGAACAGGAAAAACCCTTGCCGCCACTCTGCTCGGCAAGAAAAACAACATGGATGTCTACCGTGTGGACCTTTCAATGATTGTGTCCAAATACATCGGTGAGACGGAAAAGAATCTGGCCAAAGTCTTCGACATGGCGGAGAACCGCAACTGGATCCTGTTCTTTGATGAGGCGGATGCACTTTTCGGCAAGCGCACCTCGACAAACACCTCCAACGACCGGCACGCCAACCAGGAAGTCGCTTACCTACTTCAGCGCATCGAGGATTTCCCCGGTACCGTCATCCTTGCCACCAACTTGAAGTCTAACATCGACGAAGCCTTCTCCCGCCGCTTCCAGTCCATCATCTACTTCCCGATGCCCGACGAGGAGCTCCGCTCCGCCCTTTGGCGCAGTATGCTCCCTAAAGAATGGCTCGGTGACGATGCGGAGGAATTCATCGCTACCGCCGCCCAGACCGAACTTTCCGGCGGTTCCATTGCGAATGTGGTAAGAAGATGTGCGATAACATTAGTAGAGAACCAGCAACAAATGTTGAGTTTAGTATTGTTACATGCCTCCATACACAGGGAAGAAAACGGGACATGATAATTATTAGCTCATATTTATGAATATACAACATAAGATACTTTTCGGCTATGTCATCCTTATGGCAGTCATCGGCAGCATGACTGCCATATTGCTCTTTGACCGTGCCCGGATAAGGGAAATCGAGGAAGAGAGTGCAGAGATACGGTCTGTCCGCCGGGACATCAATACCGTACACCGCCGTATCACAGAACTTGCAACCCTCGGAGAGTCGGTCATGGCATGGGACACCACAGAGTACCATCTGTATCACGAGAAACGCATGTCGGTCGATACCCTGTTGGCAGACCTGAAACAGAACTGTACCGGATTTGTCCTGCCGGAACAGGTAGACACCCTACGGATGCTGCTCTCCGACAAAGAACATCACCTATACCGCATCATGAAAGCGTTCCATCGGCAGGAAATAGCCGACAGCCTCATAGCGGAGCAGCTGCCGAAAGTGACCTCACAGGCCACCCGTACCAGGACAGAAATTAGGAGAAAGAAAGGCATAGCCGGATGGTTCGGCAAAAAGGACACGGTGACAATTCCGGTTCCCGCCGCACCTCTTCATTCTCTGAACGAACGGCTTATATCCCTGCAAGAGAAGCGCATCCGCGATCTCGACACCTACACCGACAGTCTTCGGTTCTACAATCAGGAACTGAACACAAGGCTCACCTCATTCATTACCCAACTTGACGGGCAGGCACAGACCTCTTTTCAATATAGGGAACAGAAACTCGCCGAGGCGCAAAGACATTCCTTCCGTCTCATAGCCGGACTCGTAGGAGCGGCCATACTCCTGCTCATCATTTCGCACCTTATCATCATGCGCGACCTCCGGCGTCGGGAACATGATAGGAATAGTCTGGAGGATACTCTGGCTCAGAACCGCAGTCTGTCCGACATACGCAAGAAAATCATAGTGACACTCTCGCATGACATACGTGGTCCTTTGAACGCCATCAGCGGCAGTGCGGAACTGGCTTTGGATACAAAGGACAGGAAGCGGCGCAATGCACACATTGAGAACATCCTTGAGTCATCACGGCATATCCTCCGGCTTGCCAACAGCCTGCTTGATCTGTCACGTCTTGACGAGGCCAAGGAAATCCTGAATCCCGTTCCTTTCCGTCTCGATTCCTTCCTCGAAAGCATATCGGAAGAATATACGCGGCCTGCCAATGACAAGGGGCTGCTCTTTTCCAAGGATATAAATGTTCCGGACATCACGGTTTCCGGTGATGCCGATCGGATGGAACAGGTCATTGACAACCTGCTGTCAAACGCAATCAAGTTCACAAGATCCGGCTCAATCAACTTTTTCGCATCGTATGAAAAAGATATGTTGACTGTCCGGATACAGGACACGGGCATAGGCATGGATGAAAAATCCATGGAACGGATATTCCGGCCTTTTGAACGCGCGGCACCGGAAATGGATGCCGAAGGGTTCGGACTTGGTCTAGCGATAACCAAGGGACTTGTCAGCCTACTCAAAGGAGAAATTTCCGTATCCAGCCGTTTGGGAGAAGGTACCTCCTTCGAAATACGGATTCCTCTCCCCAGGACGGACGAGCCGGTGAAAGCCACCGCTGTTCCAACAGAAGGCAGGCTTGCTCTTCCACGAAAAGTTCTTGTCGTCGATGACGACCCGATACAGCTGCGCATCATCGGGGAAATGCTGGAAAGAAACGGCGTGTTCTGCTGCAAATGCCAGAGTGCCCAGTCCGTGGTGAATGAACTTCGCCGGACACATTATGACATCATTCTGACAGACATACAGATGCGTGGTACGGGAGGCTTCGACCTGTTGTACCTGTTGCGGCACTCCAATATCGGTGATTCAAGGACCGTCCCGGTCGCGGCAATGACAGCCCGGAATGACGGGGACGGATGCCGCTATACGGACGCAGGGTTTGCCGGATGCATACGCAAACCGTTTTCAATAAACGAACTGCTGACATTCATGTCTTCCATTATGGGAAAGGAGAAGATAACGGAGCCACTTTCAGCAGACTTTTCCACACTGGCAGCCGACATTGAGGACAGGAAATGGCTTCTGGAGACATTCATTGAAGAGTCCCATAAGAACAAGGCGGAGCTTCAGGAATCCCTTTCGGACATTGAAATGAATTTAGGGCGGATGAGGGAAACGCTCCACCGCATATATCCGGTATGGGAACAGCTGGGTATTTCCCATGAACTTGAATGGTACAGCGAGGTTCTACATGATGATGACTCTGACGAGGATATAATCCAAAGGTATACGGAAGAAACCATCGCCCGTATATGCGGGCTGATTGCTGAAGCCGAAAGGTTATTGTCGGAAACGGAAAATGAACAATAAAGAACTTAATATATGAAGCATAGAATACTTATCGTAGAAGACAACATCATGCTGGCCGGTCAGCAGAAAAAGTGGCTTGAGAAGTCCGGCTACGAGGTTCATACTACAATAGACGAACCGGGTGCCAGAAAGCGGATAAAATCGGAATACTTTGAACTGATCCTTGCAGACGTGCGTCTTCCGGAAGGAGACGGCATATCCCTGCTTGAATGGATGCACAAGGAAAAGATAGATATTCCTTTCATCGTCATGACCGGCTATGCCTCCGTGCCTGACGCGGTGAAGGCCATTAAGCTCGGTGCAAAGGATTATCTGGCGAAACCCGTGCAGATGGAAGAGCTTCTTGAGCTGATCAAGGACATACTGCTTCCCAATGCCCTGATCTATGGCAAGGACAAGGACCTTTTCCGCAGGAACAGCCCGAAGATGCTTGAGGTGGAGAGCCTTGCACGGACTGTCGCCCCGTTCGATATAACTGTGCTTATCCTTGGACCGAACGGAGCCGGGAAGGAATCCGTAGCCCAACGCATCCATTATTCCAGCGACCGCCGTGAAAAACCTTTGGTAGCCGTCAACTGCGCCGTCATTCCCAAGGAACTTGCACCGACCCTTTTTTTCGGGCATGTGAAAGGAACTTTCACAGGTGCGGACGGCAACAAGGAGGGCTATTTCGATCTGGCCAAGGGCGGCACACTGTTCCTTGACGAAATAGGCACGCTGTCTCCGGAAGTGCAGGCCATGCTGCTGCGTGTCCTTCAGGAAGGGACCTATCTCCCCATCGGCAGCGGCAGGGAAAGGAAGGTCGATGTGCGGATAGTGGCCGCCACGAACGAGGATCTGCAGCAGGCTATCAGGGAAAAGCGTTTCCGTGAGGACCTATACCACAGGCTGTGCGAGTTTGAG
>JADILZ010000093.1 GCA_017695065.1 Candidatus Cryptobacteroides excrementipullorum
CCACAGGACCGCAATGCAGCTTCAGGCGGAGGAAAAGGCAAGAAACGCGACCGCTTCAAGCCTGCAATGAGCGAGGCCGAAGAAGAGGAGATGCAGAAGGAAATCCAGAAGCAGATCAAGGAGACTTACGCCAAGATGAACGAAAGCAAGTCCAGGAACAACTTCGGGGCAAAGCACAGAAGGGAGAAGAGGGAGCTTGCTTCACAGAAGATGCAGGAGGAGCTCGAGCAGCAGGAACTTGAGAAAAGGATTCTCAAGGTGACCGAGTTCGTCACTGTCAATGACCTTGCAAACCTCATGAACACCCCTGTGACCAAAGTCATAGGGGCATGCATGAGCCTCGGTCTGATGGTGTCCATAAACCAGAGGCTCGACGCCGAGACAATCGTCCTGGTCGCAGAAGAATTCGGCTATGAGGTGGAGTTCGTGACAGCCGAGCTGACGGAATCCATAGAGCAGGAGACGGACAGCGAGGAAGACCTCGTCCCGAGACCTCCGGTAATCACTGTGATGGGACACGTGGACCACGGAAAGACATCCCTGCTGGACTACATCAGGAAATCCAATGTGATCGCCGGGGAGGCAGGAGGAATCACACAGCACATAGGCGCATACAACGTAGTGCTTCCTGACGGGAAAAGGATAACCTTCCTCGACACCCCTGGCCATGAGGCATTCACCGCGATGCGAGCCCGAGGGGCCAAGATGACAGACCTCGCCATCATCATCATCGCAGCCGATGACGCCATAATGCCGCAGACTGTCGAAGCAATCAACCATGCACAGGCGGCAGGAGTACCTATGGTATTCGCCATCAACAAAATAGACAAGCCGGGAGCAAATCCTGACAAAATACGGGAGCAGCTTGCAAACATGAATCTCCTCGTGGAAGAATGGGGCGGAAAATACCAGTGCCAGGAAATATCGGCGAAGAAAGGGATAAATGTGGACAAGCTCCTGGACAAGGTTCTGCTTGAAGCCGAGCTTCTCGACCTGAAAGCCAACCCTAAGAGAAGGGCCACAGGTGCTGTGATAGAGTCGTCGCTTGACAAGGGACGAGGCTATCTCGCCACCGTACTTGTCCAGAACGGGACAATGCGCGTGGGCGACGTGATGCTGAGCGGCTGCTACACCGGACATGTGAAGGCGATGTTCAACGAGCGAGGACAGAAAGTGGAGGAAGCTGGGCCGTCAACCCCTGTATCAGTGCTCGGGCTCAACGGGGCGCCTACAGCCGGCGAGACTTTCAACATCATGGCCGACGAGAAGGAAGCAAAGGAAATCGCCAACAAACGCGAACAGCTCATCCGCATCCAGGGCATCAAGACACAGAAGCACCTGTCCCTGGAGGAAATCGGCCGCAGGATAGCCATAGGAAACTTCAAGGAGCTGAACATCATAGTGAAAGGAGATGTGGACGGTTCTATCGAGGCCCTTTCGGATTCCTTGCTCAAGCTCTCCACGGAAGAAGTGCGTGTGAATGTGATACACAAGGCGGTAGGTGCAATCTCCGAGTCGGATGTACTGCTTGCAGCCGCTTCTGACGCCATTATAATCGGATTCCAGGTCCGTCCTTCAGCCAATGCGCGCAAACTCGCAGAGAAAGAGGAAATCGAGATCAGGCTTTACTCTGTCATATACGATGCCATCAACGAGGTCAAGAGCGGTATAGAAGGAATGCTCGCACCGGAGGAGAAGGAGGAAGTCACTGCAACTGCAGAAGTAGCGGAGACATTCAAGATATCCAAGGTCGGCACAATCGCCGGATGCATTGTCAAAGAAGGCAAGCTGACCAGGACATCAAAAGTCCGCGTGATCAGGGACGGAATCGTGGTCTACACGGGAGAACTCGGGTCACTGAAGAGATTCAAGGACGATGTCAAGGAGGTAGTGGCAGGAATGGACTGCGGTCTCAACATAGCCGGATACAACGACATCAAGGTCGGCGACGTTGTGGAGGCATACACCATTGTGGAAATAAAGAGGACACTGTAATGGCCCTCCGGAAAGGACACTGCAAAAAAAAGGACAGCACTTTACGGCTGTCTTTTTTTTGTAATCAAGTGAATTGATAAATGACGGCCCGCATGAGCAGAGGCTCCCCTCCGGCATGCGCGCCGTCATTTACTTCATACTACTGTTCGGCCGGAAGACCTGCTGTCTCAGGCCATCCCCAAGTCTGGTAGAGTACGGAATTGTCCACGCTTTCAGTCTCTGAAAGGAGCTGGATCTCACGGATTGGAAGCGGAGAGTTGTAGTGCGCCTCCATCCAGGTGTATCCGTTGAAGCCAGGATTGTTCGCGCTGTTGCGGTAAGGCCTGATATAGACACTCTCCTCTCTTGAAGAGATGTTCGCACCCTCAGCCGGATATTCTATGAAAGTTACTTTTCCGTGGTCCTCGTTATAAACGGCAGTCTCGTACATGCTCGTCCAGAAGTTGCATCCTTCAGGGATATAATATGTCCCTTTCAGCTGGTCCATTGCACACCAGCGCACAAGGTCATTCCATCTCATCCCCTCTCCGATGAACTCGCAACGGCGCTCACGGCGGATATTGTAAAGCGTCTCATCGACAAGGTTGCCTGCAGAATATGCGCCCCAGTCACCCGGAGCCTCTTTTGTCATATCGGTAGCGGCGATAGTCTTGTTGTAATCCTCGTCCACCTTCGCACGCTGCCTTATCGTCCTCCAGTATGTATCGGACTTGGCATCAAGACTTCCGTCCCTCATATACTGGGCTTCGATGTAGTTCAGATATGCTTCCACACCCCTGAAAAGAATCTGTCCGGTAGTACCCTCGGCCTTTCCGTAAGTGTTGTCGGCAACATTGAAACTTGCACCTTTGCGCACGCGGTATCCGGTCATATCGCCCATCTCGCCCTGACGTGAAGGACACAGCACCGGAAGGAACGTGTAATTACTTGAGACATGATCGTTCCATGGCAGCCAGTTGCTCTCCCCGAACATGAAGAGCTGGAGACGTCCGTCCCTGTCAGCCTTGACATTGTCCAATGTCTCGTCACCCTTGTATCCGCTTCCTTCAGCATAGATAGGGAGTCCGTTCCCCATGAGGAAACTCTCGACATATCCTTTCAACAGGCCGTTGGCTCCTCCTGTAACTGCATATGCTGAGACACCATGCGTGATGTTGGATGTACCGACAGACCCGTATGCCCTCCACATCAGGACCTCGTCTATGCCGGACAGGTCATAGGAAGTGTACATCTCATAGTACGGGTTCCACCCCGCAGTGACATTCTGAGGGTCAGCTACATCATATACCCCGGAGTTGGATGTGAGGGTAACCTTGTCCGCCACGGCCTGGGCTGCTTCCATGGCCTGCGTAAGGAGATTCTCCACATGTGCATCCACATCGAGTGAATAGTCAGGATGCACCCTGTATCCAGGCCAGTCTGCATCACCCGGAACCCTGCCTGTTCCCTTATGGTACTTTTCAAAAGATGCCTCGTAAAGAGCCACACGTGACTTCACGAGCTGGGCTACTTCCTTGTTGATCCTGACTTTGCTGGCCCCTTCGTCTATACTCTGGAGGAAGGATATTGCATTGTCAAGGTCAGAGAGGATGAAGTCGGCAACCTCGTTGCGCGGCATTCTCTTGCCGTGTGCGATGAGGTCCTCTTTCTGGTCGAGGAGCACGTTCGTGACAATAGGATAGTCACCGTATGTCCTGAGCCTTGAATAATAGACCCATGCCCTGATAAAATACATCTCGCCGATATAATGCCTGGCCATGGCGTCATCACCATAAAAGCCGGCCTCGTATTTCGGAATCACAGTCTCGAAGAAATAGTTGCAGTAACGGATGAGGGAAAACCCGAGGTCACCGCTCTGGCCGACAAGCCAGGTCCTCTCCGTGAACAGGTTCTGGTTCATGTCCCCGTTGACCATATTGTCTGTGGCTGCATCGCCGTTGATTAAGGCACCCTGGTTCCAGCCGCTCGGAGATGTGAACAAATCATTGTACTTGGAAATCGCATAAGCACCCAGCTGATCGGAATTCTGGAAATAAGCGTCCGGAGTCACCTCATCCAGAGGCTTCAGGTCCAGCCACGAACTGCAGGATGTCGTTCCCACTGCCGCAGCCCCGATAAGGAGGCCTGCAGCTATAATGTTCTTGTTTATAATTTTCATGGCTTAATTAGAAGTTAAGATTAACACCTACGGAAATAACCCTCTGCAGAGGATAGAGTTTTCCAGGATCGGAATACATGGAGCCGGTAGCCTCAGGATCGAACATGCTGCTCAGAGATGTCATTGTGGCTACATTGTCGGCTGACACATAGATACGGATGCTCTGGAGCTTGGCCTTTTCCATCCACTTCTTAGGGAATGTATATCCGAGAGTGATATTCTTCAGCCTGCAGTATGCACCGTTCTGGAGATATCCCGTCTGGGTGTTCTGGTTCCTTCCTGACCATGTAGGCCTCGGATAATATGCGTCTGTGTTCTCCGGAGTCCAATAGTCGAGATGCTCCTCATATACGTTGGATCCCCACATTCCGCCTGAAAGACCCCAGAAATACGGTCCGCTGAGCCAGAGGTCGCGTTTCCCGACACCCTGGAAGAAGACTCTCAGGTCGAATCCCTTCCATGCCGCGTCAAGGGTGATTCCATAGTTGAAGCGAGGAGTGGAGTTACCGATGACCCTGCGGTCGCCCGGGTCGTCTGCCGTGTTGGAACCTGTGTCGATGCGGCCGTTATTGTTCAGATCGGCATACATTACGTCTCCCGCGCCCCACTCTGCCTCACCGGCGAACAATGTCTGGTCAACCTTATCCAGATGTGCGCGCATCTCCTCATCGCTCTTGGCGATTCCGATTGTCGTGTATCCCCATATATCGTTGAGGTATGCACCTTCATAATATGCAGGGCTGTTCGCGAGGCTCTTCGTGTCGTTCGGATAACGTGTTATCCTCTGGCGGGCATCTGAAAGAGTGAATCTTGCCCCGTACTGGAAGTCCCCGATCTGGTCCCTCCATGAGAGCTCGAGCTCGAAACCGGAAGAAAGCATGTCGCAGTTGTTTATCTTAGGCACGCTTGTACCGAGGATTGAGGAAAGTTCAGGGGCAGGTCCCACCATGTTGAGTGTTGCACGCTGGAAATACCCCACACTACCTGTCAGCCTGTCGTTGAGGAAGGCGAAGTCGAGGGCCACATCCCATGACCTTACCCTCTCCCATGTCAGGAGCGAGCTCACGATGCCGGGATTTGATGCATAAGCCGGCAACGAACCGTTGATGATCCAGTTATAGTTGGTTCCCTGAGGAAGGGTCTGGTAGAACGGATACCAGTTGTTCGTGTTGGTATTGCCGAGCTCTCCCCATGATGCCCTGAGCTTGAGTGTGGAAACTGTACCGGGAGCTACAGCATCAGTGAAGAATTTCTCCTTGGCAATGTTCCATCCTGCAGAGAATGAAGGGAAGAAGCCCCACTGCTTTTCACCGACAAAACGGGAAGACCCGTCATAACGGCCGTTGATCTCGAGCATGTAACGCTCCTTGTAGTTGTAGTTGATACGTCCGAAGAAACCGGCTGTGGCATAATGTGCATACCCGCCGTTCGCCACATCTGCGTCGAGTGCAGTGTTAAGAGTCGGCACTGTCGGTGTGATGAGCCCGTCCCTCTGGGCGGTGATACTGCGTGTGCCGTATTTCTCGGCGTTGAATCCGACCATCACCTTGAAATAATGCCCGCTGTCGAATGTCTTCGAATAGTCGGTGTAGATGTTGGTCGTATAGTAGTTCTCCTTGTAGGTGTACTCGTTTACACGCGACTGGCCAGCTGCATAATCGCCAGAGCCCATTCCCCAGACCATCTCTACAGGATTCCCGTTCACATCGTAATAGTAAACAGGAAGAACCTCCCAGTGCTGGTATTCGGTCCTTGCACGCACACTTCCCTCAAGGTTGATATGCCAGTCTTTCAAAGGCTCGAACACCAGGGCGACCTGGTTGGTGAAGATGTCGGTCTGCTTGTTCTGGCGGCCTCCGTTCTCCATCTGCTCTATCTCGCTCTCGTTCATAGGATACCCGTTAGGGTCGTATGCAGGCTGGATAGGCCACTTGCGCGCTACGTTATGGAAGAAAAGACCGGTGAGATAGGTAGGACGCTCGTAGTCTTCGCGAGTCCACTTGGTGTTGTAGGTAAGTTTCGCCCAGTCAGCCAGTTGCGCAGAAATTTTTCCATTCAAGGTGTATCTCTGCATGTCATCCTTGCCATGGCGGCTCAGACCGTTCTGGTCGAGGAAGTTGCCGCTGACGAAGAACTGGACTTTCTCGGTACCTCCGCTCACGCTGACATTGTGCTCATGCGAAGGGACCCAATCCTTGTAGAATTCCTTGATCCAGTCGATGTTGTCATAGGCTCCTTCGTTCCATTTCGCCCAGACGTTTCCAGTTGCGATGGTGGAATGCTCGAGCTTGCCGTCCATGTAATCCTTGATGTTCTGCATGTACGCATCATTGAAGATAGGGCTTCCGCCGTCATTGATGTTAGCGGCATTGAACATGGTGGCGAAATCATAGGAATTGGCCATGTCAGGGACACCGATGGCATCATTGAAACGCACATTTCCAGAATAGCTGACATTGGTCCTTCCGGTCTTTCCGCTCTTGGTGGTTACAAGGATGACACCGAATGCGGCACGGGAACCGTAGATGGAAGACGAGGATGCGTCCTTCAGAACTGAAACGCTCTCGATGTCGTTGGGGTTGATGGAGTTGAGGTTACCCTCGATACCGTCGATAAGGACAAGCGGAGATGCAGCGGAGCCGTCGCCGATTGTTCCGGCACCACGGATATTGATGCTCATCTCGGAATCAAGCGATCCTCCGCTGTTGCCTACATTGAGGTTGAGGCCCGGAATCTGTCCCTGAAGTGCCTGGGAGACATTCTGCACAGGACGGGATTCAAGCACGTCGGACTCGACCATGGATACGGAACCGGTCACATTGACTTTCTTCTGCACGCCGTATCCGACCACGACCACTTCATCAAGGAACGAAGTGGATGTCTGCAGCACGAAGTCCTGCTTCGCCTGGCCTGTCCAGACCACTTCGACATCATCATAGCCCAGCAATGAGACCACTATGACATCGTTTTCCTGAAGTCCGCTGAGGGTATAGCTGCCGTCCGGATTCGTGGACACTCCGTTCTGGGTGCCTTTCACCATTACAGCAGCGCCGATTACAGGGCCTTGGTCATCAGTGACTACTCCACTGACTTCCCCACCCTCTACCGAAGTCTGGGCATGAGCCACAGACATACTGAAGACACTCAGGACAGTCAGTGACAGAAAAACTGCATATAAAATCCTGAATGTTTGTTTGATGGATTGTTGCATAATAAATAAAATAAGGTTAGTTGTGTGCAAATATAGTCATTTTTCAGGATAATATATCATCTGATGGCATCAATCTTGCAATTCGATAATTTTACGGCCATTTCGTACCGTAGGATTCCTGCCTTGCAGACAGCCTCCACAGACCACTCAGACGGAGGGTTGTTCTCACGGAAAAGGACTATGCCGTGGGCCGCATTCTTTCCTATATATGGGTGGAGCCCGAGCGAATCCTCCGGAAGAGTCCACAGCGGATAAGGCCTCAAGAATGAGGTGTCCACAGTGACCAGGTCGCACAGGGCATCATACCGTTCCTTTCCGAAATTACGTATATCCATAAGCTGCTCCTTGTATGAATATCCGCCGAGCCTGCTCCGGTACTCGACCATCTTCGCGGCAAAATGGCCACCTATGCCCGGAAGGGCGTCAAAAGCAGCGGAATCCGCCAGGTTGAGGTCCACCAGTGGAATCCTGATATACGGCTCAAGCCTCTCGTAGACAGAATCCGCGACCACATAGGAGCGAGCAAAGTCAGACTTCCGCCGGAAGCGTCCGCCTTTCAGACGGTAATTTACAATGGCCCCTGCCTGCTTCTCGGAGAAACCGAGCCGGTACAGGTCCTCTGCGGAGACCGTATTGGGGTCGAAGAAAAAGGACTCGACCTTCCTCCGGGCATGGCTGCTGTAAACCGACCTGGCCGCAGCGCTGTGGGCGGAATTCTTTCTGACAATGACCTTGTCAGAGGAAGTGCCGGCTTCCACGCCCCGCGGTCCTGAGCCAGCCCCGCCTCCGCTCATGACACCTGTACCGGAGCGTATGCCGGAAGCGTCCGGGACGGATGTGCCGGACCGGCTCCGCGCCATTTCACCAGCGGATACGCCCTGCACCGGATCATCACTGCCGGCAAGACGCTCCGCCAGGGCACGGTCCATAACGTAAACCGTATCCGGGCTGTCTCTTCTGCTTATTATCGCCGTAACCGCAGCCTTATGGACAAATAAGGCTGTCTGGAAACCGATGACCAGGAACACCAGTGCGATGGCTCCTGTAGTGACTGATGCGGAATACCTTCTTCCGCCTTTCCTGCGGCCTGCGCCGTCTTCATTCTCCATGTACATCCCGCCTCCTCAGATCTTCCCAACGTAACAGATGCACTCTTACCGACCGCAAATATAGCAAATTCCATCCATACGCAAACACATCATTCAGAACAATCCCGGTCCTTTTCCCTTTTACGGGACTCCGCCCCTGCAACAACCAGCACAATCTCCCCTTTAGGCTCGTGCTCAGCATACCATGCTGCAAGGTCAGACAAGGTCCCCTGCCTGTGCTCTTCATACACTTTGGAAATCTCCCTCGCCACGGAACATTCACGAGTGGGGCCGAAAACTGATGCAAGCTGCTCCAGAGTCTTCACCAGACGGTACGGAGACTCATAGAATATCATGGTGCGGGTCTCGGCGGAAAGTTCCTGGATCCTTGTCTGCCGGCCTTTCTTAACAGGCAGGAAGCCCTCGAAACAAAATCTGTCGCACGGGAGGCCGGAACTCACCAGGGCCGGGACGAACGCCGTGGCTCCCGGAAGGGTCTCCACCTCAATTCCCTCCTGCAGGCAGGTACGCACAAGCAGGAATCCGGGATCAGAGATACCCGGAGTGCCCGCATCGCTTATCAGGGCGACATCAAGCCCTGCAAGGATCCTGTCGCGGATCATCGGGACAGTCTTGTGCTCGTTGAACTTGTGATGGGACTCTATCCTGCCTTGTATGCCGTAATGCTTGAGGAGCACGGAGCTCGTCCTGGTATCCTCCGCAAGGATAAGCCCTGCCTCCTTCAGGACGGAGACCGCCCTGTATGTCATGTCGTCGAGATTCCCTACCGGTGTCGGCACTATGTACAGTTTCCCTGCCGCCCCATGGAGCCTTTCCCTTCCGTCCGTCATCTCAGTTTCCTCCTCACTTCCATCATGAAACGGTAAACCAGGTCAGAATCCATGTCCCAGTCCGGGAAGTGTGTCCTGATATAACGGACAGCATCGTCAAGGCTGGACATGGTGTTGAGGTCCGACACGGTGCTGACGAAGAGCTCAGGGTTCTCGCTGAAAAGTGAATTGATGAACAATGCCCTGTCATTCAATGATATGGCGCTCATTATATCTTTCAGTTCCGATCCAGGTATGTCAGTCCGCCATGCTTCGTGGTCAGAATATATATCCATCACGGCAGCCCCGGGAGTATCTGCAGGGGCGTCAAGCGGCGCAGCATCCTCAAGGCCCTCCTCTTCCCGGATTTCAATGTCCTGTCGAATGTTCCGGGTTTCAATGTCATGGACTTCAATTTCAGGCTCCGTAAGGGTAACCGGCTCCATCCCGTATTCCATTTCCAGTCCTGCCGGAGCGTCTTCCTGTCCGGTCTCAGGCAGGTCCGTGTCCGCAGGGGGCACGTCTTCCGCCATGTCTTCAATGTCCACAAGCCGGGCTTCAAGCTCGGCGAGCTCGTCCCTGATGCTGTCCATTTTTTTGTATATACTGGATATGTGTTGCCTTATCCAATCCGGATCCAAATTATGTCCTTTATCCATCACTTTGTTGTTTTATCAGGATGCCTGACGGCTACGTATATTTGGCCTGCGGCCATTTATACGGTTCACGCCTCGGCAATGCTGGCCTGACGGCCTTTCAGACATGACCATGCCGCTGCTTCCATGAGACCTGCGGTCTCCTGTCGCTGCGGCATGGTCATGTCTGATGCTTTCGCATTTGCATTGCTCTCGGCTTCTGCGTATATTTGCGCCGCAAACGCAAAAATAAAGAAATGTTTTTAGAAAACGCAAAAAAAGGTTGGATAGAGGTGATCTGCGGTTCCATGTTTTCCGGAAAGACCGAAGAGCTGATCCGCAGGCTCAAGAGAGCCCAGTTCGCCAACATGAAGGTCGAGATATACAAACCCGCCATTGATGTCAGGTATTCCGATGACGAAGTGGTATCACACGACTTCCACAGCATCCCGTCCACTCCAATAGATTCACCGGCAAGCATGCTCCTGCTCTCGAGCGACGTGGATGTGGTGGGCATAGACGAAGCGCAGTTTTTCGATGACACCATTGTGGAAGTGGCCCAGACCCTTGCAGACCAGGGAATCAGGGTCATTATAGCAGGACTGGACATGGATTTTACAGGAAAGCCGTTCGGGCCGATGCCGGCACTGATGGCAGTGGCAGAGGATGTCCAGAAAGTACATGCCATATGTGTGAAATGCGGAAGCATAGCCAACCATTCGCACAGGCTGTCCGCCAGCGACCAGCTCGTAGTGCTCGGGGAAAAGGACACTTACGAGCCTCTATGCAGGCACTGCTTCAATGAAGCCACATCCAGGAACAGGCAGTAAGTTCATTTCCTCGGGTGGTGTGAAATGATGTTGCCCTGCCAGTGCGAAGCCTCGACATGGGTGTAGATTTCCGTAGTGAGGATGCTTTCGTGTCCGAGCATTTCCTGTACGGCACGCAAATCTGCTCCGTTTTCAATGAGATGCGTGGCGAATGAATGCCTGAAGGTATGAGGGGAGATTTCCTTCCCCACCCCGGCAAGCATTGCCTGCCGTTTCACAATGTTGAAAACGGATACCCTGCTGAGTTTTCTCCCGGAACGGTTCAGGAAGAGTATATCCTCTGATTCCCTGTCACCAGGCTCCGGCCTCACCTCAAGGTACCGGAGGACAAATCCAAGCGCCATCTCCCCTATCGGGACAAGCCTCTGCTTGTTCCCCTTGCCGACAATCCTTACAAAACCTTCACCGTCATACACGTCGGATATCTTCAGGGATACTGCTTCAGAAACACGGAGCCCGCAGCCGTACAGGACTTCAAGTATCGCCCTGTCCCTGACACCAGAGACGCTGTCCAGAGCTACAGAGTCCATTATCCTCTCTACCTCTTCAACGGAAAGCACATCAGGGAGATAACGGCCAGTCTTGGGGGAATCGACCACGTCACAAGGATTGGAAGCGACGGACTTTTCCATGACCAGATAATTGAAGAAGGACCGGAGCGAACTCAGAAGCCGCGCCTGTGAACGGCTGGAGAGGTCTTTCCTGAAAGACATGTATTCTATGATGTCGTCAGGTTCCACATTCCCGGCAGGGACCCCGGCATGCTCAAGGAAAGAGACGACATCCCTGCAGTATCCTGATACTGTATTGGGGGACATCGCCCTTTCAATCCTCAAATAACGGGAATAATCTTCGACCAATATCCTGTTGTCATCCATAACCGTTCCGATACAGCCCTGAAGGTCTTGCGGCCTTCATCAGTCCAATCCCCAGTCACTCCGTGACAGCCACTTGTCAAGGGGCGCCGCCTCCTCGCCGGGGAACCTGTCGCAGGCCACTGCCTGCTCCTGAAAAACATCAACGTCTGTCCGGCGAATCACGTTATATTATAAGGTAGCGTATTTCCTGCCGTACTCGAGCATCTGGCCCAGATAGTCGTCAGGATACTCCACCTTGTAATCGACTGTTTTCCCGTTTTTCACGACGGGCACTATCTCCGGGTTCACAAAGCCTCCGTACGGTCTGAGCCCGAGAGCGTCATACCTCTCCTTCACTTCCTTATGCAGCACCGGATCAATATTGACCGCATAAGTCTCCACAAGTTTTTTCCCGGCTTCATAGTCACCTTCAGACTTGATGCGCTGCACCTCGGCCAGAAGCCTGCCGAAAAGGCCGCGCAGCGCCTCATAGTCGTTCACCACGAAGTAAGTCTTTCCGTCCCGGGTCTTTTTCCCGATCACGCCGGCATCCCTGCCCTGTTCATAACACCATTCGGCGATGAGCTTTCGGTTCTGCATATGGGCCTCGGTGTTTTTCCTTCCGAGCTCCACACGGCTGAACTGTACCATCATCCCGTTCCTTATATAGTTGGAGTACTGTGCCTTGTAAGCCTCCATGTCCGGAAGTATGCCCAGTTCCACCAGCTTCGGGTCAGCCATGTAGTAAAGGCCGAAAAGGTCAGCCCTGGTCTCCTCGAGCGTGGAACTGTACTCTTTCAGGGCATTCGGGGATACTCCGGGGAGAATCTGTCCCGATCCATGCCCCAGGCACTCATGGAGGTCTGTATGTATCTCATCCGTAAGGGAAAGGTATTTCTTCGCAGCCGAAATCTCACCCTCGTCCCAGGCAAACTCGTTGAGAGTGTTTTTCGGGGACTCCTGCGCGGCAAGGTCGTATGCATGGGTTATGTTTGCTATAGTCACGGACTTGGAACCATGCTCCTTCCTTATCCAGTCCGCATTTGGAAGATTGATGCCGATAGGCGTTGAAGGATAGCAGTCTCCGCCAAGAGTTGTGGCGTTTATGACCTTGGCAGATATGCCCTTTACAGACTTCTTCCTGAAACGCGGGTCCACAGGGGAATGGTCTTCGAACCACTGTGCGTTCTCGCTCAGGACTCTGGTCCGCTCTGAAGCCTCATGGTCCTTTATGTTCACAATGCCTTCCCATGTGGCCTTGCGCCCGAGCGGGTCGTTGTAATCCTCTACGAAACCGTTCATGAAGTCCACAGTACCAAGGGTATCCTGTACCCATTCTATGTTGAACTTGTCCCAGAGTTCCAGGTCTCCTGTCCTGTAATATGCGATCAGAGTGGATATATACTGTTTCTGAAGGTCGCTTTCAGCCACTGCAGCGGCTTTCTCCAGCTCGCCGGCGATCTTTTCAAGAGCCGTGGAATAAAGCCCGCCTATCCTGTACACCTCTTCACGGATGACACCGTCCGGTCCCTTGACCACCTTGCTGTTAAGCCCGTATGACACCGGTTCCTCATCGGAGGGGTCCGTCATCTTGCGATAGAATTCCTCTACCTCGTCACGTGTCACTCCCTCATAGAAGTTCACGGCCGAAAGGGCTACGATGTCACCGTCGGGGTCATTCGACTTGCGCTGGGGGAATATGTCAGGGTCGTAAATGACCTTAAGGAGTCCGTCCGCAGAAGACATGTCGCACCCGGAAGCCTCCATGAGAGACCGGAAATACTCCTGCGGGCAGTCAGGGAAAAACTTGTCCTCCGCATAATGATGATGGATGCCGTTGCTGAAGAACACTCTTTTAGCATAAACAGTAAAGTCCTGAAAATCAACACATTCCCTATCTCCATGATAGTTCTCCAGAATCCTCTCCAGGACTTTTCTCACCTGGAGGTTATACCTGCAGTTCTGGTCCCACAATATGTCCCTGCCGTATTTCGCGGCCTCTCCGAGATGATATGCATATTCCTTCTGGCGCAGAGTCAGGCTTTCCCAGCCCGGAATACGGTAACGCATTATCTTGATATCAGCAAATTCATCTATTAGATACTTGAAATCAGTGCCCTGACTAGATTCCGGGGCATTTCCGCACGATACGGCGGCGGCAGCCAGTGCTGTGACAGCGGTCATTTTAAAAAAATTTTTCATTCCTGTTGAATATTCTTTGAGACAATCGGTCCGAACCTCTCTCACGGACAGGGGCCGCTTCCTGGAAAAGCACTTCCCTGCAACCGGTTTTCGGACAAGGATTGCAAAGTTATATTTTTTATATATAAATTTGCGGTTTTATGGACAGAATAATAGAGGAAATGAAGAAAAGAATATTGAGGGGCATTGCGCTGCTTGTGACCGCCGGGATGTTTTTCTCATGCGACAAGGTCCCGTCTGAACCGGAAACACGTGACAAGGTGCTGCTTTATTACGCGGCAGGATTCAACAACCTCAGCAGCTCTCTGGAAGAAGACATCGACCAGCTGTGCTCCGGATATATACCTGAAAAGACCGGAAACAATGTCCTGCTCGTATTCCAGAACCTTGTGGAATCGGGGTACAGCACGGCCGCGACCCCCACTCTCTTCAGAGTATATAAAAACGATGCAGGAACCACTGTAAAGGAGACTGTCCTCACCCTCACCCCGGGCACTCTCGCCGCATCGGTGAATACACTCCGTCAGGTGCTCACATACGTCAGCACCACATGGAAATCAGACTCCTACGGGCTGATATTCTCGTCCCACGCCACAGGATGGCTTCCGGCAGAACACAAAGAAGAGCCTGATTATCAAGGAGAAAACATTTCACCATCATCCATTGGAAGCGAATATTCCCCGGAGACAGGGACCTCACTGTCATACGAAATGGATCTGGATGACTTCGCAGACGCCATCCCGATGCATCTGGACTACATACTTTTCGATGCCTGCTTCATGGGCGGGGTAGAGGTGGCATACCAGCTCAGGGATGTGTGCGACCGCGTGGCATTCTCCCAGGCTGAAGTGCTTGCAGACGGGTTTGACTACACGACGATGGCATCCTGCCTGCTGGAATCATTCGGTTCCCCGAACCTGAAAAAAGTATGCAAATCATACTATGAGCACTACAATAGCCTTTCTGGAGAAGAACAGTCCGCCACTGTGTCCATGATAGACTGCAGCGGACTCGATGCGCTTGCAGAGGTATGCCGCACCATCTTTTCTGCGCACAGGGCAGAGCTTGACCAGCTGGATCCGGACGAGATACAATGCTTCGGAAGATACAGCATCCACAGATACTTCTATGACCTGGAAGACATCATGGACCATCTCGGCCTTTCAGCGCAGGAGATGGCCGATTTCCGGAACGTAATGTATGACTGCATAATATATAAGGCCACCACCGGAAAGATGATAAATCTAGAAATAGACAAGTTCTGCGGCCTGAGCTCATACTGCACCAACAAATCTGTCTATGACGACTTCTACAGGACTCTGGCCTGGAACCAGGCCACAGGAATGATAGAATAATCCTGCGAAAGTCAGTTTGCAATTATCGTCCAGGCAATGGAGAACACCCGGAAAACACCACTCTGGCATCCGGGGCGACATGGAAGGCAGGATCAGACGTCTTGTGGAGCCGGACCGGAAGAGGGCTTCGGTCTGGTGTTCACCACATTCATGGCCCTGTCAGGGCCGACTGTAGCGAAAGCCTTTATTCCCTCTATCACTCTTTCACAGATTCCGGGCATCATGGCCTTCTCATCCGCACTGAGCTCCCCGAGCACGAAATCTATCTGCCCGCCACGGCTGAAATCATTCCCGATACCTACACGGATACGGGCATAGTCCTGGGTCCCGAGCATTTCCGTGATGTTTGTCAGGCCGTTGTGCCCGCCGGCACTGCCGCCTTTCCTGAGACGCAGGGTTCCGAACGGAAGATTGAGGTCATCAGAAATGACCAGGAGATTTTCCAGAGGCATCTTCAGCTCGTTCATCCAGTAGCGCACGGCCTTGCCGCTCAGATTCATGTATGTGGACGGTTTCACAAGGGTGAATTTCCGTCCCCTGAAACTCACTTCGGCGGTACTGCCGTACCTGCCGGATTCAAAAACAGTGTTGGACGCCTTAGCCCAGGCGTCCAACACCATAAATCCCATATTGTGTCTGGTATCCGCATACTCGGCACCTATATTCCCGAGCCCGACTACCAGGTAGCTGTTCGACATACGCCGGAACCGTTAAGCATTTGCCTGGGCTGCAGCCTGTGCAGTAGCACGGGTAGGCCTTACAGAGCAGATGATAGTCGCCTTAGGAGATACGATAGTAACACCCTCATAGTGAAGGTCTCCGGCAACGATCTGCTTGCCGATAAGGAGGTGTGTGACATCCACCTCAAGCTCGTCAGGAAGCTCGTGGAGGTGTGCGCTGATACGGAGCTTGCGGCTTGACACAAGGAGCTTGCCACCCATCTTTACACCCTCTGAGTGACCTGTAATCTTGACAGGTACATCAATAGCCACAGGTTTCTCCTCTGAAACTGCGAGGAAATCCACATGAAGGGCCTCGTCAGTCACCGGATGCCACTGTACCTCGTGGAGGACAGCATAATATTTCTGACCGTTATCAAGCTCAAGATCAACGATATAAGAGTTCGGAGTGTGGGTCAGGACCTTAAGTTCCTTTGAGCTTACTGTGAAGAGTACGTTCTCCATGCCGAGTCCGTAGATGTTGCAAGGTACAAGTCCTGCCTTGCGGATGCTCTTCACGACAGCCTTGTTCCCTGCTTCGCGTACAGAGCCTTTGAGTTCGATGTGTTTCATGTTTTAATAATTTTAAAAATGTGTTACTCAGTTCGTTATGCACGAACCCCATTGCACCAAAAAGCGGTCTGCTTTTTATGGGGCTGCAAAGATAAATATAATTTGCAGAATTTCAACAGTATTACACATGAAATTTGAAACAGTCCCGATAAAAAACAAATGATTATCCGTAAAACTTCCCCTGATGAGCCTTTCGCCGCAGGCGAGACCCGACAGAGCCGGATGAAAAAAAAGGGCAATGTCCCCTGATATGCGTTTATTTGTGTGCTTTCCGGAAAATATGTTTGGCTATTTGGATTAAAATCATTACCTTGCGGAAGTTTTTGATGCTTAATGTTTAACGAACTATTAAAATTTTAACTACAATGAAAGAGCTTGTAGATCAGATCAAAGCAGAGTACGAGGTTTTCGAGAAGAATGCTGAGGCTCAGGTGGAAAAAGGTAACAAAGCAGCCGGAGCCCGTGCTCGTAAAGCAGCTTTGAACATCATGAAAATGATGAAGGATTTCAGGAAAGTCTCTGTAGAGAGCGCCAAATAAATCCGCATCTTTCTCAAGCTTTCGAGCTATCGGGACTGTGCCGGGACATCAATTCCGGCACAGTCCTGCTGTTATATCCACGCACAGCAGGAGCATATTCCCTGCACCGCAAAAAATTTTCCGGCATGGATGCAACATTGCAGGAACGCTTTGCATCTATGTGTCAGGTTTAGGTTTTAGTACACGTTTAGGAGTCGGTTTACGTAGCAGTTTCCGGCTCCTTTTCTTATGCCCTGTGCCGCATGACACGGAAGAAGATTTTTTGACGGAATTTCAAAACAGCTTCTTATATTTGCCGCCCCAAACATGAAAAACGGGCTATGGACTTCATCACTATAATAGACTATCTCGGCACATTCGCCTTCGCGATAAGCGGAATACGCCTTGCCGCAGCAAAGAGCTTCGACCTGTTCGGGGCATATGTCGTGGGATTTGTGACTGCCGTAGGAGGCGGTACGCTCAGGGACTTGATGCTCGATGTCACCCCGTTCTGGATGGAACAGCCTTCTTACGTGATAATCACGGCACTGGCACTTGTATTCGTGGCCATTTTCAGGAAGCAGGTAGTCAGGCTGGACAATACGTTCTTCATATTCGACGCCATCGGAATAGGCCTTTTCACGGTAGTGGGAGTGGAAAAGAGCATTGCCGCAGGCTACCCGGTATGGGTGAATATAATAATGGGCGCGATCACAGGTGCGGCAGGCGGAATGTTCAGGGACATATTCATCAACGAAGTGCCTCTCATTTTCAGGAAGGACATATACGCCCTGGCGTGTGTCGGCGGAGGCGTGGCATACTATATCTGCCTGTGGCTCGGATGCTCCCACATAGTGGTGCAGGTGACGGCTGCAGTCGCGGTGATACTCATACGTGTTCTGTCAGTGAAATTCGGCATCTGCCTCCCGTACCTGCGCAGTCTCGAAGAGATAGAGGCCACCAGAAGCCACGACAAGGAATGACGCCACCGGACCTCACTCCGGCACAATCCGTCGTCCCCTGCTGTCCCCGGCATGTACCTCGAGAAGGTTCCCCAGATGGAAGACCACATACCGCTTCCATGACCTCATGACAGCCTCGAAATCACTGCCGGAAGTGCCGGATACGGCATCCAGCAGATTCCTTGTCAGGAACGGATATGAAATCAGGCCGAAAAAAGTGTAGAACAGGGAGTAGAACGGCACCCTGTTTATATTGCCCTTGTCCATCTCGGACCTGAAATATCCCGCTACCCGTGAGGCATACTGCATGATGCGGACATGCGACGCCGTCTCCACCAGATGCCCTGCATCACGCTGTATCTCCATCATTATGAACAACGGGAGCGAAGGTTCCTGTATGAATTTTTCCGTATATGTGTCCACCAGCCTGGAAATCTTCTCCATCGCAGTGGTATCCTGGTCCAGTATCTCCTCAATGCTCGGGGCAAGGGACTCGAGTATCCCACCGAACACAGCCTGGAACATCCTCTCCTTGGTCCTGAAGTAGTAATGGAGGGCCGGTCTCGTTATCCCTGCCGCAACCGCTATGTCGCTCATGCTGGTCTCATCGAAACCCTTTTTCACGAAAAGGTCCTTGGCAACGGCAAGTATCCTGGCTTCCAGGTCATTGTTATTCGGCATCGGCATAGTCATCCATTTTTATGTTGTCAACGAAAAGCATCATCCTGTTGGTCACGTTCACATCGCTCACCCCGCTGTCGAAATCCAGGGAAAGCAGGTTCAAGCCAGGGCACATCCTCTTCAGCTTGTTTTCAATGCCCTTCTCGACGATATGGTTGGCTATGCATCCGAACGGCTGGAGGGAAACCACGTTCTTCACGCCCCCGGCATAATATGAAAGGATCTCGGCCGGAAGAAGCCACCCTTCTCCGAACAGCGCATTCAGGGACACGACTCTGCGGGCCTGCTCCGCTTCATGGAAGATGTCCGGGAAAGGCCGGTAATACCTGAAGGCGGAACATACCGCATTGACCTTTTCTATCTTGTCCATCAGGAACTTGTAAAGCCCGCTGAATACAAACTCAGGAATCCTGCTTTTCTCGAGCCTCGTGAGTTTCTTGGTCTTCCTGTTGACGAAATACTGCATGAAGAAGTCCGTCAGCACGGGAGGCACTATCTCTATCCCCTGCCCTACCAGCCAGCCGGTGACATTCTTGTGGGCATAAGGGTTGAACTTCAGGAAAATCTCGCCGACGACCCCGACCTTGGAAGTCTCCCGGTCCTGGCACACGGCGTTGAATTCCACAGCCGCGGACTTAAGGAGTCCGGTGAGTGCCCCGGCATAGTCCTTCCCCTGCCTTATCGCCTGGTCGGCAAGACGCAGATACTTGTCCTTCAGCCTGTCAGCCTCGCCACGGACCTTCTCCCTGACCACGGACGGATAATAGAACTTGGCGATGCAGTCGCTGTAAAGGATGGCATAGAGGGCAGGCACGGTTATCTTTGCCCAGTTGACCTTGAACCCGGGCTGGTAGTTCCGTATCCCTGCCCCGAAAGACACCGAGATTACAGGCACTTCCCCGTATCCCGCATCCACAAGGGCCTTCTTTATCAGGGAAATATAGTTGCTGGCACGGCACTGGCCGCCAGTCTGTGTAATGGCCACCGCAGTGTTCCCCGGATCATATTTTCCTGACTTGTATGCCTTTATAATATCTCCGACAATAAGGGTTGCAGGATAGCAGACTTCGTTGTTGGCATATTTCAGCCCCCATTCCCCGGACTCCGGGTCGCTCATGGGAAGGTTCTCCACATCATATCCCGCAAGGTGCATGACAGCAGGGATGAGAGGCGAAATGAACGGGGTGAAGAAAGGTGCGAGGATCTTCCTTCGGCGGTCTTCAGCCCTGAAGACAGGTACAGACCTGAAACCCTGCCACTTGCCTGCCCCTGTACCGGACAGCCTCAGGCTCTCGATAAGGGAACGGACACGGAGCTTCATGGACCCGGCATTGTCTATGTCATCGAGTTTCAGCAGCGTCATCGGCTTTCCGTGCCTCATCATCATGTCCCTGACAGCATCGGTGAGAAAGGCGTCAGGTCCGCAGCCGAAGGAGGTAAGCTGCACACACTGCACGTCACCAGGCTGCATCGCCCCCCATTTCGCAGCCTTGAGGATGCGGTTGGTGTAGGCCCACTGGGACAGGAAATGGACATCATCCAGAGGTATGTCCATACCGCGCACTATGTCGTCTGAAATCACGTTCACACCCATTTCAGCCACCATCCCGGCCACCTTGTGCTGGATAAGAGGGTCCGTATGGTACGGTCTCCCTATAAGGAGGATGGTGAGTATGCCTTTTTTCCTCGCGTCCGCAAGTATCTCCCTGTCAGCCGCTTCCACGCCTGCCTCATATTCCCGCTGGGCCTTTTCGGCCGCTTCGAGAGCCTTTGCGGCTACCCTTGGGTCCACCCCGTATCCCTTGAGGAAGGCGGTGCACTGCTCATGCATGGTCTCCCTGTCCTTGAACGAGATGACAGGGGAATCGACAGGGATTTCAGACTGCACGCTCCTGACCACTTCGGAATACCCGGTGACAATAGGGCAGTTGTAGCTGTTCTGCTCCTTTCCGGAACGCTCATAGACCACGAACGGCATGAAAATCCTGTCCACGCCCTTGTCCTGAAGCTCCCGGATATGGCTGTGGACAATCTTCGCAGGGAAACAGATGTTGTCCGACATCACCATCCTTGCGCTGCGCTCGTAAGCCTTTCCGGAAGAGGCAGAAGAAAGCACGACGCGGATGCCGCACGAGCTGAAGAGGGCATGCCAGAAAGGATACTCCTCATACATGTTGAGCACGCGCGGTATGCCGACAGTCAGCCCTGCAGAGGATACCGTGCACTCCCGGTCGAAGAGCAGGCTGTATTTCCTGCTGTAGATATCCAGTCCCGGAAGCCTTCCAGGGTCACCGTTGGTGAAGACCTTCTCGCATCTGTTTCCGGAAAAATAATCCTTCCCTCCAGCGAACCGGTACCTGTTCACAAGGCACCTGTTCTCGCAACCGCCGCAGTTCAGCGTCCTGATCTGGTACTCCGCCTTGCCGAGCATCGACTCCACGGACACGTGCCCGGAACGGGATACTGCCCCGGACATGTACGCCTCCCTGGCATACAGGGCGCAACCGAAAGCACCCATGAGCTCAGGATGGTCATAGCGCATGACGGTACATCCTGCAAGATTCTCCAATGCCTTGACCACAGCATCGTTGCGCATCGTGCCGCCCTGGACGGTAACATGATTACCAAGTTCAGACACATTCTTGAGTTTCAATACTTTATAAAGACAGTTCCTTATGACCGAGTATGAAAGTCCGGCTGCTATGTCCTCTATCTCAGCCCCTTCCCTGAGCACCTGCTTGACCTTTGAATTCATGAAAACCGTACACCTGGTTCCAAGGTCGCAGGGAGCCTTGCTGCGGCATGCCGCAGCGGCGAATTCAGACACCCCGTAGCCGAGAGACCTTGCGAAAGTCTCGATGAACGACCCGCAGCCGGAGGAGCACGCCTCATTTATCTCGATGCGGTCTATCACCCCGTTGTTCACGAAGATAGCCTTCATGTCCTGTCCCCCGATGTCCAGGATGAAGGACACCTGCGGGTCCATGTAGGAAGCGGCGCGGTAATGCGCCATGGTCTCCACTATGCCGGCATCCAGACGGAATGCGGCCCTGATCAGATCCTCCCCGTAACCTGTCGAACAGCTGCCTATGACATTGGCCTCGGCACCTGCCTCCCCGCACTTGTCGAGGAATTTCCTCAGACCGGTCTCCACAGCCTTCACAGGATTGCCCCCGTTCGGACAGTAATATGAAAACAGCACTCCTGAATCAGTGTCAGTGACAACTATCTTGGTGGTAGTGGAGCCGGAATCTATACCCAGGAACACGTCATGGGCGCCGGGCCCCAGCCGTGCCGGGACAATCCTTGCACCTGACTTGGCCTCCTTCCACCGGCCGTACTCCTCCGCATCCCTGAACAAAGGGGCAAGGCCGGAGGATACAATACGTCCGGAAACAAGCCTCTGATCCATGATGCGCACCAGTTCAGAAATCCTCATCACGCCCTCCGCTTTTCCTCCGGACGTTACCGGAGCTGTCCCCGGAACGGTCCCTGAAGACTGGACATCCCATGCCGAAAGAGCGGCCCCGTATGCGGTCATAAGGCTTCCGTCTTCAGGGAGTATCATATCTTCATCCTTGAGGGACAAATAGTTCCTGAATGAATTCCTGAGTGCCGGAATGAACGTCAGAGGTCCTCCGCACATCAGGACAGGTGGCTTGATGTCACGGCCGTGAGCCAGTGTGACCACAGTCTGGAGAGTGACAGCATGGAAGATGGACGCGGCTATGTCCTCCCTTCCGGCATTGCGCGATACAAGGTTCTGGATGTCGGTCTTGCAGAACACCCCGCATCTCGAAGCGACAGGGTAGATACGCTCTGCCTTGAGGGCCAGCTCCCCGAGCCTCTCCACAGGTTCGTCAAGGATGATCGCCATCTGGTCAATGAAGGCGCCGGTACCTCCGGCGCAGTTCCCGTTCATCCTCAGATCCGAGACGGTACCCGAATCGAAGAACACCACCTTTGCATCCTCACCGCCGATGTCTATCATCGTGGAGACCTGCGGATAGTCTGTCTTGATGGCCTTGGTGGCGGCCACTACCTCCTGGACAAAAGGGAGGGAGCACTTTTCGGAAATGCCCATGCCCACGGACCCTGTGATGCAGACAGAAATCCGGGCATCACCTTCCTGTCCCGAAAGCTCTGAAAGGAAACCGCAAACAGTCTCCCTCGCCTTCGCGTTGTGTCTTTCATAACGTGTGAACACAGTCTTGCCCGCTGCATCCACCACTACTATCTTTGCCGTAGTCGAGCCGACATCAATGCCGACCCTAAATACATGTAAATCAGTCATATAA
>JADILZ010000018.1 GCA_017695065.1 Candidatus Cryptobacteroides excrementipullorum
GACAGCCCCTTGTTAAGGGGCGCCACCCCCATCCACCCCCTCGCTGGGGGCCCTGTCGCAGGCCACAGGCCTGCTCCTTAATAGGTAATTCGATGTAATTTAATGAATTAAATTCATCGAATTCACGTTACATTAATGTCAGTTCGATGAATTATTTTTAACTATATTAGATTAGTATTCAATACCTTGACTTCAATGACCGGAATCCGTCGCACTGACGTTCGGAAATCCTGTCTGTCCACCTCCTGTCACTTCGTGACATTCGGATCATGAAGACTGTTCAGCAGAATGGCCGTCAGGCTCGACCTTAATGATGAAGGTGACGGCGACCGTGGCGGCACAGCACAGTATCACCATCCAGAAGAAGCCGGTATAGCCGAGCCATTCCTGGAGATACCCGGCCACCATGCCTGGCAGCATCATGCTCAGGGCCATGAAAGCCGTGCAGAGGGAATAGTGCGCTGTCTTGAATTCACCTTGGGAGAAATATATCAGATAGAGCATGTAGGCAGTGAAGCCGAAGCCGTAGCCGAACTGTTCCACAAACACTGACAGGTTGATGACAAGGAAGTTATCCGGCTGGGCCATGCTCAGGTACACAAAGGTGAAGCAAGGGAGGGTCATGGCGGCGGCCATAGGCCAAAGTGACTTCTTCAGGCCCCATCTGGATGCGGCAATCCCGCCTGTTATCCCCCCGAGCGTCAGGGCGGCCACTCCGACTGTCCCATAGACTATGCCCACATTCCCGGTTGAAAGGCCGAGTCCCCCGGCCTCTGCAGGATCCAGGAGGAAAGGGTTCATCATCTTGACGAGGAAAGCCTCAGGCAGGCGGTACAGGAGCATGAAGAGGATGGCTGTCCAGACATGCTTCTTCCGGAAGAATGTGACGAATGTCCTTCCGAATTCCCTGAGAATTTCAGAAGCCGGACGGACGGTCCCGGACTGGCTGTGTGCCGGGCTCTCGGCCCTTGGCAACATGAATGTATGGTATAGTGCCACCGCCCCGAAAAGAAGGGCACAGAGCAGGAGGGTGATTCTCCATGCCGCCGGGACATCCCCGAGCCTGGTCTCCAGCAGGCCGGCCACGACCACCAGCACACCCTGTCCGAAGATGGAGGCGCAGCGGTAGAAAGTGCTCCTTATGCCCACGAAGAATGACTGCTGCCTCCCGTCGAGTGCTATCATGTAGTATCCGTCAGCGGCGATGTCGTGTGTGGCGGATGCGAAGGCTGTCACCCAGAAGATGACAAGCGTCATGACGAAAAGGGAGACAGGCGTGCTGCCTGAAGCCGTCTCCTCCGGTGAGAGGCCGGGCAGGGAGAACGCGGCAAGGGCAAATGAGACTGCGATTACGGCCTGGGTCACGACCACCCACCATCTTTTGGTGCGGACAATGTCCACAAAAGGACTCCAGAGGGGCTTCACCGTCCATGGAAGATACAGCAGACCGGTGTACATGGCTATGTCACCGTTGGACATGCCCATGTTCTTGAACATTATCACGGATATGACATTGACGATGAAATAAGGGATGCCCTCCGCAAAATAAAGGGTAGGGACCCATGTCCATGGAGACAGTCCTGCTGTTCTTCCCATCTTGCTGCTTTTTTATGGTTCTACTTGTCCGTGCACCCGGATAGAATGCGGTTTTCCAGGGCATCATCGCATGCGGAGATACTGGCGCCCCTGTAATAATGGGAAAGTATATCCCTGTAGCCGTAGCCGCGGGAAGCCATCACCGCAGCCCCTATCTGGCACAGGCCCACTCCGTGGCCCCATCCCCGGCCGCATATCCTGACAGTCCCGAACACTGCTGCAGGCATTTTCCCCGTCCTGAGATATTCTCCGGCAGATTTCTCCACGGCTTCACGCGGAATCTTCATCCCTACGGGGTCATAATAACTCACCTCAAAGGCCGAGCTCTTCAGGTGCGACCTTGACAGGATTTTTCTGATTTCCAGTTCCTTGCCCACATCCACGGAGTTTTCTGTTCCTATGACCCTGAGAAGGCTTATGCGTCCGGAACCGCCCCTTTCCAGCGGGACAAGGGCAAGCAGGACGCCTATACGCATGCCCAGTCTGGATGAAATGATGTCCGACAGCTCCTCCCTGCCGTACTCTTCCTCCCACCTGAAAAAGTCCTTTGTCTCCAGGTCATAATCGTTCAGCACCTGCGAAAGTATACCAGTGTCGGATGTGTTGCAGAAAGGGACTGCGGCATCCGGGCCGTCCGCTACGGGCCCGATACCGTCCCCGGCACAGGCACAGGCTGTATCAGGTACACTGGAGAGATACGGATAATCGGTATCTTCCCAGCATGTGGAGAAACGCTCGGTGACCCCGCCGCAGCATTTCGAAAACCTTGCATCACATATCTTCCCGCCGTACTCAAGTACCTGCCCCCATGTGGCATCCACGGCCTGCCTGACATTTTTCCCGACAGCCATCGCCACACCCTGGTATCTCTGGCAATGGTCATCCGCACAGACGTCGAACAGCCTGTGCTCCTCGCGGCCATACCACTTTATATGCAGCGGCACTTTTCCTACCGAAGCATCACTGCGGCACGGGGCCCCGGACTCTCCGCAGACATGGCCGCCTTCAGGATTCCTGACGGAGTCCAGGTAGGATACGATGGCAGGCACATTGTCCACACCCTCAGGGAACGGGCCGGTTTTCCACGGACGCTCCGCCACGTGCTTCCGCCCTGCCATCCTGGCCATAACCCATGACCTGGAAATGACAGCATGCGCCTTCAGGAACTCGACAGAAGCCTGCGGTTTCATCTCCGAGGACACCACACTTAGCAGGTAGTCCTCGACACCTATAATATTGACGGCAGTAAGACGGTCCCTGTCCACGATTATCTTCAGGGAACCGGCGAAGGTCTGGTCCATTTTCCTTTCCCAGTGGAAATCGGTGCCTATGGTCACGCCGTGCAGCACGAAAGTAGGTTCGGCGAACATCATCGACGGTGTCTGGGCCTCGAAGAAAAGCTCGTCATAAAGAGCCCCGCCGTATTCTATCTTGCCCTCCCGGAATGAAGCGGAACGAGGCCCGGCCCCGTCCGAAAGAATTTCAAAAGTAATTGTCTCAGAAGACATTATCCCCACCGAAAGCACAGGCTGTGTCCTGGTGAGCCGCCACAGGACCGCCTTTTCAGCCTCTTCGGACAATGTCACGTCAGAGTATATCTCCCCAAGGATTTCCGGGGTGAGCCTGTCGAAATCCGCCTCCACCGGCGCCACCGCCACACCGGCCATATCGGCGCATCCCGGGCTTATCATGATACGCTCGGGCCCGTCTGCGAAATACCGTCCCGGACGATGGGCACTGCGCAGCACGGCTACAGACCTGTATTCCCCGGCGCTGTACCAGGAAAACAGGTTGAACATAGGTTCTCCCCCGTCATCACGGACCGGTACGCAGTCAAGGAAGCGGTAGAACATCTTGGCTGCGGACTTGACCGTGGCAGCCCTCATCACGAACACGCCACGGACAAACTTCCTGTAATGGAATATCTCGGCATCCTGTACAGCTGTCAAGTACTCAAGGACATCCTGGCGAGCGTCCCGGCCGCGGGTCTCCCCGGCAGACATGGCCCTTATCTTTTCCAGTTCCCTGTCCACATCGCACTCGAGCGGCATCTGGCCACGGAGGGCGGCCTGGAAGTGAAAATGGTCAGGGGCCGATGCCCCGCACTCAGGCCCGTTATAAAACACTGTGCAACCGCTGTACGTCCTCGCCAGGTCAAGCATGTCCACATACCTCTTCCAGATGTTCTGCGGGACATGCCTGTCCGATGCAATCACCAGATGTCCTGCCAATATCGGGTACGGATTGACAAGTATGTCGTATTTCTTCGACTTGCGTCCGTCGAACCTCAGATGAATCTGCTCCACAGGCCTGTTCTCCCGGCAAAGGAAGCACTTGCGGGACTTCACTGCCTCTTTCCCGACATCAGCCGCAGTGGAACGGATCCGCGCAGGGTTGAACTGGACGGTGACCTCCAGCCCGCCTACCGTCATGCGCCTGGTCCTGACGTCCTTCAGCGCCCTGAAGTTCTCGCATGCCGACGGCCACCTCGAAAGCTGGTCGTTAATGAATTTTTCCAAAGGCATCCTCTTCATTGTCCGATACGGATAATTGATTTTCAACGAATTCACCTGTTCCCGGAGAGCATTCTCCTGCGAGCCTCCAGTTCGCAGGTGCGTATCCAGTCCTTGTAGAAGTTGTTCGCGTTGACCTTCTCTATGTCCAGGGCTGCATCCGAGTTGCCCTCCCACCTGCGGCAGCAGTAAAGCACATCATATATACGTCCTATCCTGTATTCGCGGCTTATCCGCAGGCCGACGGCATAGTCCTCCCCGTAGCTTGTATCAGGGAAGCAGCCCGTTTTACGGAGAACATGGACATTGAAGGCACGCGGTGCACCCAGCCCGTTGATACGCAAGGCGTTGTTCCTCCCGTTCCCGGGGGTCCACTCCCTGTGGTCGATGACTCCGGGAGGTATCCCGCGCATGTTGAAATCAGTCATACGGTATGAACCGATGACCATCGCGCATCTTTCCTTCCTGAACACTTCCACAATCCTGGCCAGGGTGTCATTGCCGCTATACACGTCATCGCTGTCCAGCTGCACGGCGTATTTGCCGCAATACACGCTGTTTACAGCCACATTCCAGCAGCCGCCTATCCCGAGCCCGGACATCTCAGGGACAATGTGTATGAATCCGGGGGAGAATGTGCCTGGCTCCGGTCCCGGGACGGACTCCCGGCCATAGTCTGCAGCCACCGATCCGAGAATCTCCGAAGTGCCGTCAACGGAATGGTTGTCCACCACAATCACGTTGAAAGGAAAGCTGCATTTCTGGGAAAGGGCGCTCATGACAGCGTCCTTCACTGTCCTCGCCCTGTTCAGCACCGGTATCACGATGGAAGCCTCCACAGGGAAGACCGTTCCATCATCCTCTACTGCCGGAATGTCAGTGACGGACAAGGCCCCGGATTCCGGAGGAAGACATGCCCCCTCCCGTACAAGGTGCGCAGTGCATATCCGCTCCATCTCCACCTGCACCTGCCTGTTCTTCGGATCGACATAGTCGAACTGCTTTTCCCCGGACTTCCTGTGGTCAGTCTCCAGCTCAGTGTAAAGGAACTCGCAGACATGGACTATCCTGTTCATCCTCAGTCTCAGGTCATACAAGGCACCCCATCTGTAATCTTCATCCATACGCCCGACTGCACGCCTGAAAGACCTTGTCCTGAACACCAGGACAGACCCGAAATCGAAATCGTCCCGTAGAGCCCCCTTCTGGCAGTCGATCAGCGGATGTTTCCGCACAGACAGGCCGCCATTCCCGTCAGGCACCTGGTCATAATGGTCAGAATACAGCATGTCCGCCCCGGTATCCTCCGCCACCCTGACCATCCGGTCAAGGGCAAGATACCCCATCTGGAGCGGCTGCGGCTTGATATACAGAAGAATAAACTCGGACCTCGCAGCATCTGCGATGGAGCGCAATGTGGAAGTTTCCGAAAATGAAGGCTGCGGTATGACCGTGGCCCCGTCAAAAGCCGTGCTCTGTGACAATGTGTCGAGAGTACGGGAAATGTCCCGGCCGTCGGGCATAGGCAAGATAAAGCATTCGATTCCAGGCATGACAACATTATTTACAACAATGCAAGCAGCGGTCCCCGCACTCTGGCAAGCTCCTGCTCGAAGTTGGGGGTGAAGACCGACTTGCCCAAATTTTCCATGATTTCCTCCATTTCCCAGTACCTGCCGTCCTCCACTTCATCCATGTCAGGGGAAAGAGTGAAATTCCCGACAGCGGCGAATACGTTGACAAGCTCCTTCTCAATCGGGGACTCGAATACATAGGAACAGAGATAGACCGGGTTGAACTCCCGGAAGCCAAGCTCTTCCGAAGCCTCGCGGAACAGGGCCTCGACAAGAAGTTCGCCGTAATCCACATGGCCGCCGACTGCGGTGTCCCATCTGCCGGGCTGTATGTCCTTGTGCACAGACCTCTTCTGAAGATAGAGACGTCCGTGACGGTCAATGATATGCAGATGCACGACAGGGTGAAGAGGCTTCATACCTCCATGGCAGTACTGTCTGGATGCCCTTCCGACCACCAGGCCGGAAGGCTCGACCACAGGAAAGACCTCTTTCCCGGGCCCGCATGGGTCATCAGGAGGATCCCCGGCCCTGCGCGGAGGCAGTACCGGCGGCATGTCCAAAGGATAGATCAGATCAAACATAGGCATATATCCATACCGCACCTATTATCAGCACTATTCCAAGGATAAGGGCCTTCACCGCCCTTCCGGACGGCTTCCCGCCGGAAGGGCCGCTGTCCACCGCATCGGAGAAAAAGATGAACATGGCCGGAAGGCAGGCGGCTGCAAGCAGCAGGTCCTCCGGGATATTGAAAAGCACTATCTTGGTCATCGACAGGAGCGCCCAGTGCATTATGAATATGAAAGCGAAGAAGTTCACCTTCCTGTTGAATGCCATGAGCATACCGAGCATGTACAGGGCCACGGCGCTCGGAAGCATAGGCGTGGTCATCTCAGGGAATGACATCCCCCTTAAAAGGGAAACCACCGGATAGACGAGAGGAAGCAGGATCATTATCACTCCCCATGGCCTGTATTTCCCTGATTTCTGGAAAGATGAGTAATGAGTGGCCAGGTCATACACCCAAGATGCAGCCACAAGGCACCAGAAAATCGCCATGACGCTTGAATGCTCCCTTGTGGCAGCGAACTTCATATAATAAACGAAGGCTATCCAAAGCGATTCGAGCACCATCAGCACCTTGGTGGCAATCTTGGCCCATGTGCACGGACGGAACCACAGGATGAGTGTCAGTACAGCCGCCACCGTGATGAAGGCCAGCTGGAAGGGCCACGTGGCCGCGTTATATTCAGCTATCGAGTTCCAGAAAATTTCCATATTCTACAGATATTTTGAGCCTCTGGTCATGGAGTTGGCCCTTTCCCTGAGCAGGAACACAGGAAGAGTGGCGCCAACGGCAAGCATGAATATGACACTGAAGGCAACAGCCCCGTTGAACATCATCGACTGCAGATACTCGCTTCCCTGTGTCGGTGAAGAGATGTTCTGCAGGAACATTATAAGGGAGAACACAGTCTTGTAGGCATAGGTACCCGGGACCATCGGAAGCAAGGCCGGGATATACAGCACCGTCATCGGGCAGAACACCTTGCGTCCGAACCACACGCTCCCTGTCCCTATAATGAAAGCCGCCACCAGGGAGGCTGAGGCTATGTCCACCCCGAGGAATGTCATCAGACAGTACCGTGTGGCATGTCCAACGGCGGCCAGGACGGCAATATACTTGAATGCCCTTAGAGGCGGATCGGAAATGGCACCGAACCCCATTGCGGCTATCGCTGCGAAAAAGCCATCGGCGAGAATATCCACTGCTATCATAACAGACTGTCTTTAACCAACATGAGAGTTCCTGACATCCCTATTGCGATGCATACGATAAGCATCAGGGCATTGACAAGACGGCTTATCCCTATCTGGATATGGCCGTCGGTTATATCTATCACCCCGTTTATGAGAGGTACTCCAGGCACAAGGTACAGCACGCTCGTCGCCAGGGCTATCTCGGCGGACTCTATCCCGAGGGACAAGGCCGACGAGGCGCAGAGCGAGGCCACGAAGGCGGATACGATGAACACAATATAGTGGTTCACACCCCGCCTTGTCAGATGCTGTCTGGTGAAGAAGCCCACGAGAGTCGATGTAAAGACTATCAGCATGGCCCACACTCCACCTCCGAAAAGACGGCAGAAAGAGGCGTTTGCAAGTCCCACCATGAAAAGCACGAACCACGGATTGATCTTCGGCTTTGAAATCAGCTCGTCGAACTTGTGGCGGATGGCTTCAAGCGACATGTCGTTGTCATAGGCAGCCCAGCTCAACGCGCTCAGATCAGCGTTCCACTCGAAACTTATCGGGAAGCCAGGTATGTCGAGGACCCTGGTGCTCATCGTGGAGCCTCCCTTCTCGCAGACCGTCAGCGTAGCTGTCTTCTGGGAGGTATGGATACGCACCTCAGTACCGAGGGCCTCGCCTATGCGCTTGCTGTTACGCACGACGCGGGAAGTGTGTACCCCCGCGCCGAGCATATGCGTCACATATCTGGAAATGAAATCAGCTATGTCGTTTACGTATTCCTGTGTCATAAATCAGTCTGGATATTTCCGCTGCATCAGGCAACTGCGATAAGGATAAGTACCTGGGCCATCAGCACCCTCATGAACATGGCCAGAGGATAGACAGTGGCATAGCTTACCGAAGTATAGTCTGTCCCGTATGCATTCTGGGCAAATGCCAGGACAGGAGGGTTGGTGCAACTTCCGGACAGCAGTCCGCATATCTGGTAGAAGTTGAGCTTGAAGACCAGCCTTCCGACCAGCCCTATCACGAATGTAGGGATGATGGTGATCAGCGCCCCGTAGAGGATCCACCAGTATCCGCCGTTTACAATGGAGCTGACGAAATTCTCACCCGCCCCGAGTCCGACAGCGGCAAGGAAGATGGATATGCCGAGCTCACGGAGCATCATGTTGGCACTTATGGTGGTGTAGGTGGTTATCTTGAGCTTAGGTCCGAAATAGCCTATGAGGATAGCTATGATGAGCGGGCCTCCGGCAAGGCCGAACTTGATTGCCTGAGGTATGCCTGGGAACTTCATAGGGATGGACCCGAGAAGCACGCCCAGTGCTATACCGAAGAAGATAGGTATAAGGTGAGGATGGCTCAGGCTTGACTCAGAGTTACCTACAGCCTTGGCCACCTTGTCGATGGCATTGTCCGGACCTACTACCAGAATGGCATCACCGAGCTGGAGGGTAAGATTTGGGTTGGCCACGAGGTCAACTCCGGAACGGGAAACCCTTGTGATGCTGACACCGTATGTAGACCTGATTCTCAAGTCCCTGAGTTTCTTGCCTGTAAGTGAGGACTTGGTTATAACAAGACGTCTTACTGTCATGGTGGTGTCAAGCTTGTCCCATACCTCCTTAGGCATGTCTATCACTTTCCCGAAAAGCATGGTCACCACGTCCACGGAACTCTGCGAAGTCACCACGAGAACCTTGTCGTCCTTGTTGATGACCGTAGAAGCGAGAGGGACCTCTACTGCTCCGGAACTTCCGCTGCGCTGGATTCTGGAAACCACGAACTTATTGGTTATCTCCTTGTCTATCTCCACGAGAGTCTTCCCGAAGATGGCAGGGTTCTCTACCTGGAAAGCGATACGCACGGCACTCTCGATGCCTGCCTCCTCCCCGTCAAGCTGTGCCTCTTCCTTCTTCAGGTCCACCTTGAACATGGCCTTAATGATCATGAGAACGGCTATGACCCCGAGCACGCCGAGAGGATAGGCGACAGCATAACCTGAGGCCAGCGAGGCGGATATTTCCGAAGCCCCGACCTCAGACAGGAACGACCCTGAGCTTGTGGCATCATAGAAAGTCTGCTGGGCCGCACCGAGTCCAGGGGTGTTGGTCACAGCTCCGGACATCACTCCGGTAAGGGTGACAAGGCTCTCGCCAGTGATAAGATGTATCACATAGGTGGTAATTACCCCCATAAGTACAAGGCCGATAGCCAGCATGTTAAGTGTAAGTCCACCTTTCTTGAACGAATGGAAGAAACCAGGCCCCACCTGAAGACCGATGGAGAACACGAACAGGATAAGTCCGAACTCCTTGAGAAAATGGAGCAGATTGTCATCCGCACGGAAGCCGAAATGGCTCAGGAGGATACCCACGAACAAAATCCATGTCGTACCGAGCGAGACTCCCTTGAATTTGAATTTTCCCAGATAAATTCCGGCTGCAATGACAAAGGCGAGCAACATAATCGAATGCCCTGTACCTTGACCGAAAAACAAATCTCTCATATCTTTTACTTATGCTTAGGTTTTTCTTTTCCTTCTCAGAAAGACAGCTCTACACAGAACGCGGAACGTCCCTCCGTCTCTCCTTCTATATAATGGCACATGCCGCTCTCCCCTTCCCTGCATGCGCCGTAAATGGAGACCTTGTCCCCGGGACGAGTCTCATGGTTGAAATTGATCTTCACCTCCTTCACCGGATGCGACGAAGCGAGAGCGTAGCCCACGGCATCCATTGCCCAGACAAGATACATGGCGTTGTTCGCATGCCCGTTCAGATCCACGTCCGAATAGGAGACCACATGGTCGCCCACATGCCTCCTCTCCAGATCCGCAGGCATCTGCACTTTCCCGCAAGGCTGCTCAATGGCATGGTCACGGCAGACGCTTTCCGAGTAAAATCCCGGATTGCGCACTATCCTTCTTGTATCTATATTGAGGACAAGCCACGAAGATGTGGCTTCGACAAGTATGTTTCCGGAAGTATCCCTGACAGTGAAGTCCCTAATATAAAAAAGGCCTTCCGGCCCCTTGTGCCAGGTCGTGAGATCAACTTCTTCCCTCCAGCGCGGGTGGCGGATGAATCGGAAATGCATCCTCGAGAGTACCCATGCGGTCCTGGATGAGATAAGGTCGTCATATCCGAACCCGAGCACATTTGCATGAAGGTTGGCCGCCTCTTGTGCCAGATCCATGAAAGAAGCCGGCTTGAGCAACTGTGACACGTCAGTGTCATAGCATGGGATTACAATATGCTGGCTGAACCTGTTGTCCATCATATATCATTCAATGTCAGTCCGTCGAATCAACACTATATAATATCGGCGTGCAAAAGTAGCATTTAATTTTGGAATAGTGAAATTTATGGCATCATTCGTCAGGAGTATGCAGCAGTTCGTATTCGTCCGGACTGTACAGGAGGCTGTCCACAGCCTCAGGGAAGATCCTGGCCACCACCATATAGAGCACCAGCATCAGCACCGCTGCGGCAAGGACTATAAGCACACCGTACAGGACCTTCCTTTTTCCGGCGTGCAGACCTCCGGCTGACGGGGAATCCGCAGTCTTGACATGCTCATCCACGGACTTCCCGGCGTCCCCGGTCTCCGCTGCATCGTCCGGCACAGAATCCGTGTCAGGTCCAGGGATATCGTCAGCAGCCGCGGAAGAAGAGCTCTCCCCGGCATCTGCATCTTCCGTGTCATCTGAAGCGTCAGCCTGGACATCTGCCTGGCAGGCCTCTTCCGCAGGCGTCCCTGCATTTTCTTCTGCCGCCGTATCCTCCGGTTCCACTGCATCATCCTCCGGCTCTGCGGGCTCGGCACTGTCATCCACAGGCTCTACAATCATGTCCTTCAGCACATCCAGAGCGGAAGAGACCTCCTCTTTCGTCTCCTGGTGTGTCTTCAACGACACAGGAGCCAGACCGAAGCCGTCCGGATAAATGTCCAGGTCCTCATCCGCGACAAAGAAAAAATTGTTCTCCTTGGTCGCTCTGAGCCGTCCCAGTCCAGGGAAAACCATATTCTTCTTTTTCTCAAGCACCTCCCTCATGCCTGACAGGAAATCAGAAATGACAGCCGAGGCTATCTCCCGGCTCACGCTGTTCTCTGAAGCATAGAGGTCAGCCAGCAGGCCATCATCATCTGCACCCTGACGGAAAGAAAGTTTCCTGTAGGGAGGATTGATAGTATATCCTTTATCGGAAAAAGAAGCCGGCACCGTATCGGCGACAAAGATCCCCAGACCGGGGAGAGCAACCCTGTCATGCACCAGGATGAGTTCCCTGACCATCTTTGACAACAGATCTATATCCATAAAATTTCGATGAAAAAGCCGCACAGCGGCAGTGAACAATTATTTCCCGACACAAATGTACATTTATTAAATCAATTTTTCCTCAAAAAATTTTCAAAAAATTTGCAGATTAAGAAAAATGTTGTACCTTTGCAATCCCATTCGGAAAGATACCGATGAGACACAAATTCCTGAATAGCTCAGTTGGTTAGAGCATCTGACTGTTAATCAGAGGGTCGCAGGTTCAAGTCCTGCTTCAGGAGCAACTGATAAGACGTTGATTTTCAACGTCTTATTTTTGTTTAAAAGATATTGCCAGATACAGTAATAATTTGGGCAAACAACAACTTGGGGTTGTATCAAAACATTCATTTTGACACAACCCCAAGTTGTTTTACTCTGGCTAAAAAGCGGTTACTGAGCTGCTCCCGTAGCCTGAGCTTTGGCCTGAAGTTCAGCCTGTAGAGACTCGATAGTCCTGTCAGCCGGAATATTCAGTGCCTCCCTGGCGCTCTGCGTAAGGTTTGTACTCTGGCTCTCATCAATATAAAGAAGCTGTGAAGAGTCGAATACATAGATGAACCCCTGGGCCTTGGCAAGATTTGTCACCACTTCCTGGGCCTTCTGGTATATAGGGGCCATCAGGGCGTTCTGCATCTGGGCTATATCCTGCTGGCTTGTCTGCTCAAACTCCTGTATCCTGGTCTGGATGCTCTGGATTTCACGGCCCTTGCTTTCCCTTACAGACTGCGTCCATGTAGCCTGTTTGCTCTCAAATTCAGCATATTTGGTGTTGAACTCCTCGATCATGCTCTGATATGTGTCCTGAATCTCCTTCTGGGAAGCATCCATCTGCACACGTGCGGAATCCATCTCCGGCATAAGCTGTACAAGCTCGCTGAAATTCACATGGGCGAACTTAGGCCCCTGCGCTGAAGCAGCTGCACCCAAGAAAAGGAAAGCCGCTGCAATGATCATAATCTTTTTCATACTCATATTTTCTTAGTTTGTTGTTTTCCTTCATTCAATTCAAGTCCCGGATCAGAACTGCTGGCCTATCACGAAGTGGAACTGGCTTCCACCGTACTGGCTGTCATCGAATCCGTATCCCCAGTCAACTCCGAGCAGGCCGATCATAGGCAGGAACACCCTTACGCCGACTCCTGCGGACCTCTTGATCTGGAACGGATTGAAATCCCTTATGTCAGACCATGCGTTACCTCCTTCAAGGAAGACAAGGGCGAATATGGTGGACTGAGGCTGCAATACCACAGGGTAACGGAGTTCTACAGTGAACTTGTCATATACATTACCCGAGTATGCATATCCGTTTGCATAAGGCGCATACACCTGAGGTGTAAGCGAATAGTTTTCATAACCCCTGAGAGAAATCACCTCAGATCCGTAAGTGTTGTAGCCTGACATACCGTCACCTCCGACAAGGAATCCCTCGAAAGGAGAATAGCCCCAGTTCCTGTTGTAGTATCCGAGATATCCGAACTGCGCCCTTGCCATGAGGACGAGATCACCCGCCAGTTTTGTATAGATGGCTCCCTTGAAAGACCATTTGTGGTACTCGATCCATTTGTACCTGTCCTCGGACGACTGAAGGTTGTAGTCTATGTCCCTCCAGCTGCTTACTCTCGTAGGGTTGCCGTTCTGGTCAAGAACACCCTTGTCCTTTCTTCTCAACAGCGAATACGGAGGTGTAAGCTGAAGAGAGAAACTGAACTCGGATCCCTGACGAGGGTAGATCTGCTGGTCAGTAGATGTCCTTGAGAGACTGAGGGTGTAGCTCAGGTTGTGGGATATACCGGTATCAAACAGGAAGTTGTAACTCCAGTTCTGGAGACGGTAGGTCTGCCAGCTCAACTGGTTGTAGAGGACGAAGTAGTTGTCCGGCCATTTGAGCCTGTTACCGATACCGGCGGCGACACCATAAACTTCCATGAACTCGTCGTTGTTCAGGATATTGAAAGCGATATAGGAATTGGTCTGCCTCGTATAATAGAGTGAAATGCTCAATGACGTAGGCTTCTTTCCGAAAAGCCAAGGCTCCATGAAACTTGCTGAAAGGCTGGTGTAATACGTACCGTTGGTCTGGAACCTTATCGCGAGATTCTGCGCATCACCGAGCGGGACAGGGCGCCACGCCGACTTGTCAAACATACGGCGAGTGGAGAAGTTGTTGAAACTCAGTCCCACAGTGGCAACGAACGTATTGCCGCCCCATCCTCCGGAAAGCTCCAGCTGGCTTGACGGCTTCTCCGTCACATTATACACGAGGTCAACAGTATTGTCAGCCTGGTTAGGTATGATTGACCATCCTTTCGCAGGATCCGCTATAGCCTCCGGGTCAAACTGGCCCAGCGAAGCGATTTCCCTTATGGACCTTTCAAAATCAGTCTGGCTGAAAAGATAGCCCGGACGTGTGAATATCTGTCTCCTGACCACCCTCTCGTTGGTGAGGTCGTTGCCGTTGATGATGATATTGTTGAGCGTAGCCGGCTTCCCTTCCACAATCCTCATCTCCACATCGACGGAATCCCCTTCAATATTGAGCTCCACAGGCTGGAGGCTGAAGAACAGGTACCCGTTGTCCCTGTAAAGCTTGGAAACATCATATTCATTCTGCTTCCCGCCTCCGAAAAGACGTTTTTCCATCGTAACCACATCATAGACATCCCCTTTCTTGATCATAAGGATGTCATTGAGCTGTTCTGAAGAGTAGACGGAGTTTCCTGTCCATGTTATATCCCGGAAGAAATACTGGCGGCCTTCATCAATGACAAAGTCTATCTGGAGCCTGTTCGGCTCAATATAATACATTGTATCCTTGATGATTCTCGCATCCCTGTATCCGGCTTCGTTGAAAGCACTGATGAGGTTGGTCTTGTCGTTTGAGTATTCCTTCTCATTGAATTTCTTGGAACTGAAGAAGTTCAGCAGACGCATATCCTTGGTCTTCTTCATGGATCTGGCGAGTTTCGACTCCTTGACATGGTCGTTGCCAGCGAAAGTGATTTTCTTGATCTTGACCTTCTGGCCCCGGTCTACGGCGAAATTGACCCTTATCGCACTTTTGACCAGAGTGTCACGCTTGGTCTGCACATCCACCTTTGTAAGGAGGAATCCTTTTTCCTTGTAATACCTTATAATAATATCGGAAGCAGCCTTGGCGACATAATCGGAAAACTCCCCGCCTCTGCGCAGGTTGAGCCTCTCTTCCAGCTCCTTCTTCTCCCCTGTCTTGACACCCGAGAAAGTCCATCTCGATACCCTCGGACGCTCCACGATGCTTATCTTGAAGAATGCAGTGTCTGTTGCCGGAACAATCGAATCTACTACCACTGCGACATCCTCGAAATACCTCTGGAGCCATAACCTGTTGACTATCGACGATATATCTTCACCAGGAACTGTGACTTCAAGCCCTTTCTGGAGTCCTGTAAGCTGTATTATCTGCTTGTCTGCGAAATAATGGTTCCCTTCGACAGACACACCGCCTACTATATATTTACGGGGATTGTTGTAGTCAACCACAATGCCATCTCCTTCGGCCTGGGCCAATGCCGGAATGCAGAGGACTGCAGCCACCAGGAAGAAGATTATCCGACCAACTCTCATCTTTATCTTATATGTGTTAAATGAAATAAACGTGCAAATATAGAAAATTATTTAACTTTACCATAGCGTCTGTCCCGTTTTGCATACTCTTGGATGGCAGCATCGAATTCTTCAGCCCTGAAATCCGGCCAAAGGACGTCGGTGAAATACAGTTCGGAGTACGCACACTGCCACAAGAGATAATTGCTTATGCGCAGCTCTCCGGAAGTCCTTATGATAAGGTCCGGGTCAGGGATACCGGAAGTGACAAGATAGCGGCTGAAGTCCTCCAGGCCCATGCCCGAGACCTCCGCTGACCTCGACGGGTCGGCAGCAAGCTCCAGCGCGAGCTTCTTCGCTGCCTGCAGGATATCCCATCTCCCGCTGTAACTCATGAAGATGACAAGTGAAAGGTTGCCGCACCCGGCGGTCTTTTCCATACATTCGTCTATCATTTCATTAAGGGAGTCATCGAGCCTCGCCCTGTTCCCGAGAACAATGAACCTTATCCCGTTTTTGAGGAATGTGGGAAGTTCGTTCACCATTGCCTTGACCATCAGCTCCATCAAGGCATTCACCTCAGCCTCCGGCCTGTTCCAGTTCTCTTCAGAGAAAGCGAAAAGGGAAAGGTACTTCACCCCTTTCCTTATGGCTTCCTCGGTACAGGAACGGACACTTTCCACTCCTTCGGCATGACCGAAGCAGCGTTCCTTTCCCCGTTCTTTCGCCCATCTCCCGTTCCCGTCCATTATTATGGAAACATGCAACGGAATCTTGTCATTATTTTCCATATCATTCACTGAATATTTCCATTTCTGATATCCTCGCCCCAGAACAGCTTGCCTGTCAGGGCATTGATGAAGTTTGAACTGTTGAGTCTGACACGTCTCAACGAAAACCGGGCCATAGATACGGTAATCTTCGAAGAAGCGCTGATTTCAGTGTTCCTGTTGTCCGCAGTGAAAAGCACGTTCTTGTCCCGCGACACAAAACCTATCTTCACCACTGAAGTATCCGGGATGACAAGAGGCCTGACATTCAGATTGTGCGGAGCTATCGGAGCGATTATGAGCACTTTCGCCTCCGGGAGCACAATCGGACCTCCGACACTCAGGGAATATGCCGTGGAGCCTGAACTCGTGGCCACAAGCAGCCCGTCAGACCAGTACACCGGAAGGCTGTTGCCATCGACGCTGACTGTAATGCCAAGCGTGGCGGCCCCCGAGCGGTGCACGGTAACCTCATTCAATGCATAAGGCCAGCTGTCAATCTGCGGACATCCAGATGCGGGACCCAGGACGGCATGGAGCAGCGTCCTGTGCTCCACGGTGAACGCTCCGGAGGCAACCGCCGCACACACATCCCCTGGCTTGTTCTCGGAAAGGAACCCGAGACGTCCGAAATTGACCCCGAGCACAGGGATGCCGCTGTCTGACGCCACAGTCGCAGCGGAAAGGAACGTCCCATCCCCGCCTATGCTCAATATCATTTCAGTGCCAGGCTCTATATCGCCGGACGAACATACCCGGTACATCCTGTACCCGAGATTCCGGAACCCCTGCTCAAGATCCCCGTATCCAGGTGCGGAAATGAACTTCCTGTCGCGAATAAAAACAGCCAGTTTCCTGTCGGATTCCATCAGATAAGATTTGATACAAAATCCAAAATTAGCACTATTTTGTCAAACTTTGAACAATAATATATATTTTTGCGGCTCAAATCCATTTTGAAGATGACAAGACTGAGTGTCAACATAAACAAAATCGCGACCATAAGGAATTCCAGAGGCGGCAACATGCCGGATGTGGAGAAGGCCGCCGTTGACTGCGAGAAATTCGGAGCGGAAGGCATAACGGTGCACCCGAGGCCAGACCAGAGGCACATAAGGTATTCTGATGTGCGGGAGATAAAGCCCCTGATTTCGACAGAACTGAACATTGAAGGAAATCCTATACCGGCATTCATGGATCTCGTGAAAGAGGTGCGTCCGGCCCAGGTGACCCTTGTCCCCGACGCAGAAGATGCCATCACCTCCAACGCCGGGTGGAATACAGTCAGGAACAGAGGGTTCCTCACGGAAGTATGCAGTGAATTCAGGTCCTGCGGCATACGTACATCCATTTTCATCGACCCTGTTCCGGCCATGGCCGAAGGGGCGGCCGCATGCGGATGCGACCGCGTGGAACTTTACACGGAAGCGTATGCGAGCGGATACCAGTATGGCCGGGAAGCGGCGATAGCTCCGTACATTGCCGCGGCGGAAGCTGCAAGGGCATGCGGGCTCGGGCTCAATGCAGGACACGACCTCAACCTTGTCAATCTCGAATACTTCATCAGGTCGATACCGTGGACTGATGAAGTATCTATCGGTCATGCAATAATATGCGATGCCCTTTACATGGGACTTGAGAAAACAATCAAGGCCTATCTCTCCAAGATAAAGATTTTTTGACTATATTTGTAAAATATATGTTTTCATATACCATATAATACATAATCCGGAAAACAACGAAAATAACTTGCAATAATGAAAAATGTACCATTGATTCTCAGCATCATCGCCATACTGGCAGCTGCTGCTTTCGGAATTCTTTTCTTCACAACTGACAAAAAAGCGCCGTCACAGGGCTCCCAGGAAGGGAATGCGGCTGAAGTCTCGGCAAACAAGGGCGATATAGTCTACATCCAGCTCGACAGGATACTTCAGGAGTACGATATGGCCAATGACCTCAGGTCCGTAGTGGAGACGAAAGTGCAGAACATCCAGGCTGAAGTGGACAGGAGAGGCAAAAAGCTGGAGAGCGACGTGACCGATTTCCAGGAAAAGCTGAACAAGGGTCTGATGACCCGCTCAGTGGCTGAGGTGCAGAGCGAGAAGCTCAGGCAGCAGGAAGCTGACTTCAACAATTACGCAAACCAGAAGCAGAACGAGATTCTCGAGGAGCAGACAGTGATGATGAACCAGCTGGCCGATGCCATAAAGACATTCCTCGACAAGTACAACCAGGAAAAGCAGTACTCTATGATACTCACCAACCAGGGAGGAGCTCCTGTAATCACCGGAGACACCACACTGGACATTACTGACGACGTACTGGTCAAGCTCAACGAGGAATACGTCAAGAACAAAAACAAGAAAGACTGACAGAAATCTTGAAAATAGCTGTACTTTCATGCTTTTATCCCTACAGGGGAGGAATATCCCAGTTCAACGCCTGCCTGTGCGGAGAACTGGAGAAGACACACACGGTGAAAGCCTTCAACTTCAAGAGGCAGTATCCTGAATTCCTCTTCCCGGGAAAGACGCAGTACGTCACAGCAGATGATGAAGCCGTACCTGTGCAGAGCGAGCCTCTGCTGGATACGGCTAATCCTTTTTCATACCTGTCCACGCTGAAGGCAATCCGGGCATGGCAGCCGGACCTGCTGATAGTGCGGTACTGGATGTCATACTTCGCCCCGTCCCTGGGATACATCACGAGGCACATGAAGAAACACTGCACGGTGGTCTCAATACTCGACAACGTCATCCCGCATGAACAGCATTTCTTCGACAAGCCCTTCACAAGGTATTTTCTGAAGGGAAGCCACGGATATGTGACCCTGTGTGAAGCAGTCGCTGGAGACCTGCTCAGGCTGAAGCCTGACGCGGAGTACAGAGTGATACAGCATCCGCTATACTCCCATTTCGGCCAGAAGACAGGCAGGGAGGAGGCCGAAAGGAGACTCGGACTGCAGCCGGGGAAAAAGAACATATTGTTTTTCGGACTCATACGGGAATACAAAGGACTCGACATCCTCATCGATGCATTCAAAGGGCTCGGCGAGGGCTACCAGCTGATAATCGCAGGAGAGCCTTACGGTTCCTTCGAGCCTTACAGAAAACAGATCGAGGAATCAGGATGCCAGGACAGGATAAGGACATTCCTGTACTACGTCAGGGACTCACAGGTGAAGGACTTCTTTTCAGCGGCAGACGTTACCGTACTCCCTTACAGGAGTGCGACACAGAGCGGGATAAGTTCTGTGTCATACCATTTTGAAGTGCCGATGATAGTGACCGATGTCGGCGGGATGAAGGAGACCATCGGGGACAGAGGTACAGGAATCCTTGCCGACAGCATAGGGCCTGAAGCCATCCGCAGGGCGGTGCAGCACTTTTTCAGCGACCCGCAGATTGCGGCAAACTGCATAACGGAAATCAGGAAAGAAAAGGAAAGGTTGTCGTGGGGAGCATTCTGCCGGGAACTGATTGACTTTTCCTGTCAATTAAATAATACCATACGGAAATGATTTGCAAATTTTTATTGGCATTGGCACTGGAACTGTGCCTTATAGCCGGAGGCGTGCCGGAGTGCCGGGCCCAGGATTACCAGGCCCCACAGGTGACGGTATCCAAGGAAAAGGTGAAGATGGGCGGCAAGCTGTATTATTCGCACATCGTACTGGAAAAACAGACAATTTACTCGATAAGCAAGGCCTACAATGTCAGTATCGGTGACATATACAAGGCCAACCCCGGACTTGAAGAGACAGGCCTGAAGAAGAATGCTGTCATCCTCATACCTGACAACACAAAAGACACCGCAGAGGAAGAGAAACCTGCTCCGGACAGCAGGAAGAAGAAAAAGGAGAAGGACGATGACAGTTTCACCGTTCACACTGTCAGGTGGTATGAGGATCTTGACGTCATCTCGAAAAAATACGGGGTTCCGGTGGATGTAATCATGCAGGAGAACGGGCTGAAAGGCAGAAAACTGAAAAACAGACAGAAGCTCAGGATTCCTAACGGGACATTCAGCACGCCTGAAGAAAACATGCCGGCATCCGGAGAGGAAGAAACGGCTGAGGCAAGCCGGACGCCTGCGGAAGGCATACCGGCCGAAGGCGGAGAAAGCATGGCGGAAAAGGACATCAAGGTCCAGCACCTTTTCCCGAAGAAAGAGATTGATGTGGCCCTGCTCCTGCCGCTCAATGCAAAGGACAGTACGGCCGGAAGCCCAGGCAACATGGATTTCTACTGCGGGGCCCTTCTTGCTTCAAAGGACCTCGGGGATGCCGGGATAGACATTGACCTGAGCGTATATGACGTCTCAGACGGAAAACTGCCTGTGACAGAGGAACGTCTGAGGAAAAGCGATGTGGTGATAGGCCCTGTCTCATACGGAGACCTGAGCCGGCTTATGGCAATGGCCCCGTCAGACACATACGTGGTCTCCCCTCTCGACCACAGGGCTGAACAGCTGGCCTCGTCATACAGGAATTTCATCCAGGCACCGACCTCTTACAAAGCTCAGTACGAGGACCTGGCCGAATGGATAGACGACGAAAGGGGGCCGGACGACAAAATCATCCTCATCTACGAGAAAGGGATACATGAACCGGACAACATAGAAGCACTCAAGGCGAAAATCGGAGAATGCGGGATGGACTATGCAGCTTTCTCCTACAGCATCCTTGAAGGCAGGGACATCCTCAATTCACTGAAAGACATGATGACACTCACGGCAAAGAACCATCTACTCGTGGCATCGGAAAGCGAGGCTTTCGTAAACGATGTTGTCAGGAATGCAAACCTGCTGGTGTATGAGAAATACGACCTTGCTCTCTACGCTTCATCAAAGATACGCGGATTCGAGACAATAGAAGTTGAAAACCTTCACAATGCAAACCTGCATGTATCCACATCCTACTACATAGACTATGACAGAAAGGACGTACAGGACTTCCTGATGAAATACCGCGCACTCTTCGGTACAGAACCTACACCTTTCGCATTCCAGGGCTATGACATCACAAGATACTTCATCGAGGTATGTTCGAAATACGGGAACGGGTGGAGTGCTGTACTGCCTATGGAAGATGAAGAGATGCTGCAGTCAGGATTCAGGTTTTCAAGGGTTAAGACCGGTGCCTCGGAAATAGGATATACCAACACCGCCGTCAGGAGGATCGTGTATGGACCGGACTATTCTGTCACCCTTTCAAAAGGGCTTTAGCGTTGGCTATGGCAGCATCGGTAAGAGCCGAGCCGCTCAGCATACGGGCCACCTCAAGGACTCTCTGCTCGTCAGAGAGTCTTTTTATTGTGGTCTCCGCCCTGGAAGAGGAAGGGTCAACCGTTTTTGACACCAGATAATGTGCAGAGCCTTTTGCCGCGACCTGAGGAAGATGCGTTATGGCAAAAACCTGCATGTTCCTGCCCATTTCGCATATCATCGTGCCCATCTTGTCTGCCACACTCCCGGAGACCCCTGTGTCTATCTCATCGAATATCATAGTCGGCATGTTCCTGTACTGCGACATTATTGCCTTAAGTGACAGCATTATACGGGAAAGTTCGCCTCCTGAGGCACACCGTGCGACATCCACGGGATCCTTTCCCGTCGAAGAAAAAAGGAAAGTCACCGTGTCGCTTCCAGTGGACGAGAGTCCGGTATCCGTAACATCCACACGGAATACCGCGAATGGCAACTCCAGGAAATGGAGCCTGTCCTGTATGGCGCCAGACAGGGAAGCCGCCGCCCCAGCCCTGGCACGGTGCAGAGACACTGCCTTGGAGTGCATGTCCTCTGCAGCCTCTTTCAACTGGCGTTCCAGCTCTTCCTTCCGCTCCTCAAGGGAGGTGATGCCTGATATGGAATCCGAAAGCGAGTCCCTTATGGCCACAAGTTCACTGACATCTCTACATGAATGCCGCTGCAGAAGTCCGTATATCAATGATATCCTGTCATCGACGGCCTGCAGTCTCTCCGGAGACACATCCACTGACGCGTTTATCCCGGAGACTTCCGCATATATATCATCGAGTTCAAGCCGGCATGATTCTATCCTGGCCGCAAGACCGGAAACCTCAGGAATGAACCCCGATATTTTGGATATGCCTTTTTCAGCCTCTTTCAAAGATGATGACAAAGATCTTGACTCATCATCGAATCCGCCTGAGAATTTGGACTCTACGCTGCACAAGACGGATTTTATCTCCTCAGCGTTGGAAAGACGCTTCTGTTCTGCCTCAAGCTCCTCAAGCTCTCCTTCCCGGAGCCGGGCCTGGTCAAGCTGGCGGAAAAGCGCCTCCTTATACTCCTTCTCGGCAAGGGCCTTTTCAATCGAAGCGGAAACACCGTCCAGTTCGGAGATAAGGGAATTGTATCTTGTCCATGCCTCCCTGTAATCCTTCAGCAGGCCGTCGTTCCCGGCAAAGCTGTCGAGCACTGAAAGCTGGAATTTCCTGTCCGAGAGCATCAGGGTCTGATGCTGTGAGTGTACGTCAAGCAGACGCGAAGAGATGGAAGAGAGCACCTGGAGTGACACGGGGAAGTCGTCAAGAAAAGCGCGCGAACGCCCTGAACGGCTTATTACACGTCTTACCGTCATGTCGCCTCCGTCCCAGTCGATGCCCTGCTCATCAAACAGGGCCTTGAGATGGGCGTCTTCGGGATCCGCTATGAATTCCGCCTCTATGACGCAATTGTCAGCCGACGCACCTATTAGAGACGCATCAGCCTTGGCTCCGAGGGCGACAGAAAGAGCTCCTGTTATTATCGACTTCCCGGCGCCTGTCTGACCTGTAATAATAACAAGACCCTCCGGAAATTCAATATCCAGAGAATCTATAAGCACATAATTCTTGACATGTAATCTTTTAAGCATCCGGAAGATCAGTCATTCTGCTCCTGACTCTGCGCCATCCTGTAGTAAATCTCGCCGCTCTCGAATTCAGAGATGGCTATTAGGCCCGGTTTCGGCTGCTTTTCGTAATATTTGGATATTTCTATCTGCTCCCTGTTCTCGAAGACCTCCTCCATGGTATCCCTGTCATTCTTGAAATCCTCGAGCTTTTTCGTGAGCTCCTTCTTTTCCGCCATGGCAATCTGGTTCGCCCTCTTGGAAAGGATTACCACTGTCTCATAGATGTTTCCAGTCGGGGCGGCAAGATCGCACAAGTCCCTGGTGATAGTGTTTGTAGGAATCTTTTTTGTCATTTCTGCAATATAATGTTTGGTTTTTCCTGTATTTTCCGGTCCGTCAATAAAGGCCGTCTATACAATTATACAGGCAATCCCGATACGGGTTTCAATTTTTTTCAGCATTTTCAGCCGCGGAAATCTCCTCCTCGTCAAGCACCGCCTCGTCCACCACATCGGCTTCAGACTCCTTCAGCAGCTTCTCGTTCTGCCTCTCGGCCTTCCTGCTCTCCTTTACAAGCTTCTTCCTCTCCTTGGCGAAATCCCTTTCATCCGAATCATCAAACAGGCTTGTGTCCACAGGGCGTCCGAGGGCCTTCTGGGCACGTCTGTACAACACATCAAGCTCTTTTCTGTACGGGGAATCAGGAAGCTCGCCTATGAAGTTGAGGTAGTCGTCCACGAAAGTGAGGTAACGGTCCTTCTGCTTGGATGCCACACTGAGGTGGGCGTATTTGTATGAGGACATTGCTATATAATATAGGATGTCCTCCCTATAGACATTCTCGGAATTATCCTTCAGCACGTTCTTCAGGGCGACCCTCGAAGCGATGTAATCCTCCATCCTGTAATACAGTCTCGCACCTTCATACGCCTTGGTATCAAGCCTCTTGTTCAGGTCATCAAGCATTTCCCGGCATGTCTCCACGTTAGGGTTGTCCGGGAACTCGGACACATACTCGTTGATGGCGTTTATGGCCACCTTTGTAGGAGCCTGGTCCAGCTCATAACGGAGGGTGGAACGGTACAGGCAGTCGATTCTGAGGAACCTTGCCTCCGGAGCGAACGGGCTGCGCGGGAAGCTTTCGGTAAACTTCGTGAAATTGGTTTCCGCAGTGTAGTAGTCGGAGGCCTTGTAATTGCTCAAGCCCCAGTAATACTGCACAGTATCATCTCTCTCTGTCCCGTTCGTAAGGACCGAGAGGGACTCGAAAAGGGCAGCGGCCTTCTGATACTTCTCTGCATTGAAATATGCAAATGCTGCATCGTACTTCGCATCGGCGTCATTACTGTTAAGCAGCATTTCATACTGCGATTTACAAGAAGCCGTCAGCAGGACGGCCGCAGAGGCGAAGATTATAAACCTGGCATTTCTCATCGTGCGTTGTGTTTGAATCCCCTGTCAAGGGCTGTGTTTAAAATTATCCAAGCTGTCATAGCGACGAGAGATAGCGTTCCGCGTCAAGCGCGGCCCGGCAACCTGATGCCGCTGCAGTCACTGCCTGCCTGTAATGAGGGTCCTGGACATCTCCTGCGGCGAACACGCCTTCTACATTGGTCCTCGATGACTTCCCCTCAGTGACTATATAGCCGTTACCGTCAACTTCGACCCAATCCTTGAACAGCTCCGAGTTGGGATGATGGCCTATGGCAAGGAAAAAGCCGTCTATGCTTATGTCGAACTCCGTACCGTCCTTGCGCAGAAGCCTGGCGCCTGTGACACCGGTCATGTCACCGAGCACCTCCTTAGTGTTGCAATTCCACAGTATCTCGATGTTCGGAGTATTGCGGACCTTCTCCTGCATGGCCTCTGAAGCCCTCAGGACATCCCGTCTCACTATCATATACACCTTGGTGCAGAGAGACGCAAGATAAGTGGCCTCCTCGCATGCCGTATCCCCGCCGCCGACAACGGCGACCGTCTTCTTCCTGTAGAAGAACCCGTCGCAGGTGGCACACGCCGAGACACCCATGCCCTTGAACTTCTCTTCTGAAGGAAGTCCAAGATACTTTGCCGTCGCACCCGTGGCTATGATCACGGCATCGGCCTCCAACCAGGTCTCACCGTCCACAACAAACCTGTAAGGTTTCGAAGACAGGTCTGCAGAAGTGACCGTGCCGGTCCTTATATCAGCCCCGAGCCTTCTGGCCTGAGCCCTCATTGTATCCATAAGGCCTTGTCCGTCAATCCCGTTCTCAAAGCCGGGGAAATTCTCTATGTCGGTAGTCGTAGTAAGCTGGCCTCCAGGCTGGAGACCCTCATAAAGCACAGGTACAAGACCTGCCCTGGAGGCATATATAGCAGCCGTATATCCGGCCGGGCCACCTCCTATTATCAGACACTGTATATGTTCCATATAATATATGTTTCCAACTCTTTTGCCAGACAAGCACAATTCTGCAAATATAGCGATTTATTTAGAAGCTTACCGAAAATTATATTTTTTTTATCTTTGCATGCAAGATTCCGATGGCAGCCGGTTTATCATATTGGAATGTTAAAAAACACAATATCATGAGAAAATACATCAAATTCACCTGTCTGACGGCTGCTGCCGCAACTCTGGCATTCAGCCAGTCCTGCATGAAGACAGAAGGCTATGACACATCGCTGCTATCCCCAAACGCTTTAGTGACTGTAAAGCCTGTCGATGGGAATACCTCATTCTATATGCAGCTCGATGACAGCACCACGCTTGAAGCCACTAATCTCAAGACCTCCCCGTTCGGGGAAAAAGAGGTCAGGGCACTTCTGAATTTCACTGACACCGGGGAGCCGGGCACGACCTATGATAAGAAAGTGTATGTGAACTGGATTGACGACATCCTCACGAAAAGCCTCGTGGAAGACCTCGGCGAAGGGAATGACGAAAAATACGGCTCGGACCCTGTCGAGCTCGCCAACAGCTGGGTGAACATCGCCGAGGACGGCTACCTCACTCTGCAGTTCATAGCGAATTGGGGCAACACCTCGACAGCACATGAAGTAAACCTTCTTAATGCCGGGACAGAAGAAAATCCTTATATCGTGGAGTTCAGGCACAACGCACACGGCGACTACGGTGTCACTCCTGCATCAGGAATTGCGGCTTTCCGGCTCGATGACCCGGACAACGGGCTAAGTCTCCCAGACACTGAGGGCAAGACGGTCGATCTCACACTCAGGTACAAGTCATTCGACGGAGTGGAGAAAGAAGTGAAATTCAAATACTGCACACGAAAGACCACCGAAGAAGGCAACATAGACACCCAGGCGGATTTCTCGCTGAAGCTCCGCTAGGCTGAGGAGATTTGAAAGCATAAATGGAACAGGACAGGGATCTACAGCTCATAAACAGCATAAACGATGGCGACAGGTCTGCAGCCGCAGACCTGTATCATCGTTATATAGGATTCCTCACTGCATTGTGTTCCAGATATGTTTTGGACAGGAACGATGTCAGGGACATACTCCAGACAAGCTTCGTGAAAATCCTTTCTTCGATAAGCAGGTTCCAGTACAGAGGGCCAGGCTCTCTGAAAGCATGGATGAGCAGGATAGTGGTCAATGAATCACTGAAGTTCCTCCAGGCCAGCAGGAAAAGCGGCGATTTCAAGGAGGAGTTCATGAAGGACAGCTCTGAGACAGGCGAAGAACCGGAAGTGGATGACATCCCTGCAGGGGAGCTTCAGAGAATGATCCGGGAACTCCCGGACGGATACAGGAGCGTTTTTAACCTGTATGTGTTCGAGGAGCTCAGCCACAAAGAGATAGCATCAATGCTGGGTATCACCGAAAGCACATCGGCATCACAGTTTCACAGGGCGAGAAATATGCTCGCAAGGAAGATAAAGGAATACAGGAACAGTCTAAACAGGTAAAAGACTATGGACAGCCAATGGGAATCAAGACTGCGGGAAAAGATGGCAGGTTACTCCGAGCCTGAGCCGCCGGGACTCTGGAACAGGATCCTGGAGGAAACAGGCATGGACGTGGCCAGGAAAGAAAGGAAATCCTCCGGAAGAAGATTTCTCATACCTGCATTCATCATCCCTGCTGCTGCGGCAGCCATTGCGGCATTCTTCATATTCCGCAGTGACTTCAGCACAAATACCCCTGACACGACAGCCTGGAACAAGGTTCCTGAACCGGCCGGGGAACAGATAATCGGCATAGTACCGGAAAATGCACAAGACACCGGGATGGAAGAATCCACCGTGGAAGGGCATGAAAGCCTAATAGCGGATGCTGCCCCTCTGTCCGGCCCTTCCGGAAAAAATGGACAGCCGCAGCAGGGTCCTCAGCAGGACATAACCGCGGACGAAGCCCGGGACAAAGCCCCTGGAAACACAGGAGACACTGGAGACACGGCTGAAATGCATGGAACCGGCCAGACAGGCGGAAGTGCAACTGAGGAAACAGACAAAATGAACGGCAGCGGAACAGACAGCAGACCGGTCCGCAAGCCTCAGGAAGAATACAGGGAGGATTTCTGGAACGACACCGACTTCAGAAAAGACAGATCCAGGAAAAGGAGGATGAGTGCTGACGTATTCATCTCAAACCTCACCGGCTCAGCACATTCATACAACGGATTCGGCACATACCAGCCTCAGTCCGCTTCGTTCAAGGGCATCCCGGCGACAAATGCGGTAAGCGGGACTCCTGGGACAGGGGTGCTGCTGATCACTCAGGAAAAAATGTCAAACACAGAAATAAAACACAGGCAGCCTATAAGGGCAGGACTGAATTTCAGGTACAACATTACTGAAAGATGGGGGCTGGAGACTGGGCTTGTGTATTCATATCTTTCATCCTCAATGACTTCCGAGAACGGATCCAGATACTCAACCAACACCGAACAGGTACTCCACTACCTCGGGATACCGCTGAAAGCAAGCTATGATATATTCTCAAGGCGGCATTTCACCATATATGCAAGCGCAGGTGGAATGGTGGAAAAATGCATAAAAGGGAAAGTTTCAACCAAGTCCAGGTTCAACGAATCCGACACAGGACCGCTGCAGGACAAAGTCACCATAAGGCAGCTCCAATGGTCGGTAAGCGCGGAAGCCGGAGTGCAATGGAACATAATACCCATGCTGGGAGTGTACATAGAGCCTGGAGTGAGCTGGTATTTCGACAACGGAAGCATGGTAAGCACGATATACAAGGAAAAGCCTCTGAACTTCAACCTTGAATTCGGTCTCAGATTTTCGTTTGAATAGTCTCCGGCCATGCAGCTGCGGACTACTTCAAATAAATTCATCAAATGTAAGAAAGATGTATTGACATGTAAAATATTTTTCTTACCTTTGCAGTCCCAAAACCAATATGGTACCCATAGTTCAGTTGGTTAGAGCGTCAGATTGTGGTTCTGAATGTCGTCGGTTCGAATCCGACTGGGTACCCTCCGAATCCTCTGGAGTCATTTGATTTCCAGAGGATTTTTCTTATTATTGCATCCGCAATATAAATTCCGGTCAATTATATGGAAAAACTGTCGCATATTCTCAGGGCAGGGATAATGCTCCTGGCAATGATATCCGCTGCAGGATGCCTGCAGGGACTGGTGGAGGAAGAGGATGCAGGAGACCTCGAGAACAGGCACTATGAACTGCCGGTCATATTCCATGTACTATATACAGATATCACTGACCCATTGGAGTTTGTAAGCCAGAACCGGTTTTCGGAACTTATCTCGGCAGCAAATGCCAGATACAAGGGTGCGTCCTCATCCAGCGCGGACATGGGAGTGTCATTCAGGCTCGCCGAGAAGGACGGAAACGGGAACACGCTAAGGACTCCCGGTGTAGAATACATAAGATGGAGCGGGGAATACCCGATAGACCCCCAGGCTTTCATGACAGACACGTCAGGAGAGTACGCGGACCTTCTCTGGAATCCGAACGAATACATCAACGTAATGGTTTACGAATTTCTCCAGACCGATGCCGGATCCATCACACTCGGAATCTCCCACATACCATTCTCGACTTCGGGAAGCACGTATCTGGAAGGGCTTACGGAAACAGAATACCAGGCATTGGGGAAAGAAAACCTCAATTTTCCCTATTGCGTGTCAATAAACAGCCGCTATATATACCGGCAGACCTCTTCCGGCATTTATGACAGCGCTGACGCCGGAGTGACACTGTCACATGAACTCGGCCATTTTCTCGGGCTGCTTCATGTGTTTCTGGACGAGGGTGAAACAGGAGATGACAGTGACTTCTGCGATGACACCCCGTGCTACTATTACCAGGAGTACATGGCAGAGATGGAGTCCATGATTGCAAGCGGGATAAGGGATTTCGAGACTCTCGCAGGACGGACAAGCATACACGGAGGACGGTTCACATCGCACAACATCATGGATTACAGTTTCAGCTACTCAGACCAGTTCACTGAGGACCAGAAAGAAAGGGTGAGACATGTCCTGCTATACAGCCCCCTGATTCCCGGGCCGAAGGTATCCACCAGGACAGTGGCAGCGCCCGAGGGCATAGCCGACCTGACAATCAGGACCATGGAACGGTCTGTACCTGTGTGTCAATAGGTGGCCATGAGGGTGGCCCGGAAGGATACTTTCCGCGTTACGCCTGATTCACCTTCCGGGCCACCTCATGTCCAGCATGGAAAACCACGCTGCGTGATTATTTCTTCTGAGCCGCCAGCTTGCTCTCTATAGGGTCCTGATACTGGTCCTGAAGCCTCTTGAGCTCTTCTTTCAGCTGTGCAGTGACCTCCTCATAACCAGGCTTTCCGTAAAGGTTGTCCATCTCATGAGGGTCTGACTGGAGATCGTAGAGTTCCCACTCGTCTATGTCATTATAGAAATGTATCAGCTTCCATCTGTCAGTCCTGACACCATAGTGGCGCTTGACCATGTGCTCGGCAGGATACTCATAGAAATGATAGTAAAGGGACTTCCTCCAGTTGTCAGGTTTCTCCCCTTTCAGCAGAGGCAGCAGGGAAACACCCTGGATGTCATCCGGTATAGGAGCACCGGCAATGTCAAGGAATGTAGGGGCATAGTCGATGTTCTGGACCAGCTGAGGGATATCGCCTCTGGCGTCCAATCCATCAGGAAGCCGCATCACGAGAGGCGTACGCATTGACTCTTCATACATGAACCTCTTGTCAAACCATCCGTGCTCTCCCATATAGAAACCCTGGTCGGAAGTATATACTACGAGCGTGTTCTCGAGCATCCCCTTCTCTTCCAGATAGTCAAGGACACGCCCCACATTGTCGTCAAGAGACTTGAGGACCTTTGCATAGTCACGCATATATCTCTGGAACTTCCACTCCGCCAGATCCTTGCCCTGAGGGTTCTTCTGCTGGAACTCTTTGATTAAAGGAGCGTAGGCAGCCTTGTAGACCTCCCTGTCCTCAGGTGAAAGACGGTTTACCATGGCATGGTATGTAGCAGCCAGAGGAGTGTTCAGTCCCTCGATATCCATCTTGGTGTCATAGACTATATCCATATCCTTCCAGATGCTCATCTCCTGCTCGGCAGCGGCAGTGCGTCCTTTATAATCATCATAGAAATTATCCGGGAGATCGAATGTCTTGTCTTCATATTCATTGAGATACTTCAGCTCCGGAAGCCAGGCCCGATGGCAGGCCTTGTGGTGGATGAACAGGCAGAAAGGCTTGTCCTTGTCACGCCGGTTCTCCATCCAGTCGATACCCATGTCAGTGATGATGTTGGTGACATAGCCCTCAACGCGGACAGTGTCATTGTCCATTGTGATGAAGGAAGGGTTGTAGTAATCCCCCTGTCCCGGCACTATCTCCCAGTAGTCAAACCCTGTAGGAAGAGACTCGAGATGCCATTTTCCCACAATGGCTGTCTGGTAGCCGGCTTTCTGAAGGAGCTTGGGCATGGTCTGCTGGGAACCGTCGAAGACACAGGTGGTGTTGTCCGTAAAACCGTTGGCATGGCTGTGTTTGCCCGTAAACATGCAGGCACGGCTCGGGCCGCTCAGAGAATTGGCGACAAAGCTGTTTGTGAACTTCACACCGTCACTGGCAATTCTGTCCAGGTTCGGAGTATCGACATATCTGCCGTCATAACAGCTCATCATCTGAGCCGTATGGTCATCGGTCATGATGTATACTATGTTGTACCTGGTATCGGCTTTCTTTTCCTGGCCGCACGAAGTGAGGGCAATGAGTACGGCCGCACCGGACAGAGCCCTGATCACGTTAATTTCTGTCATATTTTCCTGATGATGTAAAATTTCGGTGAAGATACTAAAAAAAAAGATTCGGTCACCCCGGCCCGGTCAGGAATCTGCAGGAACTCTCCAGATCCTGAACCGTGTCCAGGATGGCCAGAATGTAAATGTGAAGCGGACCCGGCAGGAAAATCCCGCCCCGGTCAGGCAGGACATCACGCCGGTCCGCCCAAGGATTCTACCAGCCAGGGTTCTGCACCCAGAGATTATCTGTCAGGGTCAACATTCCCTGCCTTATAGGCAGCAGGTAGTCTCTGTCCACATGGAACTGGTAGCCGTTCGGGAGATTGCCGAAAGGAAGGATATACCTGTCACCGCGGGAATCGGCCGGAGTAAGGAAGAGATTGTTGTCCTGTGGCTGGTCATATACGAGCGCATCGCCATAGAACTCGTTGCCCTCCAGATTGCTTCCGGTGAACATCGCCCCGTAAGGGACATAGTCCTTGATCAGCACATCGGCTGCTGCCCAGCGGAAGATGTCATACATCCTGCGGCCTTCACACGCCAGCTCTACCCTTCTCTCGCGGCGTACAACCTGGATATACTTGTCGTTACCTCCTCCGACATTGTACATCGGATAATCCTCGTCAGCAAGGAACTCCCTGTCGAAGTCCACCTCAGGCATGCCTACGCGGTCGCGCAGAGGCTTGAGAGCGGCCTTTATCCTCGCCTCGTTGGCAGCGCCGTCAAGCTCGGCAAGAGCCTCGGCGAAGTTCAAAAGAGCGTCCGCATACCGGAACTGTATGGCAGGAGTCTGGCTCTTGTACTCGCCTTCGATAGTGGAAAAATCCGTAGGGTTGATCTCGACATGCTTCAGAAGAGCATATCCTGTAGCGTTCCTGTGATATGCACCGCTCGGGTCACCCTGGAGCAACGGAAGAGTGAACACGAAATCAGGAGTCCCGTTTTCATCGGTGTCAGGACGGAGCTGCTGCCCCGGAATGCAGACTGTCTGGGAAAGACGCGGGTCGCGGACCGTAGGAAGGAGTTCGTTTCCGTACACCCTCTTGGCGGCAAGCCTCTCTTCTCCGGTGAAAGGTCTTCCGTCTATGGTAAGGTAATCATCAACGAGAGAAGCCGTAATGCCTTTCTCTCCTCCGCCCAGGTTCTGGAATCTCGTGACGGAATGACCGATGTTGTCGGCTATGTTGTACTTCTTCCACCAGAGGACCTCAGGATTGGATGTAAGGTCAAGGGTAACGAACATCTCCCTGTAGTCGTTGAGAGGATCGCCGGTAGAGTAGATCTGCCATCTTCCGGCCTCGTCTCCCTCTATTATAGGAGCCACGGCATCCACAGCCTGCTGGAGATAGTCATCGATTTTCTGATCCGTTATCTCAGGATCAAAGAACTCGTCACCCTTTGCCTTATGGTACTTCTCCCATGTAGCCTCGAACAGGGCCACCTCGCTCTTGAATATGCGGGCCACATCCTTGTGGACCCTCATTGACCTGTTGTTTTCCTGCACCTGGAGGTTCTCTATCGCCAAATCCAGGTCAGCAAGTATCTTGTCAGTGATGAAAGTCCTGCTGTCACGAGGCAGCTTGAGTTCCTCGATGTTCGGGTTGAGCACCTGGTCCACCCATGTCACACCGCCATAGTCCTTCAGGAGAAGGAAATAATACCAGGCCCTGAAATAATAGACCTCTCCTACACACTGCCTGTATTCCGCATCATCGGTGGAGCCTGTATAGTTCCCGAGGCTGTTGATCATGAAGTTGGCAGCCCTTATCCAGTTGTATGCCGACAATGTCCCGGCACTGGAAAGGGTCATGTCACCGTTGAGACGGGTATTAACGGAAGCATATACCATATTGTCACTCATGATATCGCCGAAAGCAATGCCAGTTCCGTTGACAGTGGAAGGATGTCCGCGGAAAGCATCCTGATAGAAGTTGTTCAGATACTTCTGCATCTCGCCCACGGTCCTGAACACAGTGGAAGTGGATATGACCCCTTCAGGTTCCTTGTCCAGGCTGAAGCAGCCCGAAACGGAAGCAGCCAGTGCCAGACCCGCGAGGAATATATATATTTTTTTCATTGTCATAATGGTTGTTACAGATTAATGATAAGACCTATTGAGTATATCCTGTTCATAGGATAGTTCTTTCCACCTTCACCGGAATACCCTGATGATGTGAATATCGCCTCAGGGTCAAACATCTTGGCAAGCTTGGTGAATGTCACGAGGTTGTCTCCCGAGAAATAAACCTGAAGCTTGGTAAGCCCTATCTTCTTTATCATCTTCTGAGGGAAGTCATAGCTGAGAGTCAGGTTCTTGAGTCTGCAGTAAGCCGCACTCTGGAGATACTGGTCACTGGTCAGCTGTGTCTTGTTGGTGTACTGGCTGGTAGCCGCACCCGCTGCATTGATGTAAGGACGAGGATAGTACGCATCCCTGTTATCCTCTGTCCAGTAGTCCAGATGGTCATTGAATACTGTAGTCTGTGCATACGAGCTGCCTCCCCAGAAATACACTCCGTTAGGCCACCAGTCACGCTTGCCCACACCCTGGAACATCACACTCAGGGATATACCTTTCCATGAGAGGGAACCCTGGATGGTGTAGTTGTATCTCGGGGTCGTGCTTCCGATGATCTCGTAGTCACCCATATCACCGAGAGTATTGGTACCGTTATCTATCTTATTGTCACCGTTTATGTCCAGATACTTGACATCTCCCGGCTGCCATGGCTGGGATGAAATGTAGGAAAGGTCGAGCTTGTTGTATTCCGCAGCCTCTTCAGGGGTCTGTATAAGGCCTCCGGATCTGAGACCCCAGATCTCGCCGACTTCACGGCCGGCATACCAGCTTCCTGAAGGGTTCGTCAGCGTAGGGTTACTGTACTCTGTAACCACTGCAGTAGCGTCATAGACCGATCCTCCGATGGAGAAGTCCACCTCTTTGGCTATCTGCCCCCTGTAGAGAAGGGAAAGTTCCCATCCACGGTTACGCATACATGCATTGTTGGTCTGAGGCGGAGTAGCGCCGAAAAAGTCAGGAAGTTCCTCCACAGGTCCGAGCATGTCCTTGGTATCCCTCTGGAAGAACTCCAGGCTACCGGTAAGACGACCCTTGAGCATATTCCAGTCGAGGGCTATGTTCTTGCTGTCAACCTTCTCCCAGGTGGTGTTCGGGTTAACGACACCAGGTGCGTAGAAGTACATCTCACGCCCGTTCTCGAAATACCAGCTTCCCTGGGCGTTAGGTGTGATGGTCGATGCAAATGTGTAGAGAGCAGCCCCTGCCTGGTTTCCGAGCTGACCCCACGAAGCCCTGATCTTCAGTTCGTCGAAAAGATGGCTTGCAGGCTCGAAGAAAGGCTCGCGGGCAATGTTCCATCCCACAGACACTGAAGGGAAGAAGCCCCACCTGTTGCCTTTTGCGAAACGTGAGGATCCGTCATACCTGGCGCTGAACTCAAGAAGGTACCGGCCATCGTAGTCATAGTTGATACGTCCGAAGAATCCTCTTGTGGCCCAGCCGTTCCTGGTCTCTGAAAGTACCTTGCTCTCGTCGGACATACCCATGTTGAGACTCGTGTTGGTGTATGTGGCAAGATTGGTCACATAGCCATACATATAATTGTAGTTGTAGTCCTCCTCCTGGAAACCGACGGTGAACGCGAAGTTGTTCTTGTTCGCGGAGAAATTATAGGAAGTATATACATTCAGGGACTGGTAACGGATAATATCCATCTTTCTCAAGAAAGAACCGTCAGCCACTACTCCCATCTCGCCTCTGGTACCTTTCGAAGTGGTGACACCGTCAAGGGCGTAGATGTCAGGAGCCTGGTTCATGGCCTTGTAGTTCCAGTTGTTCTGCTTGTACGTGTAGTCTGCGAAGATTTTCCAGTTCTTCACAGGCTCGACCTCAAGGCCGAGTGTGAAGAGGAAGTCGTCATCAAGGCTGTTGGTGTATGTGCCGCTCTGCAGATAAGGAACGAGCGAAAGTTCGGTGAAATGCCCGTTAGGGTCGATATAATGTACCGTAGGACGGAAACGCGCAAGAGAATGGTAGAATCCCTCGGAAAGACCTCCGTCACCGAACGGGGTGTTGGTTTCCTGATGGCTGTACTTGGTATTGAATTTCAGACGCAGCCATTTTGTAAGGTTCGCATTGAGGTTGGCGTTGATATTGAACCTCTTGTAGTCTATGTCCGCATAACGGAGGATACCGTCTTCAGAATATGCGCCCCCGGATACATAATAGCGTACCTTGTCAGTACCTCCGCTGAGGCTGAGGTTGTGGTCCTGCTTGAAAGCGAAATCCTTGTAGTGGAGGTCGAAGTAGTCAGTGTTACCCACACCGCTCTCGGAGTTTTCGAATGCAGGGTTCATGCTGGCTCCCGGCTGAAGTTCAAACCAAGGATCGACGCTGGACGGATTGTCGATGAACTGCTGGAGCAGGGCAATCTTCTCATCCGAATAAAGACGGGTACTTCCGGTATTGCGCACACCGGCATTCCAGTAATTGGCGAAATCGACAGAGTTGGCCATATCAGGGAGAACTGTAGGCTGGGTCCAGCCGACATTACCGTGATAGCTTACCCTCATCTTGCCTTCCTCACCGCCTTTGGTGGTTACCAGGATGACACCGTACGCCGCACGCGCACCATAGATGGCACTTGCTGATGCATCCTTCAGGACAGAGATGCTGGCCACATCGTTAGGGTTCACATCGGAAAGGTCCATCTCCACACCATCCACCAGGACATAAGGAGTAGAAGTGCCGGAAAGGTTACCCTGGCCACGGATCTGGAGGGTACCCTTTGCACCAGGACGTCCTGAATTTGAGTTGTTTACAGTAAGTCCCGGTACCAGACCCTGAAGACTCTGTGTAATATTGGCGACAGGACGCATGTCCAGGTCTTCAGCCTCCACTGTGGAGACAGACCCGGTGAGGTTGACCTTCTTCTGGACACCGTAACCGACTACCACCACCTCATCGAGGAAGTCCATGGAAGTGCGCAGAAGCACATTCTGGGTAGCCTGACCTGTCCAGGTGATTTCCTGGGTATTGTACCCGAGCAAAGAGAATACGATGACATCTCCCTGGTTCAGACCGCTGAGAGAGTAACTTCCATCGAAATCAGACGTAACTCCATTATTGGTATCCTTGACAAACACGGCCGCACCTATGACCGGACCGCTTTCATCTGTTATGACACCGGTAAGAGTTCCTGCCCCCCCCTGAGCAAAAGCCTGTGGGGCAAAAGCATTCAGGAACAGCGCAGAGACGACAAAAGCGCCGAGAAGCCTGAATGCAGACTTAAACTTTAGAAACATAAAAATACGGTTAGTTAGTAATTATTACAGATTCTGCAAATTTAATAAAAGATTTCAACCGTCAAAAAAATTTTTCTTTACGGTTTAATCCACATATCAGATTTGCTACATTTCTTTTGACTGCCGGAAGGTCCGCTTGTCAATTGACACCCACCTCGTCGATGAAAAGGAAGGCCTTGCGGCCTGCGCCAGGATGCCATGAAGGCAGCTTGGGGGTGCATTTCCCCACAATTCGCACATACCTTGCACTGACAGTCCCGAAGGAAACCTCATACCTGTGAGGGACATTGTTCGGAGAGCCTTTCCCAAGCACCGGAAATCTTGTGGAACCTGCTTTCCTGAATGACTTCCCGTCATCCGACACATACACTTCCAGTCCTGTTAGGCCGAATATGAAATCACCCGGGACGAGCATCGTATTCACGAATGCCGACGAAATCTCCTGTGTGGACTGCATGTCGAAAGTCACATCCAGATCCTGTCCATAGATACCGAGATACCTTCCGGAGCGGTAACTGTCATCCCCGTACAGACCGTCGTTGAGCAATACGGCACCTTTATAAGTAAACTGCGGGTCTGGCTCGCAGGAAAGGGTGGACGGACACATTGTCACCTTGTTGGAGGAGATTGCGACCTCAGCCACACCGCTGGCTCTTCCGTCACGTATTGCGACAGCCTTCACGACAGCATTACCCGAGACGGCAAAAGGTCCGGCATAAGGCTCGGAAGATGCATCAGGCTCGCTGCCGTCCAGAGTATAGAAGACCGGAGCCCCGTCGAAAGTGGAAACAGACACCACTGCCTTGCCGGCTTCTCCGGAAGGATTAACGTCTATGACAGCATCCTCAATGTCAGGTCTGTAGTGCAGTCCCATGAGTCTGTACAGGTCCAGCTGGTGGCGCAGCCTGCCCAGGAAGTCGCCAAGGTCCTTCTTTTCGGGATTGCTCCACTGGAGTTCGCTCAGGGCGTCGATGCGTGGCATCATCTGCCACTCCATCTTGGTGCTGTCCTTGGTCCATTCAGTCCATATACATCCCTGTACACCTATTATGTTGTCCGCCTGTTCAGGAGTGAGCCTGTCAGATACGGGTTCGAAGTCGTAGACACGCTGCACGCTCGACACGCCTTTCAGGCGGTTATATCCGGGATTGCTGAAATAAAGATGGCTGATAGGGCATACTATAGTGTTGTGACCCAGCTGTGCAGACCTGACAGATGCGTTTACCCCGGTCCATCCCATTACCGTGACAGACCTGTCCGGGTCCCCGTCAAGTATCTCGTCCCATGCAAGCATCTTGCGTCCGCGTGACTCGATTTCCTTCTTGACCTGTTCCATGAACCATACCTGGAGCTGGTTCTCCTTGGAATGCTCCCTGGTATCCTTCAGTCCAAGCTCCTTAATCTTGGCCTGGCATACGGGACACTCCTCCCAGCGGGCCTTAGGACACTCGTCCCCTCCTATATGGATATATTCTGACGGGAATATGTCCATGATCTCGTCAAGGACATCCTTGGCGAACTGCAGGGTCTGTTCCTTCCCTCCGCAGAGCACTTCCTTGAATACGCCGAAACGTGTCTGCACCTCATAAGGTCCGCCGGTGCATCCGAGTTCAGGATAGGCGGCAAGGGCAGCCATCATGTGTCCGGGCATGTCCACTTCCGGCACCACTGTGATGAATCTCTCCGCCGCATAACGGACAATCTCCCTGGCCTCAGCCTGTGTATAATACCCGCTTACCGGGATGCCGTCATACTTTCCCGAGCCAGGGGCCGTGATAGTTTCCTTGCGGACGGAACCTATCTCCGTGAGCTTTGGGTATTTCTTTATCTCGATACGCCAGCCCTGGTCTTCGGTGAGATGCCAGTGGAAATAGTTGATATTGTGAAGTGCCATCACATCTATGAGTTCCTTCAGGTAGTCCACAGAGAAGAAGTGCCTTCCGACATCCACCATGAACCCCCTGTAACCGAATCTCGGATAGTCATATACCGACCCGGCCGGTATGGCGGCCCGTGCGCCGTTTTCCACAGTTATCGGCAGAGCCTTGTGCAGGGTCTGGACACCATAGAACACGGCTGCCTCCGACTGGCCGTAAAGGGTGATGCCGTCTTCGGACACATCGAGCCTGTAGCCGTCCTTCTCCGGAATGGAAGTATCCAGTCCGAGGACTATCGCCTTCTTTCCTGCCGTCCCTGCCGACGTCTTTACCCTGACACCGGTAACCTCCTTTATATAAGATGAAAGGAATTCCGCAGTAGCAGCGAGCTTCCCGTTGTCACCCGGATACAGGATGACAGTGGAACGGGTCACAAGAAAAGGCGCAGCACCTTCCTTGTCCACAAGCACCTGCGGCTTAGGGATAACATCAAGACTCCCTGTCTGCACGTTTCCGTCTGAACACGACAAAAGAACCGCAAAGGCCATTCCTGCGGCAATATTTCTGAAATTGGCTATTCGCATAAAAGTCTAAATTATATGGTCAGAAATACAAAGGTAGGAATTAATTCCATTTTCCAACAATAAAACTTGTTTTTCTTCAACATTTATAGTCTGAAATGGATATAGACAATAAAAAAACAAACACGATGCGGCATAATTGAAAACTTCTGCGTCGTTTTCGGAGTACGTGCTTGGTCATTTATGTCAGTAAAAACCCTGTCGGCCTCATCCTCAATAGCTTGCATTCCTATAATTTTAAAGGGGGTGTATCAAAACATTCATTTTGACCACCCCCTGTTTTTGATGTATTCGCCTGTCTGCTACTCTACGAAAGCGATGACCTCGCCCTTGGCCACCATGTCGCCCTGCTTAGAGCAGATGGCCACGATGCGCCCGCTTACGGCAGGAATGACTTCCTCCATCCCGTAATAAGTCTGGACGTAGCTCATAGCCTTCCCGGCCTCGACCTCAGTCCCGACAACCGGAGCTGTGGAAGCGTCATCAACATCCACCTGCCAGATCAGCTGGCCCTTAACAGGAGCCTGGACTGCCGTAGCCTTAGGATATTTCTCGGCAATCTTTTCCACATCATACTTAGGCACCTCCACCACAGGGCGGGTGATGACTATAGGTGCGCCGGCCTTTTCCTTCGCAGCCTCAAGGTCTTTCTTGAAACGCTCCTTGGCTATGCCGCTCTTGTAATCGCGGTACTGCCTCTCGTGCATGGCAAACTCGAAGAGCTCCTCGTCATCCTCCCCGAAGTCCCAGCCTTCCTCTGTCATCATCTGGCGATACTTGTCCAGCTCGTCCGGGAACGCATCCTGAGGATTTCCGGTGTAGAACTCCAGGCCCTTGCTCTTGGCAAGCTCAACAAGCTCCGGTGCCAGCTCGCCAGGAAGACGGCCCATCTTGCCGAGTATCATGTTCCATGTGTCCTTGTCGATGGTGGTCCACCTCGGCTGGCCCTTGAGGATGTTCATGAGATTCATCAGGGCGGTATTCTTCACATACTGGCTGAACGGAGTCACAAGTGGCGGATAGCCCAGACGAGGCCATACGTACTCTACCTCCTGGAAAAGCATCACCATCAGCTCGTCAAGGGTAAGTTCCTTCTTGCCCTGTGCGCGCAGCGATGCGTTGATGGCACCATGGAAGCCTTTCAAGTCGGCCATCATCGAGCCCATCATCCCGCCCGGAAGGCCGCAACCCACCAGCAGAGAACTCATGTGCGAGTTGTTAGGGTCAATCCAGTATCCGAGGAAGTCGTCTATGAACTTCTGGGTCAGGCGGCGCACTTCCATGTATGCGTTCATGTTCAGGTCCTTGACAAGGAAACCGTCGGCCTTCATCATCTCACGGATGGTAATGACATCCGGATGCACCTTGCCCCAGGAAAGCGGCTCGACTGCCACATCCAGATAGTCGGCACCGGCACGTGCCACCTCCAGCATCGAAGCCGGAGAGAAACCCGGGCCTGTGTGACCGTGGTACTGGACCTTGATATGAGGATATTTCTTCTTTATCGAAGAAGTGAGCTTTCCGAGGAACGTAGGACGTCCGATACCGGCCATGTCCTTGAGGCATATCTCATCGCAGCCGTATTCGACCACCTTGTCAACTATGCCCATATAGTATTCCACAGTGTGGATAGGGGAATTGGTGATGGAAAGGGCCACCTGGGAAATCATTCCCCCTTTCTTTGCATACTCCACCGAAAGACGGAGGTTCCTGTGGTCATTGAGCCCGCAGAAAGACCTCGAGATGTTTGTTCCCTGCTTGCATTTCACCTTATACATGAGTTCCCTGACATCTGCTGGTACAGGATTCATCCTCAATGCATTGAGACCTCTCTCCAGCATGTGTGTCTGGATTCCCGCCTTGTTGAAAGGGGCAGTCCATTCGCGGACGGCCTTGTTCGGGTTCTCCCCGAAAAGGAGATTCACCTGCTCGAAGGCTCCGCCGTTGGTCTCCACCCTGTCAAAGCACCCCATGTCTATGATAGCAGGTGCCACTTCCTTAAGCTGGCTCACTGTCGGCACATATTTGCCCGAAGACTGCCACATGTCCCTGTAAACCAGGGAAAATTTTATTTCTCTTGCCATAAATACGATTTGTTCGACAATTTAACGGTTAATAAACTATCAGGCTGTACGACGGCCTCACGGCCAACCAGCCTGCAAATATAATGGTTTTTATCAAACATCCATCCTGATAGGCTCCAGAAGTCTGTATATCCAAGCAAGTACAGGGTCCGGAAGGATGGTCACGACCGGCTTGAAAATATGGTTCAGAACACCCGGCATTATACCCTTGCGCCTTCTGAACATGGCCCGGAGAGCCTTTTCTACGGCCTTTTCAGCAGGTATCATGATACGCAGATTACGGGCGAGCCTGCGGTATGAAGGCTTGAGGTTGAAAAGCGGGGTGTCAACAGCCCCGAAGTATGCGTTGGTCACACTCACCCCCGTTCCCCGGCATTCCACCCTCAACGCCCGGGAAAAATCCTTGACGAAACGCTTGGTAGAAGCATACATCCCGAGGCCCGGCCACGGAATCCACGCCGCAAGTGACGAGACATTGAGCACATATCCGCATCCGCGTTCCTTCATCTGCGGGACGAATTCCCGGCATAGCATCAGCGGGGTGTAGTCATGTACCATCACCATGCGGGAGAGGGCCCTCGGGGAAGTCTCCGCTATACCCTGGTAGTAGAAAAGGCCCGCGTTGTTGACCAGCACCTCCACATCACATCCGTTCTGCCTTGAGAACCCGGCCACTCTTGCGGCGGCATCCTGCTGTGAAAGGTCCTGCACCAGAGTAAGGACCCTGAAAGATGACTTGTATGGTATCCGCCAGTCGGACAGCCCTGCCACCTCAGCCCGTATGGCGTCGGCAGTTTCCTCAAGTTTCTGCCCGTTTATGTCTATGACAATGAGGCTGTATCCCGAAAGGGCCAGCCGTCGGGCATACAGCCGGCCCATCCCTGATGCCGCACCGGTGACTACGGCGTAGCTCCTGTATTCCCTGAAATTCTTGGTATCAATGTCCATAACAGATCCTGTTCAATTTTCGTCAATGACCTTGCAGAGCGGCACCTCAGCTGTCCCCGGAATGTCTCCGGCATGCCGGGAAATGCTGTGCGCCAGGCCCGGGAAAGGTTTTTCTAAATTGGAATTTTTCAATTTTATTTGGCCCAAGCACAAATTATTCCTAATTTTGCCGCCCGGAATATTTTGCAAAGATATGACCAATTCCAGAAATATTAATATAGAAACGTTCAAAACTGCACTGAAACGGCAAGGCCTGAAGGCAACGCCGCAGAGAATCGCCGTGCATGAGGCAATGATGAAGCTCGGACATGCATCGGCGGATATGGTCACGGACGAGATCCGGAAAGCCGGGACCACCAAGGTGACTGTGGCCTCGGTCTATAATATACTGTCAAACCTCGCCCTGCTCGGGATATACGACCACAGGATGAGTTCAAACAACAAGATGTACTTCGATGTGAACACATTCCGTCACCTCCACATATATGACTGTGAAAACCACGAGTTCAAGGACATCATGGACGAGGAACTGATGGAGCTTGTGGAAAAGCACCTCAGGGGAAGACGTTTCAAAGGCTACAAGATCGAGCAGATAGACATCCAGCTCATAGGACGCCCGAGCAGGAGGAGGGTGAAGACGGCAGGGCTGAGGACTTCGGAGACAAGACAAATATCTGAAAAATGACAGTACCTGGAATATCCATGCTCAGGAAAACTGCTGCAGCGGCTGCACTACTGTTACTGTTCTCTTCCGTCCATGCCTCGGCGCAGTATTTCAATCCCAACGGTTTCCGTAACAACATAGAGGTAAGCGCAGGCTTCCAGAGCGACTTCAGAAGCGGGGAAGGAGCCGACCTGAGGCTCGACATCACATATGGAAGGTTCTACAGACACGGCCTCGGCTTCAGGGCCGGCGCATGCTATATGCTCAGCAATGTCGGGATAGACCATGCAGCGGGGCTGCCTGTCGCATTTGCATGGAGATCAAAGGTCTGGGGATTCGAGGACCAGTATAAGGAGGCAGCCGTGAACGCGCTGGATACGGATACCGGGGCTTTTGACATGGAAAACTACTACTATTCGGACTACAACTATGATGATGCATTGAAAAACGACCTTGCATCCAGATTCCTCACATTCATAACCAGCCTCATATCAAGGGTTGAACTGTTTACCGGAGTGACACCGGGATATATCTTCGGTGAGGACCATCTGCACTGGACATCCATGTCCGGAGTGAACCTCGGGGAACCGTTCCAGAGAGGGACAGTCTCTCCGCACGCCTTCTTCCTTTCAGCAGATGCAGGCTTGAGCCTGGTGATACGTATCTGGAGGATGTCCATAAATGTCACTCCGGCAGTACACTACTATATCACAGACAATTACAGACTTTACAATGCTGCCCTGAAACAGGACCTGTCTTCACCTGTACGGTGGCAGATGTCCCTTAGCGGCGGAGTGAACTTCATGTTCTGAAACAAAGCAGGCCTCATGCAAGGGACGCATATACTTTCTCCAGTGCAAGTGCACTCTTACGCCAGTCGAACAGTCTGAGACGCTCTCTGCCACGTTCCTTCATCTTCATGCACAGGTACTTGTTCTCCAGGCATAAGGACACTGCCTCACAGAGAGATTCCGCATCTCCTGGGGTGAAATAAAGAGCGGCATCGTCAGCCACCTCCTGAAAACAGCTCGCATCCGCAAGGACAACAGGGCATCCGGCCCGGAATGCCTCGAGCACGGGCAGTCCGAATCCCTCATAAAGGGACGGGAACACAAATGCCTCGGCATGCATGTAGAGAGAAAGGAGCTGCGCATCGGAGGCCTTCATTGCAGTGACCCTTCCGAGCATCCCCATTTCCGCCAACGCCTTCTTCTCCGACGGAAGGAGGGCATCTCCGACACAGACTATGGACAAATCCTTCACCTTGTCGGCCAATGGCTTGAGATTCCTGACGAAAGGCATGAAATTCTTGTATCCGCCCCGTCTCCCGACATACAGGAGATACCTGGAAGGCCATGGACCGTCTTCCGGGACCAGGTCCTTGAAGGATGTCCCGTGATAAATCACGGAAATCTTCGCCGGATCTATTTCAGGATATATGGAAAGTATGTCCTTCCGTGTGTTCTGCGACACAGCGATTATATGGTCAGACTCGAATATCTGGCGCTTCTTCTCGGCAATGACCCTGCGGCTGAAATCCGACGGGAAAATCTCCTGGATCATGTCATGGACCGTAACCACCACAGGCCTGTCCGGCCTCTTCATATCGAAGAAGTAGCACCCGTAGTATGTAGGATGGAGAATGTCATATTCCTGACAGACAATATCATGCTCGGAATACGCCTTGTTGACGCGGTCAAGGGCCGAGACCAGTATCTTTCTCCCGCGGAAACTGAAATCATAGTCCACGACATTACGGACAAAAAGCCTGTCCTCCCCGGAGATGTACATGTTCCTGTTGAATTTCAGGGAGACAACGGGCTCGGTCTCAGGAGAGAAATTACGGAAAAGCTCGGCGAAATACCGTGTTATCCCGCCGGCTCTCTGCGTGGAGAATTTCTGATAGTCGTACAATACCCTCATGCCAGTCCGGGTCCTTTCAGCCGAGTATCTGGGCGGCGTGGTTCTTGGTGTCCACTTTCTCGATGACCCGCTCCAGAGTACCGTCCTCGGCAAAGATGAATGTCCTGCGGAGTGTCCCGACAGTAACCTTCCCGCACATCTTCTTCTCTCCCCATGCTCCGAAATCCTGGAGCATCTTCGTGGACTTGTCGGAAAGGAGAGTGAACGGCAGAGAATTCTTCTCTATGAACTTCCTGTGTGACGCATCACTGTCCTTGCTGACACCCACCACGGTATATCCGGCAGCAGTCAGGGCACCGTAGCCGTCCCTGAGGCTGCATGCCTCCGCCGTGCAGCCCGGGGTGCTGTCCTTCGGGTAGAAATAAATAACTGTCTTCCTGCCGATGAAATCCGATGACCTCACCGTTTTCCCGTCCTGGTCAACGACCTCGAAATCGGGCATCTTGTCTCCTGGTTTCAACATGGTTCAAACAAATTTTTCCGAAAGGTATCATTAATTTTGAAAAATTCAAAACTGCACTTCATGCGCCCCTTCCGTACCGTGTCATTTCTTGTCCCCGTAAGCCAGGTCGCCGGCATCGCCCAGACCAGGGACTATATATGAATGGCTCGTGAGCTCCTCGTCCATGGTCGCCACCCAGAGGGTCACACCCTGTGCCGGCATGTGCTTCTGGAGATACTCCACGGCGTAAACGCTCGAGACAGGGCACACAAGATGCGTGTGGGACGGAGTCCCGTCATCAAGCAGCCTGTTGTAGGCTATCTCCAGCGACGCCCCGGTAGCCAGCATGGTATCGGCAAGTATCAGGACTTTCCCGTCAAGGTCCGGAGCAGTGACATATTCGATATTGATGTGGAAATCATCACCTTTGTCGTATTTCCTGTACGCGGCGACAAACGCGTTCTGTGCGTTGTCGAAATAGTCGAGGATGCCCTTGTGGAGCGGCAGTCCGGCCCTGAGGATAGTGGCCACCACGACAGGGTCGTCATGAGTCCTGACCCTGGCTATGCCAAGAGGAGTCTCCACCTGCTTTTCCGAATAGCGGAGCCTCCGGCTTATCTCATAGGCAAATATGTTGCCTACTTTTTCAAGGTTCGCTCTGAAACGCATGCTGTCTTTCTGTACGTTCCTGTCACGCATCTGGGCTATGAACTTGTTGAGGATAGAATCCGTCTCGCCGAGGTTGATAATTTCCATGATAATTCAGTTTTGATCTGCTAAGATACAACTTTAATCCGGATTTTCTACCTGCCTGCCACCTCCACCCTCTCGTTTGCAAAACTGTAGAAGCGGTCATCGGCTATGATTATATGGTCCAGGAGCGATATGCCGAAGGTCTCGGCGGCTTTCCGCAGAATGCCTGTCTGGCGTATGTCGCTCGAGCCGGGCTGAGGGTTTCCGGAAGGATGGTTGTGCACGAGGATAATACCGCTCGCAAGCCTCTCGAGTGCACTTTTCATCACCAGCCTGACATCGATTACAGTGGCATCGAGCCCTCCTGTACTGACACATTCCTTTCCTATGATGTAATTCGCCCTGTTCAGATAGATGACCCAGCACTCCTCGTGCCGGAGCGCCCTCATTCTATGTACCATGGTCCTGTATATCATCGAAGGGTCGGTTATCGACACTTTTTCCACTGTATCCGCTTCCGAAAAACACCTTCTCCCCAGTTCGAAAGCGGCCGTTACCGCTGCTGCCTTGTCAGGGCCAATCCCGCTGATCCTGCACATCTGCCTCACCGGCATGCGGGAAAGCGCCAGGAGGCTGTCCCCCGCAGAATGGAGGAGCATCCGCGCTATATCCACGGCATTCCACTTCCCGCTGCCGGTCCTTATGAGTATGGCCGCAAGTTCGGCATTGCTCAAAGCCCCTGCACCTTTCTCAAGCATCTTCTCACGAGGCCTGTCATCCTGTCCGAGTTCCTTTATCTTCATTGGTTTTTTCGCACAAAAATAAAGGCAGCAGACAAAAAAAGTCCCGGATAGATACCCCGGGACTCCGTTTTTTTCTCTTTTTTCAGCTTTTTTCCGAATCTTTATGTCCTCCGCTTTCCTTGGAGAAGAACCTGAACTGGAAAAACAGCAGATACAAGGCTCCGCACGTGACACAACTGTCGGCGAAATTGAACACTGGAGCGAAGAAACGGAACGGATGTCCGCCAATAAGCGGCATCCAGTCAGGAAAGACAGTGTCGATGATAGGGAAATAGAACATGTCCACCACATGGCCGAACATGAACGGGGCATAATCCCATATAAGTCCGTAAAAGAAACAGTCGATTATGTTTCCCATGGCCCCGGCTGTTATCATCGTCAGCCCCACAGTCACACCGAACGGTGTGTCACCCTTCTTCAGGAGACGGTTTATCCACCATACCAGGAAGCCGAAGAGCACAATCCGGAACAACGACAACAGGAACTTGCCCACTGCCCCGCCGAACTTCATGCCGAAAGCCATTCCTTCGTTCTCTATATAATAAATCTGGAACCAGTCTCCGAATACATGGATACTCTCCCCTATCGACATGTTGGTCTTGACAAGCACCTTGATCACCTGGTCTATCACGACCAGAAGTACACCAAGGACTATCAGGAACTTTCCTTTTGAAATCTTCATCTTATTTGTTCTTGTTCAGCATCTCCTTCGCTTCCACGGTCAATGTGGCATGAGGGACAAGGCGGAGCCTCTCCTTCGGGATCAGCTTGCCAGTCACACGGCACACTCCGTAAGTCTTGTTCTCTATACGCACCAGCGCCGCCTCAAGGTTCTGTATAAACTTGTACTGTCTCTGTGCGAGCTGCCCCGCCTCTTCCTTGGAAAGAGTGGAGGCGCCTTCCTCCATCACCTTGAAAGTCGGGGATGTATCCTCGATGTCATTGCTTGATCCGTGAGTAACGACATCCCTTAGAGTCTTGTACTCCTTCTTGGCCTTTGCAAGCATGTCAAGGATAATCTCCTTGAACTCCTGCAGCTCCTCGTCACTGTAACGAACCTTCACTTCTGGCTCATTGATGTTCTTTTCTTCAGCCATAATCATGTATAGTTTTAGAGTTTGTATTATCTATCCTATTTTCTCTACCTTAATATATACCGGGGTCTCGCTCCACTCTACCTGGCTTCCCTCCGCCGGAGAGTCCTGCTCCACGAGCCTTATCCCCTTAGCAAGTGTCTGGGCAAGGACATAATCCGTAAAGCACTGCATAGAGTCCGAAAGGTCGGCGAAATTCTGCCCTGAGGCATATACTGTCACATTTATCTTGTCCGTGACATCGAACCCGCTGTCTTTCCTGAGGTTCTGTATCCTGTTTATAAGTTCGCGCGCGGTCCCCTCCCTCTTCAGTTCCGGAGTGATGGTCACATCGAGCGCCAGCGTGAGCGGACCGTCAGAAGCCACAAGCCAGCCCGGCATGTCCTCCGACGAGATCTCATAGTCCCCTGCCGACAGGACGACGTCACCTGAAGCGAGACTGAGCACATAACCTGCTTCTCCGCTGGCCTGGATCCTGGCTATGTCCTCCTGGGAAAGCTGTGCAAAAGCTGCTGCAATCTCTTTCATCTGCTTGCCGTACTTCTTGCCCAACGTCTTGAAATTTGGCTTTATCTTCTTGGTTATCAAGCCAGCTGTGTCAGAGATGAATTCCGCCTCCTTGACATTCACCTCGCCAAGGAGAAGGGACTTGACCTTCTCAAGCTGCTCTTTCACGCCATTGTCGATAACAGGTATCACGAGTTTTGAAAGCGGCTGGCGGACCTTTATGTTTACCTTTCTGCGCAATGCAAACACCATGGAGGATGCCCTCTGCGCGAGCTCCATCCTCTCCTCGAGGTCCTTGTCCACCACTGATGCATCGTATGAAGGCATCTTCACGTAATGGACTGACTCAGCCCCCGGGACGAGGTCCAGATAAAGTCTCTCCATAAAGAATGGAGCAATAGGGGCAGCGAGAAGTGCCACATCAACAAGAACTTCATACAGAGTCTGATAGGCAGTCAGCTTATCATTATCCATAGTCCCGCCCCAGAATCTCTTCCTGTTGAGACGCACATACCAGTTGCTCAGATGGTCGCACACGAAATCCTGGATCAGCCTGCCGGCCGTCGTTATGTCATAGTCCTCGTATGCCGCCTCAACATTCTTCACAAGAGTGTTGAGCAGCGAAATGATCCACCTGTCGATTTCCGGACGCCCGGACACCGGCACCGCAGGAGCGGAAGGGTCGAATCCGTCGATATTGGCATAAAGGGCAAAGAACGAATACGTGTTGTAGAGTGTCCCGAAGAACTTCCTCCTCACCTCGTCCACCCCGGCCTCGTCGAACTTGAGGTTGTCCCAAGGCTGGGAATTTGTCAGCATATACCACCTGAGTGCATCAGGACCGTACTTGTCGAGCGCCTTGAAAGGATCAACGGCATTTCCGAGCCTCTTGCTCATCTTGTTGCCGTCCTTGTCGAGTACAAGACCGTTGGAGATCACACGCCTGAAGGCACATGTCCCGCTTACCATCGTATGTATGGCGTGCAGGGTATAGAACCAGCCTCTTGTCTGGTCGACACCTTCGGCAATGAAGTCGGCCGTACACCCGAACTTCCTGTTTCCGATATTTCTCAGGCCCTCCTGTGCATACGGCATGGACCCCGAGTCGAACCATACATCTATCAGGTCGGACTCACGCACCATCTTCTTCCCGGAATCCGACACGAGGAATATATTATCGACATACGGACGGTGGAGATCGATCCTGTCATAGTTTTCCTTGGACATGTCGTCAGGATTGAATCCTTTGTCTTTCAATGGATTGGACGACATTATACCAGCACTTACCGATTTTTCCACCTCGGCATAAAGCTCCTTGAGGGAGCCGATGCACTTCTCCTCCTTACCGTCCTCAGTCCTCCATATCGGCAGAGGAGTGCCCCAGTAACGGCTCCTGGAAAGATTCCAGTCCTGGATGTTCTCCAGCCACTTTCCGAAACGGCCGGTGCCGGTGGACTCAGGTTTCCAGGTTATGGTATTGTTCAGCTCTATCATCTTGTCCCTGACGGCAGTGGTCCTGATGAACCAAGAGTTGAGAGGGTAGTAGAGCACTGGCTTGTCCGTCCTCCAGCAATGAGGGTAGGTATGCACATGCTTCTCTATCTTGAAGGCCTTGCCCTGCTGCTTGAGCATCACGCATATGTCCACATCAAGCGTAGGTGCATCAGGGGCGAGAGAATCATCATATGCGTTCTTGACATATCTGCCCGAGAACTCGGCATATTCCGGAGATACCCTTTCAGACACATATGCAGGGTCCATATCCTCGATCCTGTAGAAACGGCCCTTGCGGTCCACCTGGGCCTGCCTGTCACCGTTCCTGTCTATTACCATCAGCGGAGGCACTCCGTTGGCCTTGGCCACCTTGTCATCGTCTGCTCCGAATGTAGGCGCGATATGCACTATACCGGTAGTGCCTTCGTCTGTGGTCACATAGTCTCCCGGAATCACTCTGAACGCCCCGTCATCCGGCCTGAACCACGGGATGAGCTGGCGGTATGATATGCCGACAAGCTCCGAGCCCTTGAACCTGCCGTCAAGCACCCTATACGGGACGAGCTTGTCGCCAGGCCTGTAGTCTTCCATCTGTATCCCCTTGGCCTTCGGATTGAACACGGAGTCGAGAAGGACTTCCGCTATCACGTATATCGCAGGTGTGCCGGTATAAGGGTTGAATGAAAGCACCCTGATGTAATCTATGCCAGGTCCGACGCAAAGAGCCGTGTTGGAAGGGAGTGTCCAGGGGGTCGTGGTCCATGCGAGGAAATATACCGGCAGAGTCTCGCATCCGAACAAGACCTGGGACTTCTCGTCCTTTATGACCTCGAACTGCACCACTGCCGTAGTGTCCTTCACGTCCCTGTAGCATCCCGGCTGGTTCAGCTCATGGGAACTTAGCCCGGTACCTGCCGCCGGGGAATAAGGCTGGATGGAATACCCCTTATACAGGAGACCTTTCCCGTATATGTCCTTCAGGAGATACCACAATGTCTCGATGTACCTGTTGTCATATGTGATATACGGGTCATCCATATCCACCCAGTATCCTATCCTCTCGGTAAGGTTCACCCACTCGCGGGTGTATTTCATGACCTCCTTGCGGCAGGCCCTGTTATATTCCTCTACACTTATCCTCGTGCCTATGTCCTCCTTTGTGATCCCGAGCATCTTCTCCACGCCCAGCTCCACAGGAAGGCCGTGAGTATCCCACCCGGCACGTCTCTCGACACGGTAGCCGCTCTGGGTCTTGTACCTGCAGATGGCATCCTTGATGGAACGGGCGATAACATGGTGTATGCCCGGCATGCCGTTGGCCGAAGGCGGACCTTCGAAGAATATGAACTCCGGAGCCCCCTCCCTCACCTGGAGAGAGCGCTCGAAAGCGTGATTCCGCTTCCATCTGTCAAGTATTTCGCTGCCTGTCTGTACAAGGTCCAGCCCTTTATACTCCTTAAATGCCATATCTGTCTTTTTTCTTAACCATACAATGTCATGACGGGATGCATTTGCAAAAAAAATTGTCTAATTTTGCAAACCCTTTCCGCGCCGGAAATTTCAACTTGCAAATATAGGAATTAACTTTGATAAAAAATGAATATCCTGGATATAATAATCCTCATCTGTTTCATCCCTGCAGTGATAAACGGGCTCAGAAGGGGTCTGGTGGCACAGGTGGTCTCGATAATATCGATAATTCTCGGGGTGTGGCTATCCTTCAGATTCTCCTCGATGCTCGGGAAATGGCTTGCGCAGTGGTTCGGCGGAGTATCCTCGGAGATACTGGACATAGTGTCGTTCACAGTGATTCTCATCGTGGTGATATTCGCGCTCTTCGCCGTAGGGAAAATCATCGAGGCAAGCATAAAGATAATAATGCTCGGGTGGCTGAACAAGCTCCTGGGGCTAGTGTTCGCACTGCTCAAATGTGCCCTTATACTGGGACTGGTGATAATAATGTTCAACTCTGTCAACAGCAATTTCCACATTGTCAAGGAATCCACACTTTCAGGTTCGGTGCTGTACCCACCCCTGAAAGATGCCGCATACTCGGTTTTTCCGTACCTTAAAGAACTGCTGTTCAAATAAAAACACGACATGGACACTATAATACTTCTCGAGACTTCGACAGAACTCTGTTCCGCTGCCATCGCCAGGGACGGGGAAATAATATCATACAGGGAAAGCGGGACCCTGAGGGCACATGCCTCACTGACCGCGGTATTTGTACAGGAAATGCTTGACGAGACCGGGATAAGACTCGGGGATTGTTCAGCCGTCTGCGTCAGCATGGGGCCAGGGTCATACACAGGACTGAGGGTCGGGGTATCCACGGCCAAAGGGCTGTGCTTCGGGGCAGGACTGCCTCTTGTCGCCGTAGGGACACTGGATACACTGGTATGGCAGGCCATATCTGAAGGGAATGTTCCGGAAGGATGCAGGCACATTGTCCCGATGATAGACGCCAGGAGGATGGAAGTCTATACATCTGTCTTCTCCGCAGACGGGAGGCAGGAAGAAGATGTCAGGCCGGCCGTACTGGAGCCTGGCAGTTTCCGCAGCCTCTCAGGCTCAGGACCGGTGCTCTTCATCGGAGACGGGGCCGGGAAGGCATCTGAAGTAATAGACCTTCCTGATGCAGTCTTCATCCAGTGCTGCCCGAAGGCTTCGGCAATGCTCATCCCTGCCATGGCCGAATACAAAAGCGAACGGTTCAAAGACGTTGCGTACTTCGAACCGTTCTATCTGAAAGAGTTTGTAGTGACCGCCAGCAGGAAGGACCCGCTCAGGCGGCACGTATGATACCTGTCACATCAGGGACAGAGTCACAGCGGACATATTTATACACATTACCGAACCTGTAACCGGTCCATGTAAATTTGTAAGTTCGTAAAAAAGCAAACCGCAAGAATACCAATCCTTGCACGCCTGCCGGATTTTTTTCTGTTTTTTCAGCAGGGAGGGTAAATGAAGCTGCTGTATCCGACGGGAATGAGGCGGGGGTGGGAATTTTTTGCCTCACTCCCGGTCATACAGCACCGCTGCACGGACGTGTCAGAGCAGCGAGTTCAGAAGTTTCCTCAGCGAAGCGGCATCGGACAAAGGCTCGTCCACAAGCTCGCCTCCGGAAATCACGAATGAGACAGGAAGTTTTCCCAGGTTGTACAGCAGCACAGCAGGGGAAGCGCTTCCGAGCCCGTCGCAGACATTTATCCACTCTAGACCCTGGTCCTTCACTGTCCTTGCCCACATGGCCTTGTCCGTATCCAGGGCCACCTGGTATATCTCCAGGCCTCTGGAATGGAAATCCCTGTATAGCGGCTTCAGCACATCCTGGTTGAACATTTTCTGCGCAGCATCAGCCGCAGACCAGAAGTGGAGGAGGATCACTTTCGCATCCACCTCACTCAGTTTCACCTTCGTGGAGTTCACATCCGGCAGTTCAAGGTCCGGATAGCTCATCTCAGGAGCGTTTTCCAGCCTCACGCTAAGGGAAAGGAGGTCAGTCCGCCTTTTAGCCTCTGCCTGCAGGGACCTGACATATCTGGAATCGGGATATACAGCTGAAAGAGAATCGCTTATATTCTTGAAATGTATTGCATCCGTAGCCTGTCCGAATACCGGGAGAGTACCTCCTATAGTCTGGTACAGAACAGGGATGGAAGTGAGTGAATGTGAATTCTCAAGTATAAACTTCACCCTGCTCCTGTAGTAGTCGGTGTACGCACGTCCCATCTGCCTCCTTATCCCGGCGGCCTCCTCGGTAGAAGGATCCAGACCGTCAAGTTTTCCGGCAAGGTCTGCAAACTTGACAGAGAAGTCCGAAAAATCCTTCTCCACCTGTGCCAGACGGCGGCTCTCATCCGACCCGGAGACCTCATAGTTCCCGAGCGTATCGGCAGTGACAGACACCCTGTCTCCCTTCTCAAGCAGCATGGAGGCTATCTTGGTATCATTATGGTACAGATACACGAATTCAGGCTGTCCCTTTTCCACCTCCATCCGGTATGAGAAACGGCCGGATGCATCCGAGGTAAGAGTGTCAAGCACCTTGTATGTGTTGACATCCAGGAGCTTCACTATCACCTCTCCTTTTCCCAGATCCTTCACTGTACCGGAAATCCTTACTGTCTTCCCGCACGAGGCGACAGCCAAGGCGGCGGCAACGACGGATGCCGTCCTGAAGAAACTACATTTTTTCATATGCTGCAGCTATTGATGATGCTATACGGGAGAAATCCTCAGGTGCAAGTTTCAGCTTCTCTTTTCTGAAGTCGAGGTCAGACTCGCTGTTGAGCGGCACCAGATGTATATGGGTGTGAGGTACTTCCATACCGAGGACAGCCACCCCGACCCTTTTGCACGGGATGGCATTCCCTATCGCGATGGCGACCTTCCTGGCAAAAGCACAAAGTCCTGTGTATGTGCTTTCATCCAGATGGAATATATAATCATCCTCCACGTTCTTTGGGATGACAAGGGTATGGCCCTCAGCAAGCGGGTTGATGTCAAGGAAGGCATAGAAATCATCGTTCTCCGCCACCTTGTAAGAAGGGATTTCCCCTTTGGCTATTTTAGTGAATATCGTAGCCATGGCGTCAGAGCGTTATGTCCAGTATCTCGAACTTGATGATTCCGGAAGGGACCTTCGCCTCCACCGTCTCGCCCTTTGAGTGGCCCATAAGGGCCCGGCCGATAGGAGTGGTGGCCGCCAGCTTCCCCGAGGCGAAATCAGCCTCGCTTTCCCCGACAAGCGTGAACTCGACTACCTGGTTGTTGCTCAGGTTCTTGACTTTCACCTTATTGAGCATCTGCACCTTGTCCGTGCCTATCTGGGATTCGTCGATAACTCTCGCGTTTGCAACCAGGTTCTGGAGCTTGGAGATCTTGAGTTCCAGAAGGCCCTGGGCCTCGCGTGCCGCTTCATATTCCGCATTTTCGGAAAGGTCACCCTTGTCCCTGGCTTCAGCTATCTGGGCGGAAATGACAGGGCGCTGGGCAATCGCTTCAGAGAGGTCTTTTTTCAGTTTGTCAAGACCGTCCTGAGTCATGTAATGTACTTCCATTTCTTGATCTTTTTAAATTGACGTCAGTACGACGTATATTAACGTCAGTTCGACGAATTTATATTTAACAATATTATATTAAAAATCAATATTTTATCATTTATGACCGGATTTCTTACAGAAATCCTGTCTGTCAACCCCCAGTCACTCCGTGACAGCCCCGGCGGGGCATGCGCCTCCGCTTCGCTGCGCCGGCACCTTCACTGCCTCGGTTTCCCTGACGGAAACCTCGCTGACGCTCCGGTGCGGCCCTGATGGGCCCTCCTACAGAAATCCTGTCTGTCAACCCCCAGTCACTCCGTGACAGCCCCTTATTAAGGAGCGCCGCCTCCTTCCTTCCCCCTCGCCGGGGGACCTGTCGCAGGCCACGGCCTGCTCCTGAAAAGAGGTAATTCGATGTAATTTAATGAATTAAATTCATCGAATTCACGTTATATTAATATAAGATGTTTTGTCGATTGTTGGCTCCGACAAAAATATAATCGACCAAAAAATACATTTTTGGCCGACCTCTGTCCTTGCAAATATAAGAATTAATATTGGCTTGACCAAATAAAGGGAAACTAAAACTTAGGTTTCATTATTTCCGAATAGATGATCATCTTCCTCGGGTCGATTTCCAGCTTCCTGCGCTTTTCCTCCACAGATTCCGTAACGGCAACGCCATCTGAAGAGTGCCTGTCCCTGATTATGTCCCTGACAGACTTGTAGCCGTCCTCCAGAAGCTCGGCAGGCACTCCTGCACCGGCATGGGCAGCCCCAGGAGAAGGAGTGTGCCGGACGGGAGAGTCCTCTGCTCCGGCAGGAGGCTTAATTACAGAAGTCGGGAACGCCTCCCTGAAAACAGGAGGGAACGGAAAGGCCCCCCTGCCCTTCCGCCCCGTCGGGACCGGGTCCGCGTCTTTCCCGTCGCTGTCTTCCAGCTGCTCACGGAACCTGCGCACCTTATCTGCCGTGCCTGACTTGCCGGCGTTCACCAGGGTCTTCTCGATGGCTTTCGCAGCGACAGGCAGCAGAATAAGCAACAATGTGACTATTGTCAGGACAGTATCCATTCAAAACCTCATTTTCTCCAAAGTTCCGAAAAATTTTCCAAAATGCAAATCCGATATGCATCTTTTTCCTCCGTTCACATGTCCCGGCAGGCAAGGCACACCTTCCTGTCCTTTGCCAGCTGTTCTCCAAGCGCATCTATGGAGTCGAACCTGATCTCGTCCCTGATCTTCCTTAGAAAAGTCACCCTGAGGTCAAGCCCGTAAATGTCTTCGTCGAATCCGAAGATATTGGTCTCCACTGTACGCGGGTTGCCGGCCCCGACAGTCGGCCTGTTGCCGATATTGCACATTCCGGCCCATTCCCTGCCGAGAGTATGCACCTTCACGGAATAGACACCGTTCCCGGGAATCAGCTTAAGAGGCTCGTAAAGCTGCATGTTGGCCGTCGGGAAGCCTATCGTACGGCCGATCCTGTTCCCGGCCACGACCACCCCGTAAAGGGAATAGTCGTATCCAAGCATGGCTGACGCATCCTTCACGTCACCGGAGGCGATCAGAGTCCGTATCCTGGTGGAACTTACGGCAGTACCCGGCATCCCCTCCACCATGCCTGTCATGATGACATCCAGTCCAAGGCTCCTGGCAACGGCGCCGACATCGTGCGGGGTCATGGAGTCAGAGCCCATCCTGTTGTCATAGCCCAGGACAACCGCCGTCCCGCCGAACATCCTTTTCACATAAAAATCAAGATATTCCCTGGTGGTAAGAGCGCCGAACTCACGTGTAAAAGGAATCACCTCTATCCTGTCCACACCGAGTTCCCTCAGCATCCTCTTCTTCTCCTCCAGAGAGGAGAGGAGCCTGAAAGTCCTGGCCTCCAGCTGAAGCACATTACGGGGATGAGGCCAGAATGTTATTACAAGGCTCTCCTCCCCGCGTGCTTCAGCTGCATTAACCAGCTGTGATATTACAAGACGGTGTCCGGTATGGACACCGTCGAAAAATCCGGTCGCTACAACCATCTTACAAGTTCAAAATCCTGCCTGTGAGGCAAAAGCGGATTCTTTGCATAGATCCTGACTGCCACCTGGTAAAGACCTGCCCGCTCCGGCATTACGGATGCCTGATACTTGGCAGTCTCATCACGGTATTCGACAGGTGTGAACCCGTACTTCTCCTGGATATGGAGCTTCCCTTTGTTGTCGGTCGTGGCGAACAGCATCTCCACACCGATATCGTCAGGATGGAGGTCACTGATATTGAGCACCACTTCGGCCTTGAACTCCTTGCCCAGAGAAACATAGTCGTATGAGCCGTCAGGCTTGACCACAGACACGACACTGACATTGACCCATTCACGTCTCATGTGCCTCTTCCATGCGGCAATCTCCTTGGCCACCTTGTAGTCATCGGCAGTGAGGGTCGCGGTCCTTTTGGACTGAGGGTCATAGTACTGGCTGATGTAGTCTGAAAGCATCCTGTTGGTAGTGAAGTTGCAAGCAACCTGCGCAACAGTGTTCTTTATATAGTCTATCCAGCCGGCAGAGAAGCCTGTCTCCTTGTTCTTGTCATAGAACAGAGGAGCGATCTCGTTCTCTATTATAGTGTATATGGTAGCTGCATCGAGCTCGTCCTGATAGTTCTGGTCATCGTATGTGCGCTCCATAGGGAGAGCCCATCCTGCTCCAGGCTTGTAGCCTTCCACCCACCATCCGTCGAGTACGGAGAAATGCATCACGCCGTTCATGGCAGCCTTCTCCCCGGAAGTTCCGGAAGCCTCGAGAGGACGCGTAGGGTTGTTCATCCAGACATCGACACCCTGTACAAGCAACTTCGCCAGCGAAATGTCGTAATTCGGCACGAAGACTATCTTGCCTATGAACTGCGGCATCTTGGACACGTCCACAATCATCTTTATGAGATCCTGTCCCGCCTTGTCTGCCGGATGCGCCTTGCCGGCGAATATGAACTGTACCGGATGCTCCGGGTCATTCACTATCTCATTCAGCCTGTCAAGGTCGCGGAACAGGAGATGAGCCCTCTTGTATGTGGCGAAACGCCGTGCAAATCCTATAGTGAGCACATCGTCACGGAGGGTCTCCTTGATAGTCACGATCTGGCGCGGAGAATAATGGTTTGCCGCAGCAGGATCGGACAGACGCTCCTTGATGGCAGCTATCAGCTTGCCCCTCAACGAAGTCCTGACATTCCATACAGTGGCATCGTCCACCTTGTATATTCCCTCGAAGCATGACTTGTCATAATGATGGGTACCGAACTCTTCGCCGAATACCTTCTCATGCACCTTCTTCCATTCAGGTGCAGTCCACGTAGGATAGTGTACACCGTTGGTGACATAAGTGATGTTGAGTTCCTCAGGAAGATAGCCGGGCCACATCCTTGCGAATATGTCCTTGCTGACTTCCCCGTGAAGCCATGACACTCCGTTGACTTCCTGCGAGATGTTGGCCGCCAGGAAACTCATGGAGAACTTCTCGTTAGGGTCAGAGGCGTTTATCTTGCCAAGCCCCATGAGCGTATCCCAGTCGATCTTGAGCCTCTGAGGATAATGGCCTATATACTTTCTCAGCAGACCTTCATCGAAGGCATCGTGCCCTGCAGGCACAGGCGTATGGGTGGTGAAAAGGGACGATGCGCGGATTACCTCCATTGCCTCAGGGAAATCGAGGTTGTCCTCCTGGATATACTCCTTGAGACGCTCCAGGCCGATGAATGCCGCATGCCCTTCATTGCAGTGGTATATCTCCGGATGAAGTCCCAGCTTCCTGAGTGCACGGATACCTCCGACACCCAGAAGGAGCTCCTGCTTGAGACGGTTTTCCCAGTCGCCTCCATAAAGATGGTGGGTCACAGACCTGTCTTCAGGAAGGTTATCCTCGTAGTCCGTGTCCATCAGATACAGCTCGGTGCGTCCCACGTCCACTCTCCAGAGCCTTGCATTGAGGTTTCTTCCCGGGAATGCTATGCTCACAGTCATCCAGTTGCCTTCGGCATCCTTCACAGGGATGGCAGGGATCTTCATGAAATCCTGGGCATCATACTTCGACACCTGGTTCCCCTGCGCGGACAGTATCTGGGTGAAATAGCCGTACCTGTACAGAAGACCTACAGCCACCAGATTGGTGTTCATGTCGCTGGTCTCCTTCAGATAGTCACCGGCCAGGATACCAAGTCCGCCTGAATATATCTTCAGGGAAGTATCGAGCCCGTATTCCATGCAGAAATACGCAATGGAAGGGCTTGTACGCTCAGCCTTCAGGGCCATGTAAGAGTTGAATTCGTCCATGACAGACTTGAGCCTTGCCAGGAACTCCCTGTCCTTCTCCAGCGCATGGTAGCGCTTCAGGCTCACTTTGTCAAGCATGGCTATCGGATTCTCTCCGGAAGTCTCCCATGCGTCAGGATCTATCGACCTGAACAGGTCCTTTGCGGAATCGTTCCAGCACCACCAGAGATTTCTTGAAAGGACCTCGAGATCCTTCAGGCTGTCCGGAAGGTGACGCAGGAAGAACACACTGTTCCAGGACGGTTGATTTACATCTATCATTCTGTATTGCATTGATTTCTCACTCCTCGTTTCAGGGAATGCTCCTTTTTCTGATATGACTTTTTCAAGGGCAGACGAATACGCCTGCTTGTAATATACTATGTTGTTCTCCCAAAGGGCTATCTCTGAGACCTCCTTCGCATTCGACATGTAGGCCTGCCTTCCGGCCTTGTCCAGACCGGCGATCTCCTTCATCCTGGCGATCACCCCGTCCACGACTTCAGCATAGTTTGAATCCGTCCTTCCGATAATGGATATGCCCGGATGATCCTTGGTATAATGGTCCTTGACCCAGACTCCGAACCCGGCAAGGGTAGTGGTCAGGGTAGGCACCTTGAAGGCGAGGCTCTCGAGAGGCGTGTATCCCCACGGCTCATAATAGGATGGGAATACTGTAAGGTCAAGACCTGCAAGAAGGTCGTAGTACTTCATGTTGAATATTCCGTCGTCTCCGTTGAGATATGACGGGATGAAATACACCTTGACCTTGTCTCCTACAGCGTTGTTCAGGGCAACTTCCCGCAGACGTCTTGTAATGATGTCATACTCAGGGTCCATAAGATAATGTGAAACCTGCGTGACATACTGCGAGTCTGTCCCCTTGAGCTTGGACACAAGTTCCTTGTCAGCCCCCTTGTGGCCTGACGGGATGAGGATGAAGGCCTGGACGGTCTTTCCTTCGAACCCTGTCCCGTTAAGTTTTGCAAGGGCGTCGATGAATACATCTATACCCTTGTTCTTCCACTCATAACGCCCGGCTATCCCCACGAATACGGCATTCTCCGGCACTGTCTCCCCGGACATGGCCGTGGCCACCTCGACAAACTTTGCCCTGGCGGCTTTCCTCATACTGTCATATTCCTCTTCCGTAGAAGGCGTGAAGCTGTTCTCGAACCCGTTAGGCGTCACGACATCCACATCCCTTCCGAGGAACTGCTTGCACTCGGAGGCGGTTATCCCGCTCACTGTAGTGAATATGTCAGAGTACCGTGCGGACTGCTTCTCGAGGGAATGGCGGGCCATCACGTTGAATTCCTTGGCCTTGGTATCCCCGTCATACAGGTTCATCGAATCGTACAGAGGGAGGTTATTCCCGGCGAGACAGCGTCCGAGCACTGTAGCATGCGTGGTGAATACCGTGGCTACAGGGAGTTTAGCCTTCTTCAGGTACAGGAGTCCGGCCCCGGTCATCCACTCATGGAACTGGGCCACGACCTTGTCAGAAGGAGTGAGGTTGTACTTGTAGAAACTCTCTATGACCTTCCCGGCTGTGTAGCCGAAAAGCGCGGATTCCACATAGTCCCAGTTTCCTGTGATCGAGTCCACTCCGAAATCACGCCACATCTCCCCCAACAGCTCGTCCTTCATGGTCAGGTACTGCTTGAAATCAACAAGGATGGCTGTCGGCTTGCCCGGTACGTTCCACCGTCCGACGCGTATGCGCAGGCCTTCCTTTGCAGCCTGTTCCCTCCACATCCTGTAAAGGAGAGGGTCCTCTATGAAATCAGGGTTGTTTTCGATGTTCATCCAGACATCCGGGCCGATAAGGATATGATGCCTTTTCAGCTCGCTCTTCAGGTAGAGGGACTTGGTCGCAATCACGGTGTAGATTCCTCCCACCTTGTTGCACACTTCCCAGCTGACCTCGAAGAGATAGTCCGGCTTCAGCAATTCATTATTCATCAGTTTTCTTGGTTTTTACAGTTTTCTTCCTGGCGGCAGGCTTCTTCGCAGGAGCCTTTTTCTCCGTCTTGTGAGTTTTTGAGGCTGCAAATTTAGCATCAGAAAATGAAATTGCATCATCTACCCTGATAATAAAATCGCTCAAAACATTCATATAATTTATAAATGCCTCATACGGAGTGTCATACGGGTTGAAATATTTGTGGACAGCACCGTCTGAGAAAAACTTCGTGCACATATAATAGAAGTGGTCGCTCTCCTGGAGATGCCCGAAATCCGACCAGAGGACCGGATCGTTGAGGATTGAGAGTTTTTCGGTGAGTCCGTACAGTTTGTTGAAGGCATCGTTCTGGAGTTCATTCCCGAGCCATGCGCTGACATCCCTCTCCTCGTCAGCCCATGAAATGGCGTCAGGGACTTCGAGCTCACCTACCGGCTTGTGCTTCTTGGCGGCCTGTGTCGGTGTAACGAACTCGAATTCACCGTCCTGAAGGATAACCTCAGGAAGATACCTCATGAAGTCGAAGATACCGCTCTGGGCTTTCTGATGCTCCCCGAACGTCTCATAGTCCATGAACAGGTTCACTATTTCGTCGTTCTGGGCAGAGGCCTTGATCCATGCAAGATATTTCTCCCCGGTGAGAGGCCAGTCTGGCCAGCTCTTGTCAGAGAAACGGAACGCGATGTCATCGCTGAGAGTCGAGTTCTTAAGCAAGAGCTTGAGATCCGGAGCCTGCGCACCGCTGTATAGGTAATTCGGGCTCTTCCAGCCGAGCACATGCTTAGCGCCTTCAGTTAACATTGTCTTGAACCCGAGGTCATAGACCATGGCCCCTATGGCATCCGAATATATGAGCTCGGTGTTCCTGAAGGCCTTCGGGGTCACGCCGAAATAACTCTTTATAGCTGCCTTGTGCTTCTCCACCTGGTGCTTGAACTCTGCAGGAGAGGCCAGGGATGCGAGAGAATGGTAATAAGTCTCGCAGAGGAATTCGACACATCCTGTGTCGGCAAGTTTCTTGAAACTTTCGATGACCTCAGGAGCGTAGCGGTCAAACTGCTCCAGGACAGACCCTGAAATCGAGAAAGTCACCTTGAACTGACCCTTATACCTGTTCACAAGGTCGAGAAGAAGGGCATTGGTAGGGAGATAACATCTCTGGGAGACTCTCCTGAGGATTGTCCTGTTGGCGAAATCATCATAGTAGTGAGAGTCCTTCCCTATGTCAAAGAATCTGTATAGTCTCAATCTGTTCGGCTGGTGTACCTGGAAATACAGACAAATGCTTTTTTTCATGGCTTATTTCTTTTTTACTATTTTATCACTGATTCATACACTTTTTTAATCTTGAAGGCCGCATTGTTCCACTTGAGGGTGTTGACCTCGTCGTATCCGCACCTTGCAGCCATGTCGGCCATCGCACTGTAGTTCAGCAGGCCGTATATCGCGTCAGCCATGGCATCGACATCCCAGAAATCCACCTTGATGGCATATTTCAGGACTTCGGCCACACCCGACTGCTTGGAAATGATGGTAGGGACATTGGTCCTCATGGCCTCAAGCGGGGAAATCCCGAAAGGCTCGGACACAGACGGCATTATATACACATCCGAAAGGGCGAACATCTTCTGCACATCCGCCCCGCGGAGGAACCCCGTGAAATGGAAGCGGTCAGAAATGCCCAGACGGGCCACATGCCTGATACACCTGTTGAGCATGTCGCCGCTGCCGGCCATAACGAACCTCACGTGCTGGCATCTCTTGAGCACCTTGGCAGCCGCCTCGATGAAGTATTCAGGGCCTTTCTGGAAAGTGACACGGCCGAGGAAGGTCACCACCTTGTCCTTGACTCCCCTTTCCACATGCATATTCTCCTTTCCGCTGAAATCCACTGCATTGTGAACAGCCACCACCTTCTCTGGGGCTATTCCGTACCTGTTTATGACGATGTTCCTCGTCAGCTCGCTCACGGCGATCACACAGTCTGCGGCAGCCATTCCCTTGCGCTCTATGTCATAGACCCTCGTATCGATCTTGTCATCGCTGCTCCTGTCGAATGAAGTGGCATGGACATGAACCACCAGAGGCTTCCCTGTCAGTTCCTTCGCAGCCACGCCGGCAAGGTAAGTCAGCCAGTCATGGGCATGGATGACATCGAACTCATCCTTGTGCTGGAGGGCGATGGTCGCACCAACCATGGCATATCTGGCCACCTCCTCCATGAGGTTGGAGCCGTATTTGCCCGAGAACTTGTATTTCTGGCCGTAGCTTACAGAGAAGCTCTTGACCTGCTTCTTCCTCTCCTCCTCGACCATTTCGGAAAAATCCTGAGGGTCGATATAAGGGACCATATTGGAATGGATGTGGACAAAACGCACCTTGTCAAGGAAATCCTCGACAGAGGTAGATACCGTATCCACAGGCACATCACTGGCATTTATAATGGATACGGCACTTTGGTCCTCGTCACCCGAAGCGGACGGCATCACGAAAAGCACATCCACCCCGTTTGCGGCCAGACCCTTTGTCATACCGTAACAGGCAGTCCCGAGTCCTCCGGAAATATAAGGAGGGAACTCCCAACCGAACATCAATACTTTCATTTCTGAACCTCCTTATATTTATTCATGAGATAATCAGCCCTGAGCAGAGCCGCTGTACTGCAAGCCGAGGATATGGCACCGTGCGGCTCGTGAGGCGGGTCCCCGTCATAAAGCTCGGAGAAAGCACCCACGCCGTGCTTGTTGATATCCTTGTAGAAGCCTTCGGTAAGGTACTCCGCCTTCTTGAAGAACGAAGGCCCGTTCATACGGAAGCAAGTGTCAATATAAGGGCTGAGGAGAGACGGGAAGGCACATCCCTGATGGTAAGCCAGATCCCTTTCCGTCTGTGACCCCTCATATACGCCACGGTACTTGGCATTCCTCGGTGAGAGGGTCCTGATACCGCGGGATGTCACCAGCTCGTTGTTTATCACCTGCATCACTGCCATCTTCTTAAGGTCATCTATCGGAGAATACGGAAGATAGACCGCAAAAAGCTGGTTCGGCCTGACATCCAGGTTCCTTCCGTTGTTGTCCACATAGTCGGCAAGGTATCCCGCCTGCTTGTCCCAGAATGTCTTCTGGAAGTTCTCCTTGACCAGATCGCGCACCTTTGTCCATCTGGAAGCGAAGGCACTCTTCTTTGCCCCGTACCTGGCCTCCATGTCGAGGGCGAAACAGAGGGCGTTGTACCACAAGGCGTTGGTCTCCACCTGATATCCTGCCCTTTCAGTCACAGGGCATCCGTCCACATACGCGTTCATCCACGAGAGGGCGACCCTGTCCATCTGGGCCCAGAGCAGCCCGTTCGGATGAAGCGTGACCTCGGCACGTTTACCCGGGGCATAACTGTCAACGATGGCTTTCAGAACCTTGCCGTACTTCTCCCAGATACGTTTCTCTTCCCCAGTGAACTCTATGTACTGCTGGATAGTGTCGGTAAGACGCAGAGGAGCCTCTATCTGTGTAGTCCTCTTGGTGAGCCTGTTCTGCTCGTTGGCAATCAGGTTGTCAAGAATCTCCTCGAACTCTCCGCAGTCTCCTGTGGCATAGAGGGTCAAACCCGGGAGGGCGACTACCGTCTCCCTCAGGAGGCCTGTCTCGAGCCATGAGAATCCTGCATTTATCTGCTTGACACCGTTACGGTTGCAGATGAGCAGGTCGGCATTGTGGGCCAGAAGGTCATGATAGTCCGTAATGTCGGTGAGCTTCCTCTCGATTTCAGTGCATTTGCGCTTCAGCTGTTTTGGATTCACCTCATTTACCGAGCCGGAGAAGACAATGGTCTCGCCAGGTTTCATGTCCAGGAGAAACACTCCTGGGACGAAGAGGTCTTCCTTGCAGCTGAACCCCCGGCGCGCCTCGTCAGAATAGGTTATGCCGTTGTACCAGTAAGGCATGTAACGGAAAGAGGACTTCCCGCTGATCTGCATATTGAGATCAGGGAATCCGTCATACATCCTGAAAGACACCCCGCCTTCCACCTCCTTGTACTCGGTGTTGGCCTCCGAGTTCTGGCTGGTGAGGCTGTGGATGTTCCTGAACGCAAGGAACGGCTTCAGCATCAGCGACACCTTTGCCGGAGACTCAAGAAGCTCGTACTTTATCAGCACCTGGTCGTTGTCAGGCGCAAGGATAATCGATTTCTTGAACAGGATTTCACCTACCTTGTAGGTGATTACAGGTACTGGGTCAAGGTCAAAGTCCACTATGTACTTGTGGCCCCTCGGCTCATAGACATCGCCATAGCAGTGTATGCCCAGGTTGAACTGTTTCCCGTTCAGCACCAGACTTTCGTCCAATGCGGAAAGGAGCACGTACTTGCCCTTCCCGAAACGGTCGACAGGAACTGCGAGAAGCCCGTGATAGCGTCTTGTATTGCAAGTGACTATCGAAGTGTTGCAGTACGCACCTGTCTTGTTCGCTGAGATTATCTCACGCTTGAGCGAATAAGACAGGTTGACAAGCTCAGACTTGTTGAATGTTAAAAAAGCCATACTTTATATTATTTATCACTACATTTTTCCAAAACTACAGCGCTGCGGCAAGGGAGATAGAGATACAGGGTATCGTCATAGGTCTGGCTGCCGTTAGCAGATTTTTCAGGGACGGTAAAGTGCTCTTCCCCACGTTTCACCCTGTCGAAACCGTCGAATTCCGGATCATCGCTGTCTAGGATTACCGTATATTTCCCGGCCGGAGCCGAAAAACCATAGTCGGCAAAAGATGATACCGGATTGAAATTGAACGCAAAGATACAATTTATTCTTTTGAATATTAATATTTTTTTCTCTTCATCCTGCACAAGGAGTTCCGGAGCCTCATTCAGGAGCCCTTCCTTCCGCGCCATGGACACCATCGCCCTGTCGAAAAGCATCAAAGGCCTGTATCTCAGATAATCAGCCTCCACCAGCGACCACTGCCTCCGGGCATACTTGTAGGACCACCCGTTCCCTTCCCTCGGGAAGTCTATCCATTCCGGATGCCCGAACTCGTTTCCCATGAAGGTAAGGTATCCGTCACCGGCCGTGGCCATGGTGACGAGCCTTATCATCTTGTGGAGAGCGAGGCCTCTGTCTATCACGTCGGAATGTGAATTCCTGTCCATGTGGAAATACATCTCCTTGTCCATCAGGCGGAAGGCTATGGTCTTGTCACCGACCATGGCCTGGTCGTGGCACTCCGCATAGCTGATTGTCTTTTCATCCTTGCGCTTGTTGGTGAGCTGCCACCACATCTCTCCCATGCTCCACTGCTCGTCACTCTGGGTCTTGATCCATTTTATCCAGTTGTCAGCGACACCCATGCTCATACGGAAGTCGAACCCTATCCCGCCGGCTTCGAAAGGGGCGGCCAGGCCGGCCATCCCGCTGACATCCTCGGCGATGGTTATCGCATCCGGGTTCACCTCCTTGACAAGCATGTTGGCGAGAGCCAGGTATGTCACAGCCGACTCATCGACTCCGTTGTCAAAATAACAGTCATATCCCGTGAAGGCCTTTCCGAGACCATGGTCCCAGTACATCATGCTGGTCACGCCGTCGAAACGGAAACCGTCCAGGTGGTATTCCTCCAGCCAGAACTTGCAGTTGGACAGAAGGAACTGCTGGGTCTCGTGCTTCCCGTAATCGAAACACCTCGACCCCCATGCAGGATGCCGGCCGCGGTCTCCGCCATAGAAATAAAGGTCTTCCCTGCCGTCGAAACGGCTCAGGCCCTCCGCCTCGTTGTCCACAGAATGGGAATGAACTATGTCCATTATCACGGCGATTCCCATACCGTGAGCCTCATCGACAAGGGCCTTGAACTCCTCCGGAGTGCCGAAACGCGAGCTCAGGGCAAAGAAATTGGAGACCTGGTAGCCGAAAGAGCCGTAATACGGATGCTCCTGGAGAGCCATTATCTGGATGGTATCATAGCCCAGAGAGCGGATATATGGAAGGACATCATCCTTGAATTCGGTGAAAGTGGCCACCTTTTCCTTCTCAGAACTCATGCCGATATGGCACTCATATATGAATGGATGCTCACGTCTTGGAGGATTGGCGTTCTTCCATCTGTAGGGGGCAGGGTCCCATACCTGTGCGCAGAAAGCCTTGGTCTCCGGGTCCTGGACCGCCCTGGTGGTATATGCCGGAAGACGCTCCCCTCCTCCGCCATGCCATTCTATATAAAGCTTGTACAGGGTACCGTGCGAAAGGAAGAACCCGTCCACGGTGATCTCCCAGTTGCCGTTCCCCACCGGATGCAGGGCGTATGCTTCCGTCTTCTTCCAGTTGTTGAATTCACCTATCAGATATATCTTCAACGCATTCGGCGCCCACTCCCTGAACACCCACGAACCGTCACCCTGCTTATGCAGACCGTAATAAAGATGATTGTTGATACCGCGGGACAGAGACCCTCCATGACCGGCGGAAATCCTTTTCTTCTCTTCACAAATCCGTTCATGCCTGGCATCCACAGCTTCCGCATACGGTTTCAGCCACGGGTCGCCATCATAAATTTTCTTCATTTCAGTCATAGTGTCAATGTTATTGATACATATACGGTTAAACTACTGGACTTCCAATTTGTCCACCTTTTCCCTGGCCTGGCGAAGATACGTCCGGCACCGGGTCACGAGCTCCTCGGCCCTGGACACACAGCCGCCTATGTCCTCAATCCCGGTCTCCGGGTCCTCGACCTTGGCCACCAGCATCTCGAGCTCGGCCACAGCAGCCGTATAGTCAAATTCCTTTTCTTCCATAACCGAATCTTCTCCTATCCATTTATCCGGCACAAGTCCGATGAGTTAATACAACGTGATTCATTATAATCAATCCATGGCAGCATACTCACCATGCAGGCCGCCCCCGGGACCGGGCTCGTCCGCCTGCACCCGGAACGGAAGCCGAGAGACGGAATCCACCGTACAGTCCAGCCGCCCGTCCTTCATCAGGATACCGACCCTGTCACCGGGCCTCCTGTCCCTGACTCCCTTGATTACCGTCCCCGCAGAGTCCACAGCGAGCACATAACCCTTCTTCAATATGTTTGCCGGGTCAGATGCCGTTATCCTCGCCTCGAGTACCGACAAATGTCCTTCCATATCAGATATTTTCCTGGAAAATGCACGTGAAATACCCGTCAGCAGCTTCTGCAGCCTGCTTTCTTCCCGGTACAGTCTTCCGGAGAACGAAAGCTTCAGCCTGCTTGTATATGAAAGCAGGCGGGAATCCTCCGACGCATAGAGCGACACCAGCTCGTCAGCAAGGGCAGTGGGGGTCTTGACAGAGCCATAGGCCACCAGATCGGCTGCATGGCTGTCCTGGTCATGCCCTATGGCAGTAAGCACCGGTATCGGGAACTGCGCGATATGGGCAGCAAGGTCATAGTCATCATAGCACGCAAGGTCGAGTTTCGCCCCGCCACCGCGCAATATTGCCACCACCTCATAGGGATCCTGTGCCGAAGCCACCCTGTCGAGGGCATCCATTATGGAAGACGGGGAACCGGAGCCCTGCATCAGGGCCGGAAAAAGGTCCGTATGGAACACAAAGCCGTATTCGTTCTCATGCAGGTGTCTCATGAAATCCCTGTATCCTGCAGCATCCGGAGCGGAAATCACAGCGATACGGTAAGGTATCGCAGGCATCCCGAGACCTTTCTGCATATCGGCAAGACCTTCCCGCCGGAGCCTTTCCAGAGTCTCCCTCTTGAGCCTCTCCTGTTCGCCTGTCGAAAAATCCGGGTCAATATCATTCACCACAAGGGACAATCCGTACAACTGGCTGAAATTCACCTGCACCTGTATAAGCACAAGCATCCCCTCGCGAAGAGGGGACCCTGTGACCGATTCGAAATACGGTGCAATGAATCTGTATCTGGAACTCCAGATGACGGCTTGAGCCTTGGCCACAATGCCGGAGTCATCACTCTGCGAAAGCTCCATGTAACAATGGCCGCCGGGACGTGCCTTGAGGGCACTTATCTCCGCCTTCAGCCAGAGACGCGACGGATACAGCCGTTCTATCCCCTCCTTCAGCCCAGACTGAAGTTCATAAAGGGTTATGAATTCCTTTTCCATACTGACACGACTGTTGCGGCCTACAAATTTAATAAAAATATGTGCTCACCCTTAAAGCCTGTTTCAATTTTTATCAAATTTTTATACAAACGTCAGTCAGACGAATCACTTTTATACCGGAACAGTATCCGGGAACCTCTCCCCTCCCGCCCTGCGGAGATATTTTCCACTTCCGGAGAGCGATAAGGCAAAATATATTTCTATCTGTCAAGTTTTTTAATACCTTTGTAATTTAATCCAGAACGAAAGCAAGACATGAAGATTACTGAAGCACTTTTTGCCGGGAGCAGCACCAGGATTTCTGAAAAACCATCGCAGAAATTTCCGGAATTTGCTTTCATCGGCAGGTCCAATGTCGGCAAGTCCTCTCTTATCAACATGTTATGCAACAACAGGAAACTCGCAATGACTTCCTCCACACCCGGAAAGACACGCCTCGTGAACCATTTCCTGGTGAACAGACAGTGGTATCTGGTGGATCTCCCTGGATATGGATATGCGAAGATGTCGATGAGCGGGAAACAGAAGCTTGCCCAGATAATCAGGAACTTCATCAACCTTTCCCCGGAACTCGTGATGCTCTTTGTCCTCATAGACTCAAGGCATGACATCGGGAAGACGGACATGGACTTCCTGTTCGAGCTCGGCGAAAGCAGGATCCCGTTTGCAATAATCTTCACCAAAGGGGACAAGCTCGGGCCTGTTGCACTGGAAAGGCAGATTGAAAAGAACAAGCAGATGATCCTCGAACACTGGGAGGAACTTCCTCCTGTCTTCGTAAGCTCCTCATCCAACGGGATGGGAAAAGAGGAGATCCTCGACTACATCGGATCAGTGCTTGAAGACTTGAAAACAGAACCATAAAACCTCATACGATGCACAACGAACACAAAATGAAAATTTTCGCGTGCAGGAGTTCAAAACCTCTCGCGGAGAAAATCGCCAGATCCCTCGGCACAGAACTGGGAAAATCAGAAGTACTGGCTTTCAGCGACGGGGAATTCCAGCCGTCATTCAATGAGAGTGTCCGAGGAGCGACAGTCTTCATAGTGCAGTCGACCTTCCCTCCTGTTGACAATCTTTTCGAGCTTCTCCTGATGATTGACGCGGCCAAAAGGGCATCTGCCCACACGGTTGTGGCCGTGATGCCTTATTTCGGATGGGCCCGCCAGGACAGGAAAGACAAGCCGAGAGTGTCCATCGGGGCAAAGCTCGTGGCCAACGTGCTCCACGCAGCCGGATGCGACAGGGTCATGACATGCGACCTGCATGCCGACCAGATACAGGGATTCTTCGACTTCCCTGTAGACCATCTTTATGCCAGCAACATTTTCCTGCCTTACCTCAGGGACAAGAACATAGAGAACCTTGCAATAGCAGCTCCGGATATGGGCGGGGCCAAAAGGGCAAATGCCTATGCACGATATCTGCAGTGCCCGGTGATTGTCTGCCACAAGTCCAGGGAAAGGGCCAACGTGGTAGGTTCCATCACAGCCATCGGCGATGTTGCCGGGAAGAATGTACTCATCGTAGATGACATGATAGACACTGCCGGGACACTCACCAAGGCAGCCAATGTCCTCAAGGAGATGGGAGCCCTCAGTGTAAGGGCGTGCGCCACACATGCCGTATTCTCAGGGAAGGCATACGAAAGGATTGCCGAATCAGCCCTCGAGGAAGTGATCGTGACAGACACGATACCGCTTTCCAGCGACCCGGAAAAGGACACAAGCAAGATAACTGTCCTTTCTGTCGCCGAAACATTCGCCAATACAATATATAAGGTGTATAACTACGAACCGATAAGCGACAGCTTCATCATATAGACAAACAAGGAGGTACATATCATGGAAATCTTCATTGCGGCGCTGCTCTTGGTAGGGATAAGTGTGATCGGGCTATGCTTCAACATCATATTCCGCAAAAACGGGCAGTTCCCTGAAACCGAGATCAGCAACAACAAGGAAATGAAAAAACTCGGTATCAGATGCGCCAAGGAAGAAGAACTCAGGATATGGGGCAAGAAGAACGGCAAGGCACATCCCTCCTGCAGCGATCTGGGCTGCGGGAGTTGTGCCGGCTGTGACATCCTCACGACACCGCGCAAATGACCGGGGCGCCTGTGTCCGGAGCCGGGCATACGGAAGCCATAGGGAAAAGCTGTCCCTGGCAATGCAACATCTGTAAACACATAAAGACTTAAATATGAGCCTTGTAGCCATCGTTGGACGCCCAAACGTGGGTAAGTCCACACTTTTCAACCGACTCGTCGGGATGCGTCAGGCCATCGTCGATGAGACGGCCGGCGTGACCAGAGACCGCCATTACGGCAAATGCGAATGGTGCGGACATGAATTCTCCGTAGTTGACACCGGAGGATACACATACAACTCCGACGACATCTTCGAAGAAGCAATCCGGAAGCAGGTAGTGATAGCGATCGAGGAGGCTGACCTCGTGCTGTTCATGACAGAGGCAGCCACCGGAATCACCGACTATGATGACGAGATAGCAGCACTGCTCAGGAAAAGCGGAAAACCAGTGATCCTGGCTGTCAACAAAGTGGACACAGGGGAGAAGATTTACGACACATACCAGTTCTACTCCCTTGGGCTCGGTGACGTATGGAGCATATCCGCAGCTACCGGCGGCGGCACAGGCGACCTGCTTGACGAGATAGTGAAAAGGCTCCCGGAAGATACCGCACCGGAAAGCGACGGCCATCCGGAGCTGCCGCATATCGCAATAGTCGGCAAGCCGAATGTAGGGAAATCATCACTTGCGAACGCACTCCTTGGCACAGAGCGCAACATAGTCACCCCGCTTGCAGGGACGACCAGAGATGCTGTAAGCACATATTACAACAAGTTCGGTCACGAGATGATATTAGTTGACACTGCGGGCATGAGGAGGAAGTCCAAGGTACACGAAGATCTCGAGTTCTATTCGGTAATGCGCTCCATACGGGCCATCGAGCATTCGGACGTATGCATACTGATGATAGATGCCCAGTGCGGGATGGAATCCCAGGACATGAATATTTTCAACCTCATATCAAGGAACAGGAAAGGGTGTGTCCTGGTCGTTAACAAATGGGATGCAGTCGAGAAGGACAGCAACACTATGAAGTTATATACGGAGTCCCTTAAGGCAAGGCTCGCTCCGTTCAACGACATACCCATCATCTTCACATCAGTGATAAACAAGCAGAGGATAATGGATGTGCTGGATGCAGCGCAGAAAGTATATGAAAACTACTCGAGGAAAATCCCTACATCCGTACTGAACGACGAGATGCTTCCGGAAATCGAGAACTATCCGCCTCCTGCGTGGAAAGGGAAATACGTAAAAATAAAATACGCTACCCAGCTGCCGACAAGGTCCCCGTCCTTTGCGTTTTTCTGCAATCTGCCGCAGTATGTGAAAGACCCTTACAAGAGGTTCCTGGAGAACAGGCTCAGGTCCAAATTCGATTTTTCCGGATGCCCGGTACAGATATTCATGAGGCAGAAGTAGACAGCCAACGGCAAAAAGGATGATATTGCAGGACCTGGTCCTGCCCTGAAAGAGAAAGAGGTGGCTCAAAAGGGTGTAATTTCAAGGCTTGCACAGATTAGAAAACCGCTGTGTACTGCCCGTACATGAGGATTCTCGAATCAAGCGTAATGCAGAAGGTACCCTTTGGGTCCACACTTTTTTTTTTAAAAAAACAGGTTGAACTTCCCAGCTCAACCTGCTTTCACTATAACCCTATTATTAACAACTAAACTAACCACAATAACTATTTGCAACTACTGTGCCAAACTACTGTATCTTTTCAATCTTCAACTGTTGTATCTTGTACGAAGTGTCTTTGTAGCTTACAAAAATGGTGACGACGAAAATCTCACCTCCGGCATTCAGCGCTCCGAGCGCGTATTTCATGTTCGCCCTGCTGGCCTTGTGCGTCAAGTCGAACGAACGCGGGGTATATGAATTGAAAAATGTCTTGAGAATCTGTCTGGCCTGGCTCCTGCTGGAATCGTTGGTGACCGAAAAAATGGTGATTTCCAGATTGTCGGCGAACCATGCGGACAACTTGTCGGCATCCCCTGCCTGCAGGTATTTCGCTATCGGCACGAAAACATCGTAGCCGGGGCTCTGCGCTGCCGAGCGCACGCCAACTAACAGCGATACCAAGGCCATAGTGATGTTAAGCATGTTCTTCATACGGGACATTTTTCGCCATTGTCCAAATATAAGCCTGGCCGAATATTGCAAATACCGAGCCACATTTATATATTTGCATGACAGGAACTATATGAATATCACATTGCTCACAGTCGGTAAGACTGACCGGAACTGGATAAGGGACGGTCTGGAGATATATTGCTCCAGGCTGAAACATTATATCCCGTTCTCGCTTGTCGAAATCCCCGACCTGAAAAATGCCGCAGCCCTGAGCAGGGAGCAGATAAAGGAGAAGGAGGGTGTCCTGATACTGAAGAACCTGAAGGACAGCGACAACGTCATTCTTCTCGACGAAAGAGGGAAAGAATACTCTTCCATGGAATGGGCCGGACTCCTCGAGAAGAAGATTTCACAGGGAGGAAGGGACCTGGTATTCGTCATAGGAGGGGCCTACGGATTTTCAGAGACGGTTTACAGAAGAGCCGACGGAAAGATCTCCCTCTCCAGGATGACGTTCTCCCACCAGATGGTCAGGACGATTTTCGCCGAACAGCTGTACCGTGCGTTCACCATAATGAAAGGAGAGCCGTATCATCATGAATAAGAGGACTTTGGCATGAGAAAGACCGAATACATAAAAAAAAGGGCCAGCACCATATCCATCCTGCTGGCGGCCACTCTTTTCCTTCTGTCTCTCCTGACAAACACCTCATCGGGCGACTCGGACAAGGCCGCGGAAAAGATTTCCAGAAGGCTCGAAAAGCGAATGGAGGTTCTTGAACAGTACATGTCAGAAGCCCTGAAGTCCGACCACAGTAAATGGATGGACCTGAAAGGGCTTCCGGAGGACATGGTAGTTTACAGGTACGTGTATGACACCCTCCAGTCATGGGACAACCAGTTCTCCGTCATAAACGATGATATAGGGTCCAGGCTCATATTCCACAGGCTGTCCAATTTCAGAGGCAGCCTCACCTCGCCGCTGTCGGAAGTGAAAGAGAGTCCGGGATATGTGAACATGGGTCCCAAATGGTACATCGTCCATTACATTACTGATGACATAAGCTGCAAGGTCATAGGAGGGCTTGAAATCCAGAACGAGTTCTACGCTGACGGAGTTGGGACAACGAGGAACGGCGCGAACCCGGCTCTGAGGATTCCTTCCAGATTTTCCATAATGCCCCTCAGCTATCCAGGAGGCACTACAGTACACCTGCGGTCGGAACCTATGTTCAAGATTGTGGCTGAAGTGCTCCCCGATGTCCCTATGACCGACGGGGCCGTGCTGAGGTGGCTGTCCATAATCCTGATCACTATATCGGTGGTGCTGTACCTGTGGACACACAGGAGCATCAGGAACTATGTGTCGGCCATAGCTGTCCTGCTGGCGATGACAGTCACGGCATATCTGTGGGGAAAACAGCTCCAAGGCACATCCGCACTCTTCTCTCCGAGTATCTATGCCGACGGAAGGATATTCTACTCGTTCGGGGCCCTCCTGATAGTCAATGCATACATCTTCCTGTACATACTGTGTACATACATTGTCAAGAACGAATTTACCAGACGGGTGCTCAGACTCAGGAAAAAATCCGCAAAAGTGGCGTACACGGCGTCAATATCGGCCATACTGCTGGCCACAGCGGCATATATCCACCTGAGTCTCAGGAGCTTGATAATGAACTCCAACATCACTCTCGAGCTTTATGTATGGAACTCCATTTCCATGAACACCCTGTGGGTTTACCTCTCGTACACCGCACTCCTTCTGGCCCTGCTTCTGCTCCTGCAGATGCTCAAGCCAGTCGTGTCAGGACTCACGGGATGGAGATACAACATATTCTCGAGAAGGTTCCTGTTCATCTATGCCGGACTGTGTGCCCTGTATTTTACTGTTGCCGCCGGAAGTCTCGGCTTCAGGAAAGAGATGGACAGGCTTGCGGTATGGACCAGCCGCCTTGCAATAGACAGGGACCTCGGTCTGGAACTCCAGCTGCGTTCTGTCGAAAGAGGCATAGCCACCGACCCGCTCTTCTCCACACTTGCAGTGGATGCGGGCAACGACGCCATCATCATCAACAGGCTTACCGAAAACTACCTCAGCAGGATTTCCAGGGACTACGACATATCCGTTTTCACATGCCGCGACTCGGACCTGAACCAGAGCCCCGGGAAAAGGGCATCCGCCTCTGTCATAGAAAATCTCGAGTATTTCAACCAGAAACTGCGTACCGGCACTCCGGTAGCCGACAACTCAAGGTTCATATACTCGTATGACAACAGCGGGCGATCGAGCTATACGGGGATGTTCATATACTACAACCACGAATGCGGGCTGATCAGGATGTTTGTCGAAATCGAGTCGAAGGCGGAAAAGGAAGGCAGCGGATACTACAGCATCCTCGGGGAGCATTCCCAACTGGGCAACGCCTCCATACCTCCGTTCTACTCATACGCGAAATTCATTTCAGGCAAGCTTGTGAGCTACAAAGGTACATACGCCTATCCTACAGTCATGGACAAGAGCCTGCTGGACGAGGACATCGAAAAGGACGGGCATACGCATTTCAAGGCCAAGGGCTACCTGCACTTCGCCAACCAGGTATCCCAGGATGAAGTAATCATCCTGTCCAGGCCGGTCAGGGGTGCGATGACATACCTCGTGACATTCTCATATCTGATACTCATTGCATACGCCGGACTTGTCCTGGTGTCGAGGGACAGAAGGAAAAAGGAGAAGGAGTTCCGGAAAAATTACTTCAGGTCCAGGATCAACACAGTTCTGTTCTGCTCCCTTCTTTTCTCTCTTGTCAGCATTGTAATCATAAGCACCACCTTTGTTTACAGGCGCAACGAGCAGAACCTTTTCAACACCATGTCCGACAAGATCAGCACGATACAGGCAATGCTGGAGTCAAGGTGCAGATATGCGTCCGGCTACCAGGACCTCGGCACCCAGGACTTCTCGTCATACATGGAAAACGTTGCCGGTACCACCAAGTCCGACGTGACACTATATACCCCGGACGGCAAGGTGTACAGGTCCACCACCCCGGAAATATTCGACAGGATGATAATGGATGCCAGAATAAACAAAGAGGCGTACTACAACATAAAATACCGTAACCAGAGGTTCTATATCCACAAGGAGTACCTTGCCGGAAACAAATATTACGCCCTTTACGCGCCACTGTTCAACAGGGACGGGGAGATGGTGGCCATCGCGAGCGTCCCTTACACGGACATGAACTATGACTTCACGAGGGACGCCCTCTTCCATGCGGCCGCTATTGTGAACGTGTTCTTCATCCTGCTGTTTTTCACGATAATAGCCAGCAGTACAATAGTGAATGCTATGTTCCGGCCTCTGATCGAGATGGGGCAGAAGATGAATTCCGCCGACCTTCACGGTCTCGAATACATCATATACAAGCGGGATGACGAGATATCCGGACTCGTGGATGCATACAACAGGATGGTGCACGACCTTTCGGACAGCACCAGGCAGCTCGCCCAGGCGGAAAGGGACAAGGCCTGGAGCGAGATGGCAAGACAGGTGGCACATGAAATCAAGAATCCGCTCACACCTATCAAGCTCGAGATACAGAGGCTGATACGGCTGAAGCAGAAAAACGACCCGTCCTGGAACGAGAAGTTCGACAAGGTCGCTGCCGTCGTGCTCGAGCATATAGACATCCTCACCGACACGGCCAACGAATTCTCCACGTTCGCCAAGCTCTACAGCGAGGAGCCTGTGCTGATTGACCTCGACAAGACACTGCGAGACCAGCTCGTCATTTTCGACAACAAGGACAACATCAGCATATCGTACCTCGGGATGGAGAATGCCATGGCCATGGCACCGAAACCACAGCTGATAAGGGTCTTTGTCAATTTGCTGACAAACGCGATACAGGCCATTGAAATCCAGCAGATGGAAAATATCGAGGACGGGAAGCAGCCAGAGAAAGGCCAGATCCAGATATCCATAAGGAACAGCATGAAAGACGGGTTCTACGACATCGTCTTTGAAGACAACGGCCCTGGTGTGAGCGAAGAGAATCTCGGGAAACTCTTCACCCCTAACTTCACCACGAAAAGCGCAGGGACCGGCCTCGGACTGGCGATATGCCGCAACATCATAGAAAAATGCAACGGCGAAATCGTCTATCAGAAGTCTTTCGGGCTCAAAGGAGCCTGCTTTACGGTAAGGCTTCCCAAATATACCGCCTGACAGGTTCCAGTACCTTGTGAAAAGGTCTGCCGGTCTATAGAAAAACAAGCCGGCTGCATCTCTGCCGGCCGAATACGTATGAAGCCGCGGCCATGACATCATCCGCCGTGACAGCCTCCACCATTTTCACGGTCTCCCCGTCTGAAAGGACGTTTCCGTATGCCAGAAGGCTCTTCCCCATGGAAAGGCACTGGGTTTCCCCGTTGTCCGAACTTATCGCAAGCTGTCCGAGGAGCTGCTTGCGTGCCGCTTTCATCCGGGCCGGACTGAGAGGGCTGGTCTGCAGCCTGAGGATTTCCTTGTCTATTATGGAGACGCATCTGTCAAGGTTGCTTCTGTCACATCCGAGGCTTATCACAGCTATGCCGGTGTCAGCATACTGGGTATATGAACATTCCACCCCATAGACAAGGCCGTTTTTTTCACGGAGGACAGAATTGAGGACAGAGTTGCTCGCCGGGCCTCCAAGTATATTGCACAAGAGCACAGTAGACATCCGCTCCCGGCTGTCATAAAGGGATGGAGCAGTGCCTCCGATGACACAATTTGCCTGATGGTTGCGCTTGTTCACAGACTTGTCGAAGAGTTTTCCGGGGAAACGTTCTGCAGTCTCTCCCCGGAACAGTGCGGCAGGCGCAGGTGCTGCATCAGGAAAGAATCTCTCAGCCAACCGCCGCACCCTTCCTTCCATCAGTCTTTCAGGAATGTCCGCGACAACTGTGAAAGCCATATTGGACGGGGTGAACTTCTCACCTGTGAAACGCATGAGTTCAGCCCTGTCTATCTTCTTGACCGATGCTGCCGTCCCAAGTATCGGGCGTGAAAGAGGATGCCCTTCGAAGAGCATTTCCTCGAAACGGTCGTAAATGTCCTCAGAAGGTGAATCCTTGTAAGAATTGATCTCGTCAATGACAACACCCTTCTCCTTTTCTATCTCCTTTTCAGGGAAAGTGGCTGATGTGGCGAGTTCGAACAGAAGGGATGCCGCCTTGGAAAGATCCTCCTTCAGCACAGTGGCATGGAAGACTATCTCTTCTTTGGTGGTATAGGCATTCAGCTCTCCCCCGAGCTTGTCAAGATACGAATTGATTACAGCGGAGCTTTTTCTGAGAGTTCCCTTGAATATTGTATGTTCGACAAAATGAGCGATTCCGCTGTGGAAGCCGCCCTCATCCCTTGTCCCGCACCTTATGCTTAAAGCACAATACCCTACAGCACTGCCTCCCCTCTTGACAGCATATCTCATCCCGCAACCGGTAGTACCTGTTATCATAGCTGGAAAAAAGGAAAAGTCACTCTGCGAATTCCGCAATCCGCTTAATGTCTTCAAGGAGGAAGCCCGGACCAGTCTTCCGTGTAATCCTGTGCTTCCTGAAATAGCATAGCTCGCTGTTCTCCACATCGATGAGCATCTTGTAGCAGAACGAGCCCGGCTGCGGGTCTTCAGGGCAGACAGTGTAACTGACCACAGTGCCCGGTGCATTGTCCGCCACATATCTGTCAACAACGTCGGTGTCTTCCACCGTCACGGACGACTTGATGTATATACGGCGCACGACAGGTGTGATCTCTGATGAAAGGTCATCTTCCGCAAGGACCGTAAGACAGTCCCTGATATGCCCGAGGTTGTTTGAGTAGGCCCCGAGGGAACTGTAGGCCACCAGGTCGGTCTCTGTGGAAGAGATGATGTGCTGCTGGATAATGTCCAGAATGAGAGGAAGGAAGACCGTCTCCCTTCCGGAAGGGCTGTCTGCCGCCGCAAGCGGGAAGGTTATCAGATCCATCATCCTGTCCAGTCCTTTCTCTGCCTCAGGCCCGCCTTTCAGGACGGAAAGGAATTCAAGGCCAGGTTCGCTCTCGCGCCGGAACTGGCCCTTGACTTTTATCAGGAAATAGTAGTCAGGGTCGGTCTTGATCTGATCGAACTCTTCCAGAGTACAGAATTCATAGGGGGAGATGACCCACCTGTTCTTTATCTCCTCTTCAAAAGTGGCATCGAAAAAAACATTTCCCGTAAGGACGACCTTGGTGACTTTCTCTGTGAAATCCTCTATCTTCACCTTTCTGGTAGTAAGCTGTGCCTGCGCGGCCCCAAGTACAGGGAAAGAGACGGCAATGAGCACGGCTGCAAGTATCTTTTTCATAATCTTCATATCCGACATGTTAAAAACTCCTGCAGACAGAACATATTTATCTGTCTGCGGCCGCAAAGTTACGAAAATTATGCCTAACTTTGTAGGTTACGTTGTCAGTTGTTATGTCAGATTACATAGTATCAGCAAGGAAATACAGGCCCGACAGTTTCGAGACGCTCATCGGCCAGGACAATATAGCGCAGACCCTCAAGAACTCCATCATCAGAGGGCAGCTCGCACATGCCTACCTTTTCTGCGGTCCGAGGGGAGTCGGCAAGACCAGCACGGCGAGGATTTTCGCAAAGACCATAAACTGCTCCGACCCTACCCCGGACATGGAGCCGTGCGGAAAATGCGAGTCATGCATGTCCTTCGCCGAAGGCCGGTCATACTGCATCCACGAACTTGACGCCGCATCTAACAACGGGGTGGAAGACATCAAGGCCCTGATGGAACAGGTGCGCATCCCGCCCCAGGTCGGCAAATACAGTGTCTATATAATCGACGAGGTCCACATGCTGTCGCAGGCTGCATTCAATGCCTTCCTTAAAACACTTGAGGAGCCGCCTGCACATGCCATATTCATCCTTGCCACAACAGAAAAGCACAAGATCCTTCCAACAATCCTGTCCAGATGCCAGACATACGACTTCAACAGGATAACAGTGGACAACATTGTCAAGAACCTGAGACATATCGCTGACAAGGAAAAAATCAGTATCGATGACGAGTCCCTCCATGTCATAGCACACAAAGCTGACGGTGCGATGAGGGACGCCCTCACGATATTCGACCAGACAGTGGCTTTCTGCGGCACACAGGTCAAGTACCAGGATGTGTTGAAGAACCTCAATGTCCTGGATTATGAACACTGCTTCATGCTTGTGGACGCCTTCCTGCGCGGAGACTACGGAGCGGCCCTGATGAAGTTTGACGAGATACTTTCCAAAGGCTTCAATGCCCTGCACTTCATGGCTGCGCTAAGCTCCCACCTGAGAGACCTGGCGGTAAGCAAGAGCGCAGGACTCGAAGCGCTGCTTGACCTGCCTGAGTCCCTGAAGTTGCGCTATAAAGAACAGTCCGGGAGATGCTCCATGACCTTCCTTTATGAAGCGCTCGGAATCACGACAGCATGCGAAGCCGGATACAGGGCAAGTGTAAACCAGAGACTGCACATCGAGTTCGCCCTGATGAAGCTCAGCTTCCTTGCACAAAAGCTGTCCGGGCAGAACAGGCAGGAAACAAAAGCGGCTGACAAAGGCACGTCTCAAGTACAGGCTCCAGTACAGACATCTTCTGAAGCGGATGACCGGCAGAAGGAAAGACCTTCAGAAAGACAGGCATCGGCCGTACAGGAATCACCTGCCCAGCCACAGGAGCCTGTCGCCAGAAGAAGGCAGGCAAGGACACAGGCTTCCTCCCTTTCCATCAGGTCCATCATGGCAGCAGGAGACGAACCGGAAGCCACTGATGAAAAACCGGTACAGAAAAAAGAAGAAGTCCCGGACGATGAACTGATACGGTTCAAATGGAAAGATCTTGCCGCGAAGTATGCATCCAAGCCGAGGCTTGCCAACACCTTGAGTTCATCCACTCTCGGGATCACCATGAAGGACGGAGCGAAATATGTCACCTTCAGTGTCCTGAATGTCGCACAGAAGGACTGGGTGGAATCAAAGCTGCTCCACGAGCTCGAAAGGACATTCCGGGATATCACCGGATCGGACAAGCTTTACCTGCGAGTGTCGGTAGTCCCGGACAATGAAGTGAAGCAGACCATCTACATGCCGAGCGAGCAGGCCAAGGACCTCATGTCAAAGAATGAGGAAGTGAAGAATCTGGTAAAGGATTTTGAACTGGATGTCAAATAGGATACAACACATACGTATTATTAACCCAATAACAGGAAAAGCCAAATGAAACTGCGTTGCGAAAACATAGTAAAGAAATACGGAGTGAGGACAGTGGTCAAAGGTGTCTCTATGGAGGTGGAACAGGGAGAGATAGTGGGCTTCCTCGGCCCCAACGGCGCAGGAAAGACCACAAGTTTCTACATGATAACAGGACTCATCGTCCCGAATGCCGGAAGGATTTTCCTGGATGATGAAGACATAACTTCGCTGCCGATGTACAAGCGCGCCCAGAAAGGTGTCGGCTATCTGGCGCAGGAGGCATCGGTCTTCAGGAAGATGTCTGTAGAAGACAATATCATGTCTGTCATGGAAATGTCTTCCTACACAAAAGCCGAAAGGAAAGAACGCCTCGAGTCGCTCATTGACGAGTTCAACCTGCACAAGGTAAGGAAAAGCCTCGGTATCCAGCTTTCAGGAGGCGAACGCAGGAGATGCGAGATTGCAAGGGCACTTGCAATTGACCCGAAGTTCATTCTCCTCGACGAGCCGTTCGCAGGCGTTGACCCGATTGCCGTGGAAGACATACAGTACATCATAGCGAAACTCAAATACAAGAACATCGGGGTGATCATCACAGACCACAACGTCGGCGAGACGCTCGCAATCATCGACAGGGCCTACCTCCTCTATGACGGGAACATTCTCCAGAGCGGGACACCTGAAGCCCTTGCCGAAGATGATGAGGTCAGGACAAAATATCTCGGGTCAAACTTCGTTCTCAAGAGATCATCAGCATTCGAACGGGCAAGAGCAAACCACTGAGGTACAGCACAATACTGAATATAAATAAAATCGGGGATGACATTATTTACAAGTCATCCCCGATTTTATTATAGGTATCTGGCCGAATTAATGCTTTGCGAAGAATTCCTTCACCTTGTCAGCCTCTACAAGTTCCTCTTTGAACATATATGCACCTGTCTTTGCAGACTTGTCCATACGGATACATTTCACCATACTCTTAGCACCAGACTTGGCACTGAAGGTTGCGACTGCTTTCTTTGCCATAAGTAATAATCCTCCAATTATTTGATTTCACGATGAAGAGTAACTTTCTTCAGGTACGGATTATATTTCATACGCTCCAGACGCTGAGTTGTATTCTTCTTGTTTTTGGTTGTGATGTATCTTGATATACCCGGTACACCGCTTTCACGCTGCTCAGTGCACTCCAAAACTACCTGCACCCTGTTGCCTTTTGCTTTCTTTGCCATATCCGACGAAAATTAAACAAGGTTAATAAATCCTTTACTCTGAGCATCCTTGATAACCGCATCGAGACCATTCTTTTCAATAGTCCTTATGCCCTTGCAAGATACTTTAAGAGTCACAAACCTCTGCTCTGCCTCAGACCAGAACTTCTTGGTCTTGAGATTCAGGGCGAAAATGCGCTTCGTGCGCCTCTTGGAATGGGAAACATTGTTTCCGACCATTCTCTTTCTTCCTGTAACTTGACAAACCTTTGCCATTATATATAACTTTTTTAATTATTTCACAATTTGGGGCTGCAAATATCGTATAAAAAATCCTGAAAAACAAGAGTTTCCTATACAAACTTGAAGAATCTGCGCCACCTGATATTCTTTGGGAACGACTTGTTTCGGTCAGACGAAAACCATACAAGAGCCGGTTTTCCGACAATATGGTCTTCAGGGACAAATCCCCAGTATCTTGAATCGAGGGAATTGTGTCTGTTGTCGCCCATCATAAAATAATAATCCTGTCTGAAAGTATAGCTGCTGCTCTCCGTCCCGTTGATAAGAATCCTTCCGTCACCTGTGACTTCAAGATCATTACCCTCATAAGCCGTGATGATTCTCTCGTACAGAGGAAGGTTCAGAGTGTCAAGCCCGACAGTAGCTCCTTTCCGGGGAATCCATATCGGCCCGTAGTTGTCTCTTGTCCACCGGAAATTCTCCTTGAACGGGAAAAGGGTCAGATATGAGTCTGCATAATCCGGAGGATACCTGTCGATGTTGCGGCTTATGTCAATTACATTGGCATACCCGGAGACCTCTTTTTTCATGGCCTCTGTCAGAGGCATCGCCGGATACCCGGGCAACTGGGGACTGTACTCCAGCTCTGCGGTGTTGATCCCAAGCCTGTCAAGATTCCTCGGGTTGATCTTTCCTCCGTTCGTTATGACAGTATAGGTATTCTGTATGCCAGGATATTCCTCCTGAGGGATAGAATTGACATACACCTTGCCGTCAATCACCTGGAGCGTGTCACCTGCCACGGCTACGCATCTTTTCACATAGTGGTCCTTCTTGTCCATTGGGCGTACTTTCACCGGTCCGTACTGACGGATTGCATAATCCCTTCCGAGCAGTCTGCAGAACATGTAGTAATCTTCTGCAGGTACCTTGGTCAAGACAGTGTCTCCGTTAGGAAAGCCGAACACTACATAATCGCCCCTTTTTACATGTCCGAAACCTTTCAGCCTCCTGTAGTCATTCTGGATAAGAGTCGAATAGGATTCCTTTCCTGAAGGCAGTACATTGTGCGTGAAAGGCACAGTAAGCGGTGTCTGCGGTATTCTCGGACCATATGCAAGCTTGCTCACAAACAGATGGTCACCTGTCAGAAGCGAACTTTCCATTGATGAAGAAGGAATCTTGAATGCCTGGAAAAAGAAAGTATTCAAAAAAGTGACGACAATAACCGCGAAAATGATGGCATCAAGCCAGTCAAGCAGGATATTGTGCTTCTCCCCTTCCTTATAGTATTTCTTCCAGAATACCCATTTCACCTTTCTGGTGATATGGTGGTCGAAAATGACGACAAGACCGAAGAGCCACCAGTAATTTCCAAGCCAGATCACCCACAAAAGATAGAGTAAGGCCCAGAAACTGAACCTCGTCCACCTGTTGTGATAAAATTCCTTCCAGCTCACCTTACAAGATTATTTTACAGAGTTGATAATCGCCTCGAATGCCTGAGGATTATTCATGGCAAGGTCTGCAAGCACCTTACGGTTAAGGCCGATATTCTGTTTTGCTATCCTGCCCATGAACTGTGAATAGTTCATACCGTACTGACGTGCAGCAGCATTGATTCTCTGGATCCAGAGCGCACGGAAGGAACGCTTCTTGGCCTTACGGTCACGATAAGCGTATGTGAGACCTTTTTCGTAGGTGTTCTTCGCTACTGTCCAGACATTCTTTCTTGAAAGAAAATTACCGCGGGTTCTCTTGAGAATCTTTTTGCGGCGAGCCCTTGAGGCTACTGAATTTACCGATCTTGGCATAATTTAACTGTTTTATGGATACAGTGTCCCGGCAAGGGAGCTTCCGACTGTATTCCAAGTTTGACTTAAAATGTTTTTAAGAAAGATTAGATACCCAACAAAGCTTTGACCCTGCTCTCGTCTGCCTTGTGAACAAGGCCGAAATGAGTCAAATTCCTTTTCTGCTTTTTGGTCTTTTTTGTGAGAATGTGGCTTTTGTAAGCGTGTTTTCTCTTCACTTTTCCCGTTCCGGTAAGCGCAAAACGCTTTTTTGAACCGGAGTTGGTTTTCATCTTTGGCATAGTTAAATTTTTTAACTGTTAATAAATATTTGTCATCCAATCACTTGGATCATTTTTTCTTAATCGGGGCAATCATCATTATCATCCTCTTCCCTTCAAGCTTTGGCATTTGCTCCGCCCTGCCGTATTCCTCAAGCTCTACTGCAAACCTGAGAAGAAGCTTCTCCCCCTGGTCAGAATACAATATTGAGCGACCTTTGAAAAAGACAGAAGCCTTCACTTTCGAACCTTCCTGAAGGAACTCGATCGCATGCTTGAGCTTGAACTGGAAATCATGCTCATCAGTATTCGGGCCGAAACGAATCTCCTTGATCACTATTTTCGCGGAATTGGACTTCATTTCCTTGGCCTTCTTTTTCTGCTGATACAGATACTTCTGATAGTCAATGATCTTACATACAGGAGGATCTGCCTTTGCACTTATCTCCACCAGATCAAGCCCCATGTCATCAGCCATCCTGATGGCTTCAGACAAAGAATAAATCCCCTGCTCCTGGACATTTTCCCCTACCAGGCGAACTCGTGAGGCAGTTATCTCCTCGTTTATTCTTAATCCGTTTTCGTCCTTCTTTGGTTTCTGGAAACCTCTCGGGTCCGGACGCCCTGCACCGCTGGAAGTGTTATTAGGTCTCGGTCCGCTGAACCGTGGTGCAGATGGTTTGAATGGTGCTGCGATAAAATTATCCTCCTATAAGTTTAGTTAATAATATATGAGCCTACGACAACTGGGACCTGACTTCATCGCTTACAAGCCTGATGAATTCATCCACAGTCATTGTACCCTCATCCTTGCCTCCCTGGCGTCTTACCGACAGGGTATTGTTTTCAAATTCCTTTTCGCCGACGACAACGAGGAACGGAATCTTCTTCAACTCATTCTCGCGTATCCTTTTACCTATCGTTTCGTTCCTGTCATCAATAGCGGCGCGAATATCGGAATTATTCAGTAAATCACAAACTTTTTTTGCATAATCAGCGAATTTTTCACTGACTGGCAATATATTGACCTGGTCAGGAGTAAGCCACAGAGGGAGCTTCCCGCCAGTGTGTTCGAGAAGTACGGCGACAAAACGCTCAAGGGAGCCGAACGGAGCCCTGTGTATCATCACAGGCCTATGCTTCTTGCCGTCACTGCCGGTATACTCGAGTTCAAAACGCTCAGGAAGGTTATAATCCACCTGAATGGTTCCAAGCTGCCACTTCCTTCCAATGGCATCCTTTACCATGAAGTCGAGCTTAGGGCCATAGAAAGCAGCCTCGCCATATTCTACAACCGTCTTGAGTCTCTTTTCGGCAGCGGCATCGATAATTGCCTGCTCGGCCTTCGCCCAGTTTTCGTCTGAACCGATGTACTTTTCCTTGTGTTCAGTGTCCCGCAATGATACCTGGGCTATGTATTCATTGAAGTTCAATGTCTTGAATACATAGAGTATTATATCTATCACTTTGCAGAATTCCTCCTTGATCTGATCAGGACGGCAGAAGAGGTGCGCATCGTCCTGAGTGAAGCCCCTGACTCTTGTAAGCCCGTGCAGTTCACCGCTCTGCTCATAGCGGTAAACGGTGCCGAACTCGGCAAAGCGGAGAGGCAGGTCCTTGTATGAACGAGGCTTCGACCTGTATATCTCACAGTGATGAGGGCAGTTCATAGGTTTCAGAAGGAACTCTTCACCCTCCTGTGGAGTATGAATGGGCTGGAAAGAATCCTTGCCGTATTTGGCATAATGGCCTGACGTCACATAAAGCTCCTTGTTGCCGATATGCGGGGTAATGACAGGGAGATATCCGTATGACTTCTGTATCTTCCTGAGAAAATTCTCGAGTCTCTCCCTCAGCTCGGCACCCTTCGGGAGCCACAGAGGCAGTCCCTGCCCCACTTTAGGAGAGAATGTGAACAGCTCCATCTCCTTCCCCAGTTTCCTGTGGTCACGCTTCCTGGCTTCCTCGAGCATAACGAGATACTCGTCCAGCATCGACTTTTTCGGGAAAGAGATACCGTATATGCGGGTAAGCATGTTACGTTTCTCGTCTCCACGCCAGTAGGCACCTGCTATAGAGGTAAGCTTCACAGCCTTGATTACGGATGTATCCCTAAGGTGAGGCCCGCGGCAGAGATCCGTGAAAGACCCGTTCGTGTAAAACGATATGGTCCCGTCCTCAAGCTCGCTTATAAGCTCGCACTTGTATTCGTCACCTTTTTCGCTGAATGCCTTCATGGCATCCGACTTGGAGACTTCCTTGCGGACAAACGGCTCCTTGCTCCTGGCAAACTCCATCATCTTGTCCTCTATGGCCTTGAGGTCTGACTCTGATATCTGCCTTCCGCCGAAATCAACATCATAGTAAAAGCCGTTCTCGATGGCCGGGCCTATCCCGAATTTGACACCCGGGTAAAGAGCCTCAAGGGCCTGTGCGAGAAGGTGGGATGAAGAATGCCAGAAGACATGCTTGGCCTCATCGTCCTCCCACTTGTGGAATCTTATGGATGCATCCGCCTCGATGGGACGGTCAAGATCATATACTGTTCCTTTCCCTTTTGCATCATCCTTGAAAACCACTGTAGCAGCAAGGACATCTGCAGCCAGCCTCGGGCTGATACTCTGCGCAATCTCGTAGCCTGTAACCCCTTTCTCAAAGGATTTTACGCTACCATCAGGAAATGTAATGTCTATATTCATGATTCTAAAATTATTTCCAATCCAATCCAAAGACTGCAAAGGTATGAAATTTTTTCTATCTTTGCGCAGTCAATTCCATTAATATAACATCATTTTATGGATCATGCTATGAACACAAGGACCCTATGGAGTAAGGCCGCAGTCTCCGGAGCTGCACTTGGAATATTCTCCGGAATATTCATTTTCCTGTCGGCAGGCGGGATAAAGCAGCCGGTACTGTCAGGTATAGTGTCATTTGTCCTGTGGGCAGTCAAATTCGCGGGATGCATCTGGCTCATGCAGTTCTTCATGAAGAGGCTGTGCAGGGAATACGGCAGTGCGACAAACGCCGACACTTTCAAGTTCGGTACGATGACCGCCTTTCTTTCCGCACTTATCTTTTCCGCGATATACCTTGCAAACGTGCTCTTCATCTCTCCGGACATATTCTCACAGCAGATGGAGTCCGTCATGCAGATGTACTCATCAATGCTGGACAGCAACTCCATGGCCATGCTCGAGAAGATGGAGGACAGCTTCCCGCAGATATCATTCTTCTCCAACCTGATTTACTGCTTCCTTTTCGGATTGGTACTGTCCGCCATACTTTCACGCAACATACCGAAACGCGACCTGTTCGCAGACTTCAGGAACGGTGACGGAAGAGAGGAACTCCAACAGGGCAACCAGGAATGAACACTTCAGCCAATACAACCGTTGACCTGTCAATAGTGGTCTCCCTCTTCAATGAAGTGGAGTCCCTTGGAGAGCTTGTCGCATGGATAGACTCCGTCATGAAGCAGAATGGCTACAGCTATGAGCTCATAATGGTGGATGACGGAAGTACGGACGGGTCGTGGGAGGCCATCACGGGACTTTCAGCATCAAACACCAGTATACGAGGCATATCGTTCCGCCGCAACTACGGCAAGTCCGCAGCCCTGTACTGCGGCTTCAAGGCTGCAACGGGCCGTGTCGTAGTCACCATGGACGCTGATCTCCAGGATTCCCCGGATGAGATCCCGGAAATGTACAGGATGATAACCGAGGACGGATATGACATCGTATCGGGATGGAAACAGCACAGGAAGGACAACAAACTCACAAAGAACATCCCGTCAAAAATATACAACGCGGCGGCGAGACGCATAACAGGCATAAGCCTGCATGACATGAACTGCGGGCTGAAGGCATACAGGAACGAGGTAGTGAAGAACATAGAGGTTTACGGCGAAATGCACAGATTTATCCCGTACCTTGCGAAAAACGCTGGCTTCAACCGCATAACGGAAAAGCCCGTACACCACCAGAAGCGGAAATACGGTAAAAGCAAGTTCGGCATGAACCGTTTTGTGAACGGATTCCTTGACCTGATGTCCATCTGGTTCCTGTGTACTTTCGGCAAGAACCCTATGCACTTTTTCGGGCTTACAGGCATACTTATGTTCCTTACAGGAGGGATAATAGCTGTCTGGCTTATAATCTCCAAGATTGTCCACCAGGTCAACGGACTGGACTTCAGGCCGGTGACAGACCAGCCTCTTTTCTATCTCGCACTTGTGGCCGTCCTTGTTGGAGTCCAGCTGTTCCTGTCCGGATTCGTAGGGGAACTGGTATCAAGGAACAGCAGCGAACGCAACCACTACAATATAAAAGAGACAATACGCTGACACCGGACCGTTCATGTCATTTGCAGAAGCCGTCAGGCACCTTGGTGAATATGGCCCGGATCCTGTCCATATCGAACTTCGGTGTACGGTCATAACTGTAGATCCCGTTCTGCTCCTGCTCCACATCAGTAAGCTGCGTATAACAGTATCCGCAGATATGCCCATAACCGAGGATGACATCCGTAAGCCCCTCAAGCCTCCTGTAGAACTCCTCCAGAGTCTTGGGAGCGTCACCGTATCCCCATGATATTTCAGAATATTCGCGCCCGGCAACCCATTTTATACCGCCATATTCATCCACAAGATAAGGCTGGCCCCCGTATTCTGTCTCCCTGTGCTCCAAGTCGGCCTGCCTCACAAGTCCGTTCTCAGGGGCGAGCCAGCCACGCAACTCTTCCGGATCCTGCATGTACTGATGGACAGAAAAAATATCTGTCATTACATGGTAATTCCCGCTCACGTCATGACAAGGACGGTAATCGAGATTCTTTGTAAGCTTATACACGTCAGAAACCATACGGCACGCCTCTCTGGCCGCCTCCCGGTCCTCAGGATGCTCCCATGTTTCATTGAAAGGAGTCCATACAATAATGGAAGGATGATTCCTGTCACGCACGACTGTCTCTTCCCATTCTGTCAGGAAATGTCTTGCACTCAATGGGTTGTTTACGTTTGCTCCCCAGCTTGCAGATTCACCCCACGTGAGGTATCCGAGTTTGTCAGCCCAGTAATGGAAACGCGGTTCGAACACTTTCTGATGAAGACGCGCCCCGTTGAATCCTGCTGCCATGGACAATTCTATGTCACGCTTCAGGGCCTGGTCATCAGGAGCTGTCCAGATACCGTCGGGGTAAAAGCCCTGATCAAGTACAAAACGGAGATAGACCGGCTCGTTATTGAGATATATCCTGTTACCCTCAATATGTATCTTACGCATCCCGGCATAGGAGCGCACCCTGTCAGTCACGGACCCGTCTGCAGAAATCACTTCCAGCTCTATTCCATACAGGAACGGAGATTCAGGAGACCATGTCCTGGCTTTCCTTACCGGAAGCTCGGCATAGCTCTGGGCAGATGAAGGTACGACAGCGCTGCTGACAACCCGGTCACCGTCAAGCACCCTTACCCTGAGCTTCTGCCCACTGGAAAGTCCGTAATATGAAGGCTCGATTATAAAACGGCTCTGGTCAAGGTCAGGGATGACATATATATCCTTGAGTCCTGTCCCGGAGACCGGCTCCATCCAGACTGTCTGCCATATCCCGGTTGTCCTGGTATATTCACACCCGAAAGAGTCAAATCTCCCGCACTGTTTCCCCTTTGCATACTGGCCGGAACGCTCATCGTCCTCCACCCTCACGACAAGGTCATGTTCTTGTCCTGGCATCACCATATCTGTTATATCGATATCAAAAGAGGATGACCCGCCCCAATGTCTCCCGGCTATCCGCCCGTCTATATACACTGAAGCGATATAGTCCACTGCACCGAAATGGAGTATGACATTCCTGTCTTTCCAGTTTTCAGGTATGGAGATGACCCTGTGATACCACATCTCCGGGATGAAATCCTTGAACCCTACACCGGAAAGCCCGCTCTGCGGTGCGAACGGGACAAGAATCTCATTGTCAAATCCTTTGCTTTCATACAGTTTTCTATCCATACCGGAGCGGGAAAAATCAAATTCAAAACTCCATGTCCCGTTAAGGTTCACCCATTCATCCCTGACAAACTGTGGACGCGGGTATTCAGGTCTCGGGACAGGCACGGCATCCGATGCAGCCAGCCGGGATGCCGTACCCAAGAGAATCAACAAAAAACACAGATACCTTGTCTTCATTGTATGCTATTCTACTGTTATACTGTTAAGGAGATCCAGTTTGCCGTCATCTATGAGTTTGAGTATGAGTTCACCGAAAAGGGTGTTCTGCCATGCGAACCATGCTCTGGTGAACTTCTCCGGATTGTCCTTGTGGAATGACTCATGCATGAAGCCTGTACCTGCATCAGTCTTCATCAGAGTCTCTACGCACCATTTAATCTCTGCATCATCACTTGAAGTGAATGCCTTCATCATTATACTCATCGGCCATATCATGTCATAACCCACATGCGGCCCGCCTATGCCTTCACCTGCCGTACCCTTGAAGAAATAAGGGTTGTCCTCGCTCCATACAAATCTGCGGGTATTCTGGTATATCGGGTCATTCACATCCACATCACCGAGATATGCCATCGAGAGGAGGCTCGGGGCATTGGAGTCATCCATAAGATATGTGTTACCGAATCCGTCCACCTCAAAAGCGTAGATCTTCCCGTACTTCGGATGCTCCACAACAGCATATTGCCTGAGGGCGGACTCCACCTCGTCAGCAAGTGCGCGGCACTCTCCGGCCAGTTCCCTGTCCTTGTTGACCGTCGTGAGAATCTCGGCGGCTTTCCTGAGGGATGTCACAGCGAAGAAATTCGAAGGCACAAGGAAATCAAATGTGGTAGCATCATCGGATGGCCTGAAGGACGAGACAATCAGGCCCACAGGATTTACAGGATTTCCATATCCGCTGCAGCATTTTGTATCCAGCTGACGCTCAGTCTTCCTCATGAAATAATACGGGCCAAGTCCATCTTTCCTCTGCTGCTCTTTCAATGTCTTGAGTATGTTTTTTATAGCCTGGATCCACACATCCCCGAAAACAGAGGTGTCCCCGGTCTCCTTCCAATACCCGTATGCCAGCCTAATAGGATAGCAGTGGGAATCTATCTCCCATTTTCTCTCATGGACATTTGGATCCATTTCGGTGACATCGCTCATCCACTCCCCACCTGTCGGACCGTCATTGAAAGCATTGGCATAAGGGTCAATGTTAATGAGCTTGAACTGTCTGTTGATGACACCCGCGATCATCCGGCGCAGGGCCTCGTCCTCATTCGCAAGCTGGACATAAGGCCATACCTGTGCACCGGAATCCCTGAGCCACATGGCATGGATATCACCGGTATATACAAAAGTATCATCCATGCCGTCATTCTCGTCCTTGCGGAAATGGACAGTGGTATCCAAAGTATTAGGGAAACAGTTGGCGAACATCCACGCCAGACGAGGATTGCTAAGAAGGTCACAGACCTCAATAATCCTGGCTTCTACAGCCTCGGAGCGGAAAAGCCGGTCTTCTTCAGCCGGCCTCTGAGATTTGTACTCCTGCGCCGAGAGGTTCAAAGTCCCGGCGACTCCGGCACAAAGAAAAGGTAAAATGAATTTCTGCATACTTTTGTCTTATTTGTTTATGATTGAATATTATAGATTTCATCTTGCATCCGGATAGACAGCGGCCATACGGGCATACATCTCTGCCATGGCTCCCTGGACAAGCAGCCACCTGGTCTCATTTGTCTTCCGTCCGCTGCAATCATCACTGAAAAGCCCCTCCCCGGTACGGGACTTCTCCCATGCAGTGTCAATGGACCTGCGCACAGCATCCAAATATGTGATGTCGCCGTCCGCGCGGTAAAGTTCGATAAATCCGCGGAGCATAACGGCATTGAACCATGTATTGCCGGCCTTCATGATGCGGAAAGCACTGCCATCATCAGCCGCATAATCCTCAAAGAAATAGTCATAGCATGACCTTGCCGTCTTCTTCGCGTCCTCAAGATATGAATCCTCACCGGTTATCCCGTAAAGAAGAGCCCCTGCCTGGACCATCTGGCCGCTGTTATATGCGAATTTCCAGGTCTGGATTTTTCCGGAAAGGTCTATATTGTCAAAATAAAGGAAGTCCGAAGTATCCAAAAGTGTCCGTCTGGTCCACTCATACAGCATTTTCCCTTGTTCAAGATAATACGGATTCCCCGTAGCCTTGTAAAGTTTCAAGGCGAAAACCGACCCCGGAGCATTGGAACAGCTATTCTTGGACCCTTTTTTCTGTTCGCACCAGTATATCCCTCCTCCGAGCACATCATCAATCCCGCTTTCAACGAAGCGCCATATCATCTCAGCCTTCTCGAGATACTGCCGTTCAGAAGTAGAAAGATACAGGTCGGTAAAGTCTGTCCCGAGCCAGATGTTGTCATCATAAAACCTGTCAGAAGAAGATGCTGACTTAATATATGACGAATAGGCATGCGGCTCTCGTTTCACATCATAATATTCCTCCAGACCGGGCAAGACCCGGCCGGAGAGGGTATCAAGATAGGAAGGATCAGATTCAATTATAGCGGTAGCTGCCGAAAGCGTCCCGGAAAAAGGCCATAAATACGAATAGGGATTTGGCACTGACGCCTGTTCATCAGATGCAAGGTAGCCGGCACTGTAACGGTCATCAAAAGGGTAGTTTTCACGTAGAAGGAACGTTCCAGGAACAGAATAGCACGAATAAATGGACTGCATGACAGTCTCCGCCTTTTCAATGTAAAAGTTTTTCTCACCGGTACCTGCTTCACACGAAGCAAAAGCCAGAATACATAATGCTGCCAGTGGGGAGATGGACGGTATTCTCATTTTAGTGTCTGTTTTCTGCAAATATATTCCATAAATCCCAAAATCCGCATGATTTAATGCAATTTTAGAGGCAGCCTGAGATCCCGCAGGGATGAAAGAAAAAAAAGAGTCCCGTGAATGCATGTCACATTCACGGGACCCTGTATCAAAAGCGGCAGCTGCCTACTCTCCCACCTGGTGGGGCAGTACCATCGGCGCAAGCGGGCTTGACTTCTCTGTTCGGTATGGGTAGAGGTAGTTCCCCGCCGCTATAGCCACCGCAGTATATCTCTGAGAGAGACCAACGAGATAAACCTTCCACACTCCGAAGTTCCCGGGCTATTAGTACAGGTCGGCTTTGACGTCTCCGCCTTTACACCTCCTGCCTATCTACGTGGTAGTCTCCCACGGCCCTGTGATGTCTCATCCCGGAGACGGCTTCGCGCTTAGATGCTTTCAGCGCTTATCCTGACCGGACTTGGATACCCGGCGGTGCAGCTGGCGCCACAACCGGTAAACCAGTGGTCCGTCCGACCCGGTCCTCTCGT
>JADILZ010000094.1 GCA_017695065.1 Candidatus Cryptobacteroides excrementipullorum
GCAAGAGCATCAGCGATGACGCAAGCCTCATGATCGTGAAGCTCGTGGACAACCATCCCTACTACGCGCAGCAGCTGGCACAGCTGTCATGGCTCAGGACAAAGGATGTATGTACCGTTGATATTGTGCGCGAAGCACACACGGCACTGGTGGAGCAGTTGAGTCTGCTGTTTGTGACAATCACCGAGACACTTACCACACAGCAGCTGAACTTCCTCAAAGCCTTTATTGCCGGTGAAAAAGCCCTCAGTTCGACCGAAGTGATGCACCGCTACAGAATATCTTCAGCAACTTCCGCAGCACGCTCAAAGGCAGCCCTTATCAAGAATGACATACTGGACAGCAAGGCCGGCGAAATCTCGTTCCAAGACCCTATCTATGCCTATTGGCTGAAGACGGAGTATTTTGCGGAATAGAGCCGGACACTATTCCTCCATCATTTCATATATTTCCATCAGCCTGTCAGGATAGTCGGTAGTGATGTAATCAACACCCAACGCGATGGAAGCCAGCATATCCTCATCCGAATTGACGGTCCAGATGTTCACCTTCATCCCCAAGCCATGGGCGTCAGCTACCATATATCTGTTTATATTCAAAGTGGAAAACGGATAGTCGATACACATAATACCTTCTTCAGCCAAATCGGCAGGTTCAAAATCCCCTGTAAGATACCCGACCATAGCGTCCGGAGCAGCAGAAGCAATCCTGCGGCAGACATCCCTGTCAAAGCAGATGTATTCGACATGATCTTCCATCCCCATGTCTTCCACCATCTTCAGAATGGCATCAGTCACCAAAGCGTTACGCTCATCCGTACTGTGTTCCTTTATCTCTATAATGAGTCTGGTGTCTCCTCCTGTACGGGTCTGCTCAAGCATGTCGCTCAAAAGCGGCAAAGTCTCACCATTGGACAGCTTCAGATTCCTTATTTCTTCGTATGTACAGTCCTGCAAAGTCATCCCGGAGAGAACACCGTCATGATGAATGACAAGCACACCGTCAGTAGTAATCCAGACATCCGTCTCACAGCCATATACGCCCAGTTCCTGGCTTGCCTTCAACGCCGCAATGGAGTTCTCCGGCACTCCGGACAGAGTATGGTATCCCCTATGAGCAATAACCCGAGGGGCAGAAAGCGGCACAGGATTGTCTGAAAGTTCCAGCCTTGCAACGCCAAGCGGAGCTTCCGCCCCGTTACGGACAATATAAAAACTATAATTCCCCGTGGTGATCCCGTCAGGGATGGAAATTGAAATATGTCCGTCATAAACATCCCCTTCTACTTCGACAGGGTTGTCCATATCAGATACCGGTACAATTTTCACTGCATCCCCATCCTGGAATCCCGTACCGAGCACCATATACTTAAAGCCCGGCCCGACAGCACACGTAGGGAAAAGCATGACATCGTTTATTGAAATGACTGACCCGGCTACCCCCTTGTCCGCATCCGACCATAAAGCAGCAGCCTGAGCATCGTCGGCAGGCTGTGAATACACTCTCGCAAGGAATACATCCCCTATGAAAGGGTCTTGCCCCCTTGAAGATGTTCCAGCATCACAACCTATCCCGAACCATTGATTGACTGGATTTTCAGGCAAGACAAAATCCCCTGAAGTTCCGAAAGTAGATGTCAATTCGCCATTTACATAAAGCCTTGCCGTCTCCTTCTCTTTATCCCAGACACCGACTACATGATATGCCTTCCCTTTTTCCGGGACTACCCCACTCCTCAATGTAACCATGCGAGGCGATGACTCCTGTCCGGTATAAAGCTCAAATATAATCTCATTCCCCTGAGCTGAAGATGCCACAGACAGGCCTGCCCCGCCGTCTTCAACAGACGAGAAAACGGACATACGGTTTCCATCCGGGGCATTTACCGGTACAAACATTGTCTCGATGGTAAATCCTTCTGCATATCCGCCTTGAATGCCCTGTCAGCAAGATATTCCGCTTTATAGAATCCGGAATTCAGAGTTTCGCCGGTTGTATTGTAAAACCTCGGGACATAACCCTCGAACGCATCATTATAATACACAAGCACAGTACTGCCAAGACTTGACTTGACAGTATTGGCATTTGCAGACAAATCTTCCGCCGTCCCGTCCCGACGGAATACAACATCCATTATAAGACTTTCAGATAAAGGCGAAGAAGGCTCCTCAGAATCATCCTTGTCTGTATCCGATGGGCCGTTCTCAGCATTTTCAGGCGAACAAGACAATACGGAAGCTACAGCGAGTGACAGAAGCCCCATGAAAAAGGCCCGTAATCTCCCAGACATCATGATACTTTTGGCGTTCATAAGCAATCTTATATTTTGGATTATCGTTTCTCTGAATTGTACTTTGCATAAATTTCCTTCGCCGTCCCCACGGCATCGCCGCCTTCCGAAAATTCAACGACATACGAAGGCTCGGTCCAGGAACGTTCGAACTCATGAATCCGTTCATCGAATTTCTTCTGGTCAAACAGCCTCCCCTCCTTTACAGCCTGCATGGCATCCTCTATGAACATCTGCCACCTCGCCTTATAGTATGTGGAGATCAGCCCCGTCCAGGACCTGCTGGCATAATCGGTAAGTGCAGGACTGTCACCCCAGACCGTAAGGAGGGTCCTGGCGTTCTTCTCATAATAATCCTTCTGCTCCTCAGTCTGCCCCCATCCTCTCGCGGCTTCTATCCATGTGGACAGATAAAAGGATCTGTGGCAGGCCACAAGCCTCTCCATATCATCGAAAATCCCGAGCATCTTCTCCCCGTACTTTTCCACACCTGCCAGGTCGCCGGCCCTGTATGCTGCGGCAAAACTGTCTCTCATTGACAAGAAGATATCCCCGAGGTACTGCCTTCCCACATTCACCACATCGAACAGATAAGCGTCCCTGTCCGAGCCGGACTCAAGCAGCAGCCCCCACGCCCTGAGCAGGTTTTCCAGACTGTACCCGCGGTCATGCCTCGTGGTCCACAGCCAATTGCCTTCCATGCACGGATGAGCGCAGGTCAGGGAAGCATTCCCTGTAACGGAATAATCGACATACACACTGTCAGTCAGCACTTTCCAGGCCTCCCTGACATTCTCGTCCTGACATCCTGCATGCCTGTCCGCAAGTTTTTCAACCCATTCAGCATCTGTCATGCCTGTACTCCACGCCTTGTCAAGGACATACTCATACATGAACTGGTTCACACCGAACCCCTCTAAAGTGGATCCGAGACCATAGAGATTTTCCCCGCCGTCAGAGAAAGCATCTTCAATACGCGTGCTGACAGTATGGAAATTACCGGCAAGCATCGTATTTCCGCCGAAATTACCGAGATAGCACCATATATAAGGCTGTCTATAGAATTTCCCAGTCTGTTTCCATATCTCCGTGAATTCGCAGTAATAGTCGAGCATTATCAGCCGCCCTTCAGGGACAGCACCGAGAAAAGCACTGATGTTCTCCTGTGTCCAGTGCACCGGGTCGGCATAGAAAAGCCAGCCCATCTGGAGCCATCTGGCATCCGGGTCCGCGGCTGACATGGACCCGTATATATGGGATGACATGCTTGCAAGAGTCTCCGGATCCCAGCTCGGGGAATCGATTTCGTTGAACGGATCTGCTCCATAGATATGGTCAGTGCCGAACATTCTGGTCTGCTCTTCAAGGAAGTCCTTCTGAATCACAGCAAAAAGTGAGTCCATCGGTGAAAGGAATGTGCACCTGTACCCGTCAGCGAATCCGCCCCAGTAGCTCACCCTGGTCATCTCCGCATCCGGATATATCTCCTTCAGTTCAGCAGGCACATGCCCTGCAAATGCCGGCAGGACAGGAGTCATGCCAAGCTCCCTTTCCCGGGCTACAATCTTTTTTTGAAGGTCCGCCTGTGAATCTATCCATTCCTGAGGAAGCGGTCCCTGCCAACGGTCTATGTTCGACATCCTGTGCCATGGCAAGTGAGCCGGTCCTGTAAAGTAAGATCGTATCTGCTCGTCCGTCAGCCCGTGCTTCTGCCACACTTTCTGCCATACGGCTTCCTGCCCGGTGATCGCAAGCGGCATAGTGACTCCGTTCAAGGCCATCCAGTCTATAAACCGCTCCCACTCTTCCCATTTCCACCATGGCATTGTATAGCCGAATGTGCAGTAGTTCAAGAAAAAACGCTCCTGCGTCCTTGCCTTTATCCTCACCTTTTCCTTTACAGAAGGAAGCGCTGACGGCATCTCAACCGGATCGGAAAGATACCACGAGACAGTGGTCATGCAATAATTCTTGAGATACCAGTTAAGCCCTACGGCCATAGAGTTGCAGTCATTGCCCCTCACCACAATTTTCCGTCCTCTCGACTCAAGTTCGAAACAGTCCGAAGTATCTTCAAGATGTTCGAAAATGAACATATCGGCATATTCAGGAATAACACGTTCCGCCAGAGCCCTCACTGCAGAATCATCACCTGTGCGGCATGAAACAAGACCGGAGACAGCCGCAATTGTGATCAGAACTTTAAACAATTTAGACATTATATTTTTATTTAATCTTATTAATTTTTTGCAATATTAGTAAAAATATTTATTTATTCATCCTATTTGTTAATGTAATTTTAAATACTATATTTGCCGATACAAAATAACATAGGATTCACCCGCAGGACTTTTAAAGAAATAATCACCCATTATACCTATTATATAATAGAAGATGAAAACAGGATCAGTTATCGCTTTATTCTATGCCGCGGCGCTGTTAAGCTCATGCGCCGGCAGTTCGGTATCTTCCCCGGACGGGAGCATATCTTTCCGCATTGACCTCGACAAGGAAGGCAGGCCGACTTATGAAGTGAGCAAAGACGGGGAAACGGTAATCGAGAACTCGGCGCTCGGTTTCACCCTGAAAGACGCGGCACCGCTCGAATCGGGATTCAGGATAGAGTCGATAGAAAAGGCAAGCACAGACACGGTCTGGGAGCAGGTCTGGGGAGAATCCAGGTTTGTCAGCGACCGCCACAACGAAATGACTGTCCACCTGCAGGAAAAAGCCTCCCCAAACCGCAGGCTCGACATACGGATACGGGTATTTGACGACGGATTCGGGTTCAGGTACGAATTTCCCGAGCAGGAGAACCTGAATGACTTCGCCATAATGGATGAACTGACAGAATTCAGGTTCGGATCGCCTCATAAAGCATGGTGGATAAGCAGGAAAGACCCGTACTATGAAGGATACGGCAAAAAGACCGGTTTCACACAGATAGACACCGCGTATACACCTTTTACCATAGAAGGGAGCGACGGGCGGTTTTACGCGATACATGAAGCCGCGCTTCTCGACTACGCGAAGATGAATCTCGTACCGCTGGACTCCACCACCTTGAAAGCGGAGCTCACGCCATGGTCAGACGGGACAAAAGTGTATGCTGAAGCCCCGTTCAAGACCCCGTGGAGGACCATGATAATCTCTGACACGCCAGGCGGGCTGATGGAATCCAGGATAATGCTGAACCTGAACGAGCCATGCAAGATAGAAGACACCTCATGGATCAGGCCCGGGAAATATGTCGGCATCTGGTGGGTACTGCATAAAGACGAATACACATGGTACTACGGTCCGCGGCACGGAGCCAATACGGAACTCACCAGGCACTACATAGATTTCGCGGCGGAAAACGGTTTCGCCGGAGTCCTGGTCGAAGGATGGAACAAAGGATGGGAAGGGAACTGGATGAAGACAAGCGAGAATTTCAGCTTCACTGAAGCATATCCGGACTATGATTTCGATACAGTGATGAAGTACGCCGGTAGCAAAGGAGTGCAGATGATAATCCATAACGAGACAGCAGCCAACCTCGACCACTATTTCAGCCAGATAGACGAAGCATACACACTTTACAGCCGTTACGGGATGCACTACGTCAAGACAGGAAACGTAAACCTACTCATCGACGGAAAAGAAGAGCATGACGGACAATACGGAGTGAACCGTCTCCACGCCATAGTGGAAAAGGCGGCGGAATACAGAATATGCATAGACGAGCACGAGCCGGCCATGCCGACTGGTGTCAGCAGGACCTGGCCGAACCTCATGACACACGAGGCCGTAAGGGGACAGGAGCATGACGCTTGGGAAAAGGACGGAGGCAACACCCCGGAACACACCACGGTAATACCTTTCATCCGCGGACTCGCAGGCCCGATGGACTTCACATTCGGGACATTCGATTTCGAGAACCCGAAATATCCGTTCTGCAGGGTGAACACCACCCTGGCCAAACAGCTCGCCCTCTATGTGGTGATATACAGCCCGCTGCAGATGGCCTCCGATGCTCCTGAAAGCTATGAGGGGAAGAAGGCGTTTGATTTCATCAGGGATGTACCGTGCGACTGGCACGAGAGCCATGTTCTCGACGCCTCCATAGGAGACTATATCGTCACGGCCCGCAGAGACCGGGATTCGGAAGACTGGTATCTCGGAGCCATCACTGACGAGAACGCCAGGGACATATCCGTAAAGCTCGACTTCCTTGACCCGGACGCAGAATATACGGCACAGATATACGCAGACGGAGAGGAGGCGGACTGGAAGACCGCCCCGACTGCATTCAGGTATGAAGAAAGGAGTGTGGACTCCGGAGACATACTTCCAATGCACCTGGCCACAAGCGGAGGTTGTGCAGTCAGGTTCATAAAAAAATGACCAGCGGAAAGAAAAGATATCAGAATATGAAAAAGACAGCAACTATATTGATTACAGCCATCATGGCAGGCAGCATTTCCTCTGCTAAGGATATATCCGGCAGAGTCCTGTGCGAGGGAAAAGGTGTCGCGGGCGTAGTGGTCTCCGACGGCACCGGGACTGTCATTACTGATGCAGACGGCAAATACACTATAGACACTGACGAGGATGCCACGTTCGTATTCATAAGCACTCCGGCAGGCTACTCTTCCCCTGTCAAGGACAATACAGTGGATTTCTTCCTGCCTGTTTCCGAAAAAAATGACGGATACGATTTCTTGCTCAGCAGGAAAAAATCGGATGACAGGCGGCACAACCTCGTAGTGATCTCTGACCAGCAGGTTTACGATTCGACGGAATTCCCTCTCCTTGAGGCAGCAGCAGAAGATATCGCCGGGACTGTCAGGGAATCCTTGCCTGTGGAGACCGTAGGTATATGCTGCGGGGACATCGTGTCATTCGACCATCCGCTCTACGGAAAGATAAACCGCATTATGAACCGGAGCGGTGTCACTTTCCGGAATATCCCAGGCAACCACGACATGAAAAACTGGGGCAGGTCACACGAAACATCGACAGCGGAATTCGAAAAGGTATATGGGCCGGCATATTACTCTTTCAATGTCGGAGACATACACTATGTGATGCTTAACGACAACTTCTTCATCGGAAGGGACTATTTCTACATAGGCTACCTCGACGAGAAGCAGCTCAGGTGGCTCGAGCAGGACCTGTCCTACATTCCCGAAGGAACCACAGTATTCGTCGCGCTACACATCCCCACAACCCTCTCACCAAAGGACAGGGAAAGGTTCGACTATAGTGAAATATCTACCCGCCTTGCAAACAAGAAAGCCCTCTATGACATCCTCAGTCCATACAATGCCCAGATCATTTCAGGGCATATGCACACTTCCACCAACCAGGTCATTGGACCAAGGATCTTCGAGCATAATATCGCGGCTCTGAGCGGGGCATGGTGGTGCGGCCCGATATGTACGGACGGTACGCCTGCAGGATACAAGGTATTCAGGATTTCAGGAAACAGCATCACGTGGAAATACAAGAGCACAGGATACGGAACAGACTTCCAGATGAAAGTCTATTCCCCTGACGATTATACTGAACTTGGAGGGTATGTCGTGGCAAACGTATGGGACTACGACCCGCAGTGGAAAGTGGAATATTTTGAAAACGGGATCAAGATATGCGACATGGAACAGTTTGAAGGCACTGACCCGCAAGCAGTCACCGCATATTCGGACCGGAGCAGGCTCAAGCACTCATATGTATATCCAACAAAGACACAACATCTTTTCAGGGCAAAGCCCGAATGTCCGGGAAGCCCTGCAGAAGTACGTGTAACAGACAGATTCGGGAACACATATTCATGTAAAGTAAAAATATCGGAATAAAATGAAAATAATCATACTGTTTTTCTCAATCCTCGCTGCCGTATCCGCAAATGCCCAGGCCGTTGCAGACACACTGTGCAGCACACCTCCTATGGGATGGAACAGCTGGAACTGCTTCCACAGGGACATAGACGAAGACAAGATAAAGGAAATCGCCGACCTGATGGTATCCACAGGGCTCAGGGATGCCGGCTACACATACCTTAACGTGGACGACTGCTGGCAGACAGGCAGGGACAATTCATTCAGAATAGTGGCGGATGAAAAGAAATTCCCGTCTGGAATGAAAGCACTTGCAGACTATGTGCACGCCAGAGGGCTGAAATTCGGCATATATTCATGCGCCGGGACAAAGACCTGTGCAGGACGGCCGGGCAGCCGTGGATACGAATACATAGATGCTGCCACGTATGCAGAATGGGGAGTGGATTTCCTCAAATACGACTGGTGCAACAACAACGGGGCAAACGCCCGTGAAGCCTACTACATCATGAGCGACGCAATACGTCAGACAGGGCATCCGATTGTCCTGTCTATCTGCGAGTGGGGTGACAACAAACCTTGGGAATGGGGCCAAGGCATAGGGCAGATGTGGCGCATCTCCCCTGACATTGTAGCCGTATGCGAAGGAGACAATTACTGGGGAGGCGCGAGTATTTTCTCGATAATAGACCGCATGGCCCCATTATGGCCGTATTCCGGCCCGGGGAACTGGAATGACCCGGACATGCTGCAGGTAGGGAACGGGGATCTGACATACGACGAGAATGTCATGCACTTCTCCATGTGGTGCATGTTCTCCGCACCGCTCATTTTCGGATACGACCTCAGGTCTGCCGACCCCAAAATTTTGGAGATACTTACAAACAGGGAAGCCATCGCAATAGACCAGGACAGGCTCGGGAAACAGGCAATGATGTTCGAAAGGACCGGGAAATACCATGAGACATGGGTCAAAGAGCTTGCGGACGGAGGCGCAGCCCTGTGTTTTCTCAACAAGGACGACAAGGAATGGGTATTCGACTACCATTTCTGGGGATTCGACAACATCGGGATGGACTGCACAGGCAACCTTTACACCGTAAGGGACATCTGGAAACACAAGAACATCGGGGACACGAAAGACCGCTACCGTTTCAAGGTCCCTGCACATGGCGTTATAATGCTCAGGCTTACTCCTGCAGAATAGTTTTCCCAAAATATAAAAGACCGATGGCTCATGGAATTATGATTCACCAGCCCTCAACCCGCATCCTCTCCATCGACACGCTCAGGGGCATAGCGATTTTCGAAATGATACTGTGTGCCAACATCAGCTGGAACGCGGGGCTTCCGGCATGGATGTTCCATGCGCAGGTGCCGCCGCCGGATTATGTGTTCAGGCCGGACGTACCTGGAATCACCTGGGTGGACCTCGTATTCCCGTTTTTCCTTTTCTCAATGGGAGCGGCGTTCCCGTTCGCGCTGGGCAAACGTGCAGAATCCGGGCAGCCCGTATGGAAAATATGCCTCACGCTTGTGAAAAGGTTCGCCATACTTGCGGCATTCAGCATTGTCCTCGGGAATTGTTACAGAGTCCCAGGCGCTGAAGCCGGAACTGTCCCGTCAAGCCTGTTCATGATAGCAGCATGGGCCGCCATGTTCCTCGCCCTGACAAGGTTCCGCTTCAGGACGGAATCTGCCGGAAGGCTCCTGAACATCTCCGGGGCTGTCCTTTTGGCTGGCCTCGCGGCCGTCATGCATTACGGTCTGGGAATCCGGGTATCGAAAGAGAGCAGTGACATCATAATAATGGTGCTTGCATACGTCGCCCTCTTCGGCGGCCTGATATGGCTTCTGACAAAAGACTCCATAATGTGCAGGTGGCTGGTCTTCATTGCCATCGGAGCAGTGAAAGCTCTATCCTCCTATTCTCCTGCATTCAATGAGGCCTTCAGTGCCGTGGCATTCCCGTCAGCAGGATGGATATTCCAGTGGAAATTCCTGCAGTACCTCATGGTTGCCATAGCCGGTTCCGTCGTCGGGGACATGATCAGGAAAAGGAAAGACACACCGGAATCAGCGGCCCGCGCGAAATCGGAAGCATGGACCGCCGTCCTCGCCTTGCTGACAGTCGTTTTCCAGCTGTGGGGACTGTTCACGAGGCACGTGACTGCGGACCTTGCAGTCACCGTTCTGTCCGCCACGGTATTCTTTTCTGCGATGTACAGAAAAAAGAGGCTTTGGTCCGACATAGCAATGACAGGATATATCCTGCTTGTCGCAGGGATCATTTTCGACCCGGTTGACGGAGGCATAACCAAGGACCACTGCAACCTTTCCTACCTCCTCACGACATCCGGGATGGCAGCTATCACTACTGGGGTTCTCCTCTTCCTTGAAACCGGATACGGAATGAAGTCCCGCCTTCTCTCGGAGTGCGGGCAGAATCCGATGATTGCATATACCGTCACGAACTTCCTCACAGGACCTCTCCTCAGGATGACATGCCTCATGCCGGTAATTGACAGGTTGTCATGCACTTCGCAGGCTGCCGGCCTCCTCAGAGGGCTGTTCATCACAGCCATTATGATGACCGTCACGATATTCTTTACACGGAAAAAGGTTTTCTGGAGGAGTTGAAAAGGGACATTGAGGCCAGGTTTCAAGTTATTTCACTACATTTGCCGCACACATGCCTGGAATAACATGAAAATCGTTATAGCATCAGATTCATTCAAGGGCTCACTGACATCGGAGGAAGTCGCTGAAGCGGCGTCCGAAGGAATACATGCGGTGTTTCCGGACTGCACGGTCTGCCGTGTATGTGTGGCAGACGGCGGGGAAGGGACGGCAGATGCGATTTTAAAGGCCACGGGAGGACGGACAGTCAGTGTTAAGGTGCATGATCCGCTGATGAGACCGGTGACGGCCGCCTATGCGATCACAGCTGACGGCGGCACAGCCATCATCGAGACTGCAGCCGCAAGCGGGCTTCCGCTTCTGTCTGAGACAGAGAGAAATCCCATGAAGACATCTACCTTCGGTACAGGCGAGATGATTGCAGACGCCGCAGGGAAAGGGTGCCGGCACTTCCTGATAGGCCTCGGAGGCAGCGCCACCAACGATGCCGGTACAGGGCTGCTCACTGCCCTCGGATTCAGGTTCACGGACAAGGAAGGGAGGCTCCTCGACGGGAAGGGAGAGAGTCTGGAAGCCATAGCGGCAGTGGACACATCCGGTGTGCCAGAGGAGATAAAGGCCTCCAGGTTCACGGCAGCGTGTGATGTGGACATCCCGTTCTGCGGGCCGGAAGGGGCTGCATATATCTTCTCTCCGCAGAAGGGAGCCGACAAAGGGATGGCAAAGGCACTCGACCGGGGGATGGTATCCTTCGCCTCTATCACCTTCTCATCCTGCGGAAAAGACATACGCGGCCTGGCAGGTGCAGGAGCTGCAGGAGGACTTGGCGGCGCTCTTGCAGCCTATCTCGGCGCGGAACTCGTCCCAGGGGCGGAGATGATACTGGACGCCGTCGGTTTCGACACAATGATACGGGACGCAGACCTCATAATCACAGGTGAAGGAAGGCTTGACAGCCAGACATCCAGAGGAAAGATCCCATACACTGTCCTTCAGCACGCCACAGAGAAAGGAATACCAGTCATAGCCATCACAGGGAGCGTCCCCGACAGGCCAGGGCCGGACTGCAGCGGCTTTTCAGCCGTATTCCCGGTCATCCCCCGACCCCAGGCACTCAAGGAAGCTATGGACCGGGACAACGCCATACGCAATATCAGACGCACTGTCTTCCAGATCATGCGCACCATGAAGATATCCCTATAATAACGTCAGTCCGACGAATTACTTTTAATTATATTAAACTAAGATTCAATACCATAACTTTAATGACCGGAGTCCGTCGGATTTCTGGAAGAAATCCTGTCTAAACCCCAGTCACCTGACGGTGACAGCCCCTTGTTAAGGGGCGCCGCCCCCTTCCTTCCCCCTCGCCAGGGGACCTGTCGCAGGCCACGGCCCGCTCCTGAAAAGAGGTAATTCGATGTAATTTAATGATTTAAATTCATCGAATTCACGTTACAGTATGTTTCAACGGCAAAGATACACCCCGGACGGCAGGATGACTTACATAATCATGGAAAAAACTTACATCGCGAACATTTTTCCGCGGACTGACGGGAATCCGTCACATGACAAGGTTGGATATGAACACCACAAGGATTGCCAGAGGAGCCACAAACCTGATAAGGAAATATATGACACCGAAAACCCGGCAGTTGGCCTTGAGAGTACCACCATTGGTGAACTCGTCGCGGACATCGGCCCTGCCCATGCGCCATCCGACAAAAATGACTATCAGCAGCGCCCCGAGAGGCATGAGCCAGTTGGCGGAGAGCTTGTCGAAGAAATTGAACAGGGTGTTGCCGAATAGCTTCATCCCGGAAAGAGGCCCGAAAGACAGGGAGCACAGTATCCCGAGCGCCCATGCGACGACGAATATCAGGACCGAAGCCTTTTTCCTGGACATGTGCTTCTCTTCCATCAGGTATGCCACTCCCACTTCATAAAGCGAAATGGATGAGGTCAGGGCAGCGACAATGAGCGCCATGAAGAAAAGCACTGCGATTAAGCCGCCGAGAGGCATCATGGAGAATATGTACGGCAGGGTCTCGAAGACGAGCCCCGGGCCTTCCTCCGGGTCAAGCCCGAAAGCGAATACCGCCGGCATTATTGCACAGCTTGCGATTATGGCGAATATGAGGTCCGAGACGGCAGTATATGCGGACGATGCCGCTATGTTCTCCTTCTTGCTGATATACGACGCGTATGTGAGCATTATCCCGAAACCTGCGGACAGGGAAAAGAATCCCTGGCCGAGAGCGGCCGCGCAGACAGAGGCGTCAATCTTGGAAAAATCCGGTTTGAAAAGCCACTCCAGCCCCTCCCTTGAACCAGGCAGGGTGGCAGAGCGGGCAGCGATGACTATGACTATCACGAAAAGGAGCGGCATCATTATCTTCCCGAAGCGTTCTATGCCGCTTTTCACCCCTGCCACCACGATAAGGGCAGTAAGCAGCAGATAAGCCGTATGGCATATAATCGGAGTCCATACGGAAGTGATGAATTCCCCGAACATGTTCCCGAACTCGGCCTCAGAAGCATGGCCCGCGGAAAAGTCCATCATGCATGCCTTTATGAAATACTCTACTGACCACCCGCCTATCACGCTGTAGTACGACACCACGATGACAGGGGTAAGCACCATGAGTGCACCTACCCATCTCCATGGGCTTCCGGGAGCCAGCTTCCCGAACGCTCCGAATGCATTGGTCTGGCTCTTGCGTCCGATAATGACCTCTGAAATGAGAATCGGAAGGCACAGCAGGAAGAAAAAGACAATATACACGAAAATAAATGCCGCCCCGCCATATTCCCCGACCATATAAGGGAATCTCCACAGATTCCCGAGCCCGATGGCAGAGCCGGCCATCGCCACAAGTACACCGAAGCGGTTTCCGAAATTCTCTCTTTGCATGTCAAGTCCGATTTATATTGACGTCCGTCATGTTATCAGTGGCAAAGTTAGAAATTTTGACGACACATCCCCTGCTCAGCCAACTGATTTGCACATCGGATTTGCACTGTTCCCCTACAGCCTCTTGAAACAACAAAGAAACCGGCCACGGAATCGTTTCCGGGCCGGTTTCTTCCATTATAAGTTTGCCAGTCTTGCTTATTCTGCCTTGTTCTCCTCTGCAGCAGGGGTCTCGGCAGGTGCAACAGTCTCTGCTGCCGGAGCAGCAGGAGCAGCCGTCTCGGCAGCCTTTTTTGAACGGCTGCGGCGTGTACCTGACTTCTTGGCCTCTTTCTTCACTGTAGTGGCAAGAGCAGCCTCGTTGAAATCGACAAGCTCGATGAGAGCCATGTCCGCTCCGTCACCATGACGGAATCCTGTCTTGAGGATACGGGTATATCCGCCCGGACGGTCCGCGATCTTTGGAGCGATATTGCGGAACAGCTCTGTGATAGCATATTTGTTCTTCAGATAGCTGAATACAACGCGGCGTGAGTGTGTAGAATCCTCTTTCGACTTGGAAATGAGAGGTTCAACATACATCTTGAGCGCCTTAGCCTTGGCTACAGTAGTCTCTATCCTCTTGTGCATGATAAGAGAAGTGGCCATGTTTGCAAGCAAGGCTTTGCGGTGACCACTCTTGCGGCCAAGGTGGTTGATTGCTTTATTGTGCCTCATACTTTATACGGTCTTTTTCTTTGGTTCAAT